>CALDVW010000112.1 GCA_937924405.1 uncultured Lysobacterales bacterium
TAGCCATGACACTCCCCATTGCCGTCCGTGGCGCAATTTCCTGAACAAATTCCCGGCAGGTAAGTATCCCCACCCATCATTAGTATAGTCCGCCCGTACGAATTTCTCTCGGAGGCCGGATTATTGCCTATGAGCTTACGCAGAGTCCGGTTACAGCCATCTGGCAGTCAAATCAATGCGAAGGTCGAAATTGAAAGTTCGGACATACCTGGGTTTTTACTCTGGTCCCAATGATTCGTCGTTCAATCAATATCAAACGGGTGCCCGGCATTTTTCCACGCCGGAAAGCCATCGCGGAAGTAATAGACGTTGGTGAAGCCCCAGGATACGGCCATTATCACAGCTTTGGATGAACGCAAGCAGCGCGAGCCATGACAGTAGATAACTACAGCCTCATCGTGCTTGACTACAGCATTGAGGGCTTCCTCGGTGAATTTCATTTCCGAGTCCATGGAGACGGCTCCCTTGATGCGGCCAATTCTCGAGTCAGTGACGTCACGCACATCGATGAAAACAACACCACGGTCATACTGCTGTTTCGCTTCAATGACATCGATCGTTCTTGCGCCGGTTACGAAAAATGGAGAAACATCGCTGCTTTCTCCGAATTCGGGCAAGCCGGCTACACGTAAACCTTCACGTAGCCGTTCTCGATCTCTTGATTCCTGGAACAGCCACAAGTCCACATCTTCCAGCGCATAAGGGCCAAGCAGAAAGGACTCGATACCCTCCTCCGAAACATCTTTGTCGGGGCGTTGGGCGTTGCGTCTTTCGCGAACCAGGTTCTGCGCTTCTGCTGCGAACTGCGCTTCCTCTACTCGACCCAACTGCCCGTACGTTGCCGCCAGCAAAATCAGGGCGCGGTCGTCCTCCGGGTTCCCCTGGGTCGCCTGGCCCAGTGTTTCGGCAGCTTTCTCGAACTGCTCCATATTGAATTGCGCCAACCCGAGCCAGAACAGGTATTCGTAGGGATATCGCGGATCCAAACGCATTGCACCCCGAATGGCTTCAGCGCCATCCTCGGGCTGCCCACTGTAAATGAGTGTTGCGGCGAGTGCTTCATAGCCAAGTGGGTTGTTGGGGTCCACCGCGATTGCGTTTTCGGCTTCGGCGACCGCCTCGTCGTGGCGACCCTGCATGCTGTATTTGAATGCCATCGCCTGGTAAGCCAGCGCCCCCGGGTCCTCCATCGCTCGCCTTAGGTTGTCAGTGAATCGTTCGGTTGCTACTTCCCAGCTGATTTTCTGAAATGCAACCCAGGCGTCGTTCCTCGTACTCCAGGACTTATCGAGGACTTTCCAGTAGACAGTTGCCAGTGCCGCGTGCGCCAGGCTGTAGTCTGGATCAAATTCGATCGCCTGTTCGAAATAGGGCACCGCCTTGGCAAATGCCTCGGGCGTATTGCGCCGAAAATGCGCCCAACCGCGCAGGAACGCGTCGTGGGCTTCGGGGCTGGTGGTGCCCCGATCGAAAAATTGTTCTGTTTGCGAAAGGTTCAGTTCAAGAGCAGAGACGATTTTTTCGGTAATGCGATCCTGCAATGCGAAGATGTCTTCGGCATTATCATCATAACGCTCGGCCCAAACGTGGCCACCAGTAACTGCGTCGATGAGCTGTGCATTGATCCGAACAGAATTTCCGGCTTTTCGTACGCTTCCCTCCAGCACGTACCGGACACCGAGATCTTCTGCAACTTCCTGTACTTTGACCGCTGTGCCCTTGTAGGTAAACACCGAGTTGCGGGCGATGACGAACAATCCGGAAATCTTGGAAAGATCAGTGATCAGATCCTCCGTCATGCCATCGACAAAATACTCCTGCCCGGCATCATCACTCATATTGTCGAACGGCAATACTGCAATTGACGGTTTGTCTGGCAACGGAAACGCCATCCGTTCGACGCTGGCGGGCTCGACCTCGACGACATCATCCATTTGTACGATGAGCCCGTAAGTGACACTGACGGCGACCAGCACCAATGCGCCAAGAATCGCATAGTCAGTACCACGAAGCGAAAGATCGGATACCCCTGTCGATTCTGAAAGTGGGGATGTGCGTACGATGCCATCAGGTGTGAGTTCGTACATCCAGCCAACCACCAGTGCAATTGGAAAGCCGACGAGTGCAGCAATCATCACGTAGCGAATCGACGCTTCAGGAATACCCAGACCAGGAAAGATAACGTCAGCAATTTGTAACAACAGCCAGGCGCCGACAATGTACAATGCGGCCACACGGAATACGTGGCGGCGCCTCAAATCTCCGAGCAGCGAGAATGCCTGATTCGATTTAACGGCCATCTTGATTTAAAGAATAGCAGCAGTTGGCGTCAGAGGAGCAGGGAAGCGAGATTCCTTCAACAAACGTGATCTTCTGGAAAATGGGCTTTTATCCCCCTTATAGGATCTTTATGCACAATTTTTGTATTATCCCACGCGGACTCGACAGGTTCCTGATCGCATTTTTGTTGCTGCTGCCGGCAGTGTCAGTGACTGCACAGGAACAACCGATGGTCATCACCTACGGGGTGGGCGGGGGCTGGTTTGAGCCGGCGACCAATGGCCAGGGCCTGGTTTTCGAAGTCATACCAGCGACTAACCTGATGGTGGCGTATTGGTTCACTTATCCCCAGAACGGCGGCGGCCGTGAATGGTTTTTAGCTCAGGGCGATATCAGCGGTGCCAGGGCTGACCTTGTTATTTACCAGGCCAGCGGAGGGATATTCGACCTTCCCTCAGAGGTTGCTCTAGATGAATGGGGTACGTCGGTGCTGGAGTTCTCATCTTGTACCGAGGCCACCTGGGCGTATAAATCGTCAGGGGGTGACATTTCCGGGGACATACCATTACAGCGGATCGGACCTGACGTACTCTGTGCCGGTGAACAGGCTACTGCGATGACTAATGTGGTTAGCCGTACCAACGCCTGGTTCGACATTACGGGTACATGGGTGTTTGATGGGTGTGTAAGCCTGGAGAACAATGACTCCCATGGAACCGAACGGTTCACCTTCAGTGAAGATACCCTGCACTTCACGATGGACTATTATTCAAACACGAGTTGCCAGGGAACACCGGAAGTGCGTGAATTCAATTTCCGCTCTACCCGGGTGGATAAGACAACCGCATCTCTTGAGGGTGAACAGGTCATAGCCAATCGGATGGTATTTATCGATCCGGTTACCGCTGAGCAGACAAAAATGATTATATATATCGACGATCGTGAGATGGAGCCACTGTTCACTCACGGGCTGCAGGATTTGCCACAGGATAACGATGGCTTTCCAACCGAGTTGCCGGCCTTGTTTTTTACCCGGGAAAATTAGGATTCAAACGAAATATCATCATGCTGGTCGATGCCACACCTGACATGTAATCATCATGACTTATTGGAAATCAATATGAAGACTTCGGGTTTATTTGACCTGACCGGACGTGTTGCGATCGTTACCGGCGGTAACGGTGGCATTGGGCAGGGCATAGCCTTGGGTTTCGCAGCGGCCTGAGCTGCGGTTGCCATCGTTGGACGCAACCAGGAAAAAAATCAACAGGTGCTGAGTGAACTAACGGAAATCGACAATTCCGCAATGTCGATCCGGCCTTCATTGGATTATTCTCCAACATTCCTGCAATACGGCCGCGCAGAAACTTAACGGGGGCAGTGCCTTCGTACAAAGTAACGGTAGTGACAGGTGGAAGATGGAGGTTTCCCAGTTCCCACTCGGTCAATTTCAATGTTTCCTTGTCTTCAACAGCAGAATTTTTTGACATCGGAAACTCTTGATTGAGTTATCCATTGCGTTGTGAGCACACCATGCCCGCTGTCAATCGAGGGGGCATGTGAAAAGAGTATCAGTTCTGACTTACCGCAGGACAGGGGCATTTCACCGCTTTCAGCCTTGGCTGCAGAGCCCGGCGTCCTGCACACTGTTTACCGGACTGATCCGGGAGAAAATTATGGATGTACTGAACAAAATTTGTTTTGCGGCCCTGGCCCTCTGCCTGGCTGGAACGGTGCCGGCGCAGGATGCGCCGGAAATCTCACAGACCTGGTGCGAGGAAAACGCCGGCTTCGATGAGTGGGACTTTTGGGTGGGTGAGTGGAAGGTTTACAGCAACGATGAGAAAAAGGCCCTGGCGGGAACCAACTCTATTACCAAGCATTATGCCAATTGCCTGATCAAGGAAACCTGGGAGGACGTGGCTGGCAATGGCGGATTCTCGATTAATTACTACAACCCGGTGCGCAGCCAGTGGCGCCAGGTATGGGTGTCCAATGGCTACTCCATTGATTACACAGGCGGCCTGAATGACCAGGGCCAGATGGTGCTGGAAGGTGAAATCGACAATTACCAGCCCAACGACAGCACCCGGTTCCGTGGAACCTGGACGCCCGAAGAGAATGGTGATGTGATCCAGCGCTTCGAGGCCTACGATAAGGAAAAGGATACCTGGACGGTCTGGTTCGAGGGCCGTTACGTAAAACAGTAACAGTTAGTTGCGGCCCTGACGGGAATACTGGCGGTGATTATCTTCTCATAGAAGCCACTAAAAACCTCGATTCCGATAACCCTCCTAACCTTGAATGGCACATTAGCACTTACCTCAATGTTCGCGGGCCGCAGCGCTTATAATTCGATATTACTAGAATAATAGTTGACAAATCCGGCCCCAAAGCGTAATAATGCGTCATGAAACTCGAAAACGCGGCCAGGCAACTCGAAGCGCTGGGTAATCCCACCCGGCTGGCTATCTATCGTGATCTGATCGGGGTTGGCCCCAGGGGCAGTTCGGTGGGTGAGATCAGGAATAAACTCGAAATTCCGGCGTCTACCTTGTCACACCACATTGCCAGGCTGGTTCAGGCCGGCCTGATTTCGCAGGAACGGGACAGCCGCACCCTGTATTGCAAGGCTGACTTCCTGAACATGGACGACCTGATGAAGTTCCTGGTCGAGAACTGCTGTGCCGAAGATTCGTGCATTAACGTGAGTGATTAACAGGTGTTTTTTTCCCTTAATAATTCGATAATTCTAGTATATTGGAGATAAAAGTGATTTCAAACCAAACCATTCAACCTGGACCAGCGAATTTCCTCTTCATCATGGATCCGGCAGAAACGCTGAACCTGGAAACGGAAACCTCCCTGCTGCTGATGCAGGAACTGATCGGGCGGGGTCACGGCGTTTACTGGTCGCAGCAGGAAGACCTCGCCCTGGTGCACGATCAACCGATGGGCATGGTATCGAGGGTAAGCAGTGCCGACCCGCTGGTGCTGGCGGGCCCGGCCTGGTCGAGCTTGAACCGCTTTGATGCGGTGCTGGTGCGAAAAGACCCGCCATTCGATACGGATTACCTCCAATTGACCCTGATTCTTGACTATCTCGATCCCGGCGTTGCGCA
The DNA here is from genome assembly GCA_937924405.1 of uncultured Lysobacterales bacterium. Taxonomy (GTDB): domain Bacteria; phylum Pseudomonadota; class Gammaproteobacteria; order Xanthomonadales; family SZUA-36; genus JAHEFT01. The sequence continues at coordinate 5,403 of CALDVW010000112.1, forward strand.
ATTTAACGAGATGAAGGCACTCAGGGATTTCAACGAAAAAATGCTGCCTTTGCGCTGGCCTGAGTTCACACCGCCGACCCTGATCAGCATGAACGCTGATCAGATTGAACGCTTTGCCGTTGAACACCGCAGCCTGGTTTTGAAGCCGCTCAATGACTGTTCCGGGCGCGGCATTTTAAAAGTCGACTGGGATGAACAGGGGGATTTCCGCAAACAAGTCAGCGATGCCCTGGTGGGCGTAGACGGCAAACCCCGCTTCCTGCTGGCGCAGAAATTCCTGCCGGCGGTCAGCCAGGGTGACAAGCGAGTCTATCTCGTCAACGGAAAGCCGCTGGGAATGGTCAACCGGATTCCGCAGCCCGGCAGCTATCTCGCCAATATTCACCAGGGCGCAGAAAGTGTGCCTGCTCAGCTCAGCGCCAGGGAAAACTACATCATCAGGACGATCGCGCCGTTTCTGCGCGAGCACGGAATCATGCTGGCCGGCGCCGATTTCATTGGTGACTACCTGACCGAGCTCAACATCACCAGCCCCTCGGCGGTGCGGCAGATCAACCAGGTAAGCGGCGAGGCGGTGCACGTCGGGATTGTAGATGCGATGCTGGAGAAAATTGCCCATGAGCGCTGCTGTGACGGACGGTGGGACAGGGCCGCGTAGCTCACCGCCTGGCCGATTTCTTCAGGTGCTTTTCTTTGTCTTATGGCGGGGGCCCTTTTCAGGTTTCCAGCTCAGGTACTTGGAATAAGCCCCTTCTTCGTCGCGGTATTCCGGAAACTCGTCCAGCCGCTCCGACAGCCACTGGAACCATTCGTGAATGGAGGGCCGCTTGAGCTTATGCCGCAGCATTTCCGTGTGGGGCCGCAACACCCGCCAGCTGGCCTGTATCGTTCCGCCCATCAACTGCTGCACCAGAGAAAACGGGACGATCCTCTGGTAAACCATCAGTCCGGTGGACTCCAGCGTGGTGCTGACCAGAACGGCAGCATCCTGCAGATCCTTCGGCATGACTTCCTCATCACAGGCCCGGCACACTTGCTCGAAATCCATGACCAGACGTAATCCCCGGGTGAATTCGGGGCTCTGGAAGGAGCGCATGATCTCCATAGCGGCCGTCTCCTGCCTTTGCTGACGGAAATGGCGAATTTCAATCAACGCGAAGATGACGCCGCCAACGACCAGCAGCGCACCCAGTATTTCTGCCATATTGGCTACATTTTGTAAATCTGCCTCGAACATATCATGCTCCGGAATTTCGAATTCGGGCCCGGCCGCGGCTATTCTGACTTCATTAAGTCACCTGTTGTCCGTTCAGCCGCCCCGCCAGTTGGCGCAACAGCGTGGCGCCGTCGCCCTGCCATGCGGCGCCGTGCATGCAGGCCAGCACGCGGGGTGAAGTGATCGCCAGTTTTTCCATCAACTCATCCACACGCCGGGTCTGGGAGAAGTAGTCCAGCGCACCACGCATCGCTTCACTGCTTTCAAGGATATCATCAGTGGTCAGTGGCTCATGTTCATTTCCTCCCTGGGTGAACAGGTCGCCGCAGAACAGTGTACGGGTGGTGGTTTCAAACAGGTGGCCGCATTCCCATGCATGGGGTAGGTGTGGTGTATCGATCCACCGTACTACGTGCGTCCCCAAAGAAAGTTCTTCACCATCGGCCAGGGCGTGAGCCGGCCGCGTGGCAACGTCATCAACGCTGACCATCTTGGCAATTTTGCTGCACAGAGGTTCCGCCTTGGGGGCGGCCTCCAGAAAATCATTGAGCGAGCCGCATTCATCGGCCTCGTAATGCGAAAAACCGATGTAACGCAGCGACCGTAAAGGTAATACGGACGCAATGGCCTCGCATACCAACGGAAACATTTTACGCGGGCCGGTGTGATAAAGCAGTGGGTCGTCATCTGCCACAAGATACTGATTGAAGGTAAATCCGCCGGGGACAACTTCCGGGGGTACCGGGGTACTGATGCGGTAAATTCCGCTGGCAATCTCGTTGATGCTGGTGCCACTTTCCAGGTTGGTCTGCATGGTTCCGGGTCCTCCGTACGGGTGATGGAACGGTTTAATCAGTGCCCGCCACAGTCAGCGGGTGCAGGGTTGCCAGCAGTTCTATGCTGGCCTGTTCGGGTGATAACTGTCCTGCCAGCCGCAGCGCCCGGTAGGTGAGAAAGTCCAGCAGCCCCCGTATCAGCGGGGCCCTGGTCGAACCCGGCGGGGTGATGATGACAGCGATGGCATCTGCCAGCCCCTCGTAGGCGTTCATTTCGGCCTGCAGGGTGGGTGAGATTTCGCGCTGCTGTGCAGCTAACCAGGCATATCCAAACATGGCCTCGTGCATGCGGCAGAGTTCAGAAACGCTTTGTTCGACGCGCTGGGCGGTTTCGCTGATTTCACCAAGTGCAGTGAGATCCGGCATTGTCAGCGTCTTGGCGAAAGCCCGGGTACAGTGTTGAAAAAGTGTTTCCTTGCTCGGAAAATGTTTGCGTAGTGTCGCCACGGAGCAGCCTGCTTCCCGGGCCAGGGGTTCGAAGCCGGTGATCCCTTCCCAGTGAAGTTTCAACGCAGCCTGGAGTATGTCGTTGCGGGTTTGCTCGGCGGCTTTTCTGCGCCTGCTTGAATCGTATTGCCTGGCCATGCCAGTAGCATATCATATTAAATAACATATAACATTATTTAATATATACGAACAATATTAAAATAGATTCGGGTGGTATTGCGAACTGCAGTCAGGTGCGGATTGCGGAAAAGAAGAAGGGGTCCTGTACCCTGTGGTTTTCGGGAAGCCAGGACCCCTCAGGTTGATGGGATGGGTTGGGGTTGTTCGGGATTTGCCGGTTCGTCCATCACCAGGTGCGAACCGTCCAGCCATTGATATGGCCATGCCCCGCACGCTGCAGTCTGCGCTGACGACGTTGACGCCTTGCCTGCATTTCCGTGTTTACGAAGCTGCCTGCGTTGGCGGCAGGCCGGTGGGCAGGTACGGTGATTACCGTCTCGGCCTCTACAAAATTACCGGTGATATCCCGGTAAGCATCCCGTATCGTATCGATTAACATTTGCTTATCTCCTTCTGTCATAGAACGGTAACAATTTTCTGAATGAAAAATACGGTATAACTCACTAACTTCTGTATCTTTCGATTGACAATGTTAGTGATACTCCTGAATAATGACTAACGGTATTTATTGGTTACGAGTTAAGTTTTTCTTAAGTATTATGCCAACTATTCCACTCAATGCATTGCGTACCTTCGAAGCGGTGGCCAGCCGTTTGAGCTTCGCCAAAGGGGCGGAGGCGCTGAACGTGACTCCGGCGGCGGTGAGTTCCCAGATTCGTGCGTTGGAGCAGCGCCTGAGCCAGACGCTGTTCCATCGCCATGGCCGGCAGATATCCCTGACTGAAGCAGGTCTCAAGCTGCTGCCCGGTGTGCAGCGCGGACTGAGGGAGTTGCGCCAGGCAGTGGAGCTTGTCAACCAGGATCGTTCGGAGGGGGTGCTCAACGTCAGCATGATGCCATCGATTCTGCAGAAATGGCTGATGCCGCGCCTGTCCGGGTTTTACAATGCTGAGCCTCAAATTGACCTGCGCATTAACGTTGACAATGCGCTGGTGGATTTTGATCAGAGCGATATGCATGCGGCGGTCCGCCTGGGATCCGGCAAATGGGCCGGGCTCGAGTCGGTCAAATTGATGGACGACTGGATACTGCCGGTTTGCAGCCGCCGCCTGCTGGATGAAATTGGCCCGATCAAGTCGGCAGAGGCTTTGCAGCAACACGACCTGCTGTTCGCACCCAGTGACGTCTGGGACCCCTGGTTCCACGAGTTTGGCGAGGCCAGCCGTGACAGCCGCTGGTCACTGCTGAACGATTCACTGAGCATCCTGATGGCTGCTGAGCAGGGTGAGGGAATTGCGCTCAGCCGCTGGTCACTGGTCGCCCGCGACATCGATGCGGGGCGGCTGCTGCGGCCCATCGAGACCGTGGTCAAAGCTGACTGGTCTCACTACTTCGTGGCGCCGCCACAATTTTTTGACCTGCCCAAGGTGGCTGCTTTCCGCGATTGGCTGCTGGATCAATGCAGCCACTTTGAACCGCCCGCCTGCTAGACCGATCTTTTGTTCATCCTGCATTCATGAGCCCGGGCTTATAGTGAAACTGTAGCAGTCCCTGCTTCGTGCGCGGAGGAGTTGGATATGAACAGATCACTGGTCAATGTACTTTGGGCATTGTTACTGCTTGTCAGCCTTCCATCGGTGCTGGCGCAGGACAGTGACTGGCCCCGCACCGTTCCGCTCGAGCAGGGGATGGTGACGATTTACCAGCCTCAGGTGGATGAAATGAACGGGGACGTCATTCAATTCCGCGCGGCACTTGCCTGGCGTGCAACGGCTGATTCCGAACCGGTATTTGGCGCGGGCTGGTTCGAGTCACGGGTCGAAATTGACCAGTCCAGCCGCATTGTCCACCCCGTGGATATGAAAGTGACTGAAACGCGGTTCCCCGCCGGCACGGACAACGTGCAATCGGAGCTTGCGTCTGTGCTGCAGCAGCAGTCACCTGGCTGGAACCTCGATTTCTCCCTGGACGAACTCCAGGCATCCCTGAAGGCGACCGAAGCGGAATCACTGGCGGCAGAAAAGCTGAATACTTCACCGCCCCGGGTGATCTACCGGGATCGTCCTGCACTGTTGGTTTCCATGGACGGCGAACCCGTATTGCGGGAGATCGAAAACAGCAAATACCAGGCGGTGATCAATACACCCTACCCCCTGATTTTCAACGGCAGGCACTATTACCTCAATGCGGCCAAAGACGTTTGGTACCGCGCGGCTAACGCGACCGGGCCTTATCAATTCGAAGACAGCCCACCGGCTGACATTGCAGCCATGGTCAAGGCCGGTGAACCCGGGGCGGCGGAACAGCAGCCACTGGAACCGGTCACGGCAGCCAACGCGCCGGAAATCATCGTTTCGACCGAGCCGGCGGAACTCATTGTGACCGACGGCCCCGCAGCCTTCGTGCCGCTGGTCGATGATCTGCTGGTGCTGCACAACTCGGATGACGACCTGTTCATGCATGTGGGCTCGCAAAAGTATTACATCGTGCTGGCCGGCCGCTGGTACCAGTCCGGATCATTGAACGGGCCCTGGTCATACCAGCCCGCGGAAGATCTGCCAGTGGCATTTGCCAGCATCCCGAAGGATTCGAACCAGGCTGACGCGCGCGTCTACGTGGCTGGCACCGAGGAAGCGCGGGACGCGGTGCTGGACGCCCAGGTTCCACAGACCGCCGCGGTCACCCGGGGCGAGGTGGATATTGATGTCGAGTATGACGGCCAGCCGGAGTTTGAACCGGTCGATGGCGCTGATCTCGTTTATGCCAGCAATACCGGGTCAACAGTGATTCAGTCCGGTGGCCTGTACTACCTGGTGGAAGACGGAGTCTGGTACGTGTCTTCCACACCGAACGGACCGTGGGAGGTATCCGCCCAACGGCCACTGCAGGTGGCTTCTATTTTGCCGACCTCGCCGGTGTACAACGTCAAGTATGTGCACATTTATGACAGTACGCCCGATGTTGTCTATGTCGGTTACACCCCGGGCTACACGGGCAGTTATGTCTACCACAACACAATTTTCTATGGTTCCGGCTGGTACTACCGGCCCTGGGTTTCACCCTACTATTACTATCCCCGTCACAGCACCTGGGGGTTTGCAGTCGGCTACAATCCCTGGACCGGTTGGAACTTTGGTCTGAGCTGGGGTTGGGGGCCTTTCAGCGTGGGCTTCTATTCTGGTGGTTACTGGCATCACAACCACTACTGGCATCATCGGCACTACGGTCATTGGGGGCCGCGCGGTTACCGGCCGCGGCACTATCGGCACCGAGGGTATGGGCGTGACCGTTACGGGTACCGGGATCATGGACGAGGTGACCATGAACGTGGAGGTCATCAGCGCGGCGGTGACGGACGCGGGCCTGCCCCCCGTCAGCGCAATGACAATCTCTACCGTGACGACCAACAAAGAGCCCGGATTGTCCGTACCCGTGATAATCAACCTCGCACACCGGCCCGGCGGGATCGCGACAGCAGGCAGGCGTACAATCCGGCCCCGGGAGACAACCGGGCCCGCATTTCTGGCGGCAAGAACAAGGCCGGCCGCAGCAGAAAGGAGCCGATCAGGCCTTCCGAAATGCGTGCCAAGGCAAATGTAAGGGATGCCAATGCCGAGGCCCGCAAAAATCGCTTGCTGGCCGATAACAATGGCAGGGTATATCGCCAGGCAGATCGCAACCCCGACATCTACAGGAACAGCCGTCCGCGCACCAACCGGCCGGCGCAAGCCTCAACCCGGCAGGCGTCACAGATTCCGGTTGCTAACAAACCGGCCAGGCAGCGATCTGCCCCAGCGACTCAGGCGCCGGTTCGCAAATCACAGCCGGTCACGACACGTAAAGTGACCAGGCGGCAGTCAAAGCCTGCGACCAGGGTCGCGGTTCAACAGTCAAAACCAGATAGAACGGTCGACAGCGGAAGGCAGCGGACCTCCCCTGCCCGCAAGCCGGTGGCCCAACGGACACAACCGGTGACGAACCATCAGCAAGCCAGGCGCCAACCGTCGCGGGTGGCCCTGGCTCCAGCGCAAAGACAGAATCGTGCACAGCCGGTGCCGAAGCCGCGAAGCTCGGCACCACCAGCCCGGCCTGCTCCGCAGGTAACTGCACAGAAAAGCAGGGGCCAGCGCAACCAGGCAAGGAATAGCGGCAGGCGGGCCAAAGCCAGGCAAACCAGCCGTTCCTGAAACTCACATGGAGTGGGCGGCTGTCCCGCTCATCGCCAACCAATAAACGTCGGAGGAGGGCTCAGGGAACAATACTATTTCCCGGATCTGAACCCGATTCGGAGATGCGTGTCGTCGCAATAAGGCTTGTTCGACGAGCCGCCGCAGCGGCACAGCTTGGCATACTGCGGACGATTGACGGTCCGCCCGGTTCCGCTACAGATTTCCATCGGGCCCCTAACTTTGAGGGGGCCGTCTTTCAATGGAACGACGTGCAGCTCGCCGCCGCGTTCCACCAGTGGCTCAGACGGAATGGTTTCGGGTTCGCCGGTGGCTTCGAAGCCCGCTTCGATGTGTGAGTTGTCGCAAAACGGTTTGTTTTTTGACTGGCCGCAACGGCAGAGGGTAGCTCGATACAGAGGCGGCTGCTCATCGATATTCAGCGTGGCATGGAAGGCATAAGGTCCATTTTGCCGCAGATTGATGACATTGACTTTCGGCGTATCTTCTTCCGGGCCTCCATCGAGCCTCCGGTAGGTTATGGCGCCCGAAGGGCAGGATTGTGCCACGTGCACCAGGTGTTCGACCGTGTCGGTCTCGGGGTGCAACCAGGGGCCCTTGACGTTGGCCAGGAAAACAGTCGGCGCATTGAGTACGCAGCGGCGCGAGTGGATGCAGCGCTCGACATCGAAGCTGATTTCGATGTCTTCACTGCTGGCGACATTGTCGGCATCCACATTGGCCGGAACATCGTCAGGCGGGGTTTGCACCGCCTGGGCTTCATCGGTGGCCTGGTCTGTATCGATAACCAGTGTGAAATGCTCTTCGTAGTCGCTGTGCATGGCAGACAGCTGGGCCGCCAGATCGGCAAGGCCGTCCGCTACACCGGGAAGCTCCTGGCGGCTCTCGATATGGCGGCAGGCGTCTGATAATTCAGATGCCCGTTCCGCGAGGATCTGCGCCGCGTTGGCTTGAACATACTGGCCGAATGACTTGGGCAGGGCGAAACTCAAACCGGCGTTGATACCCGGTTTGGAATCACAGATGGGTAATCGCACCGCAGCCTCACCGACAACTGTTGCATATCTCATCAGCTGGCAGGACACATCCGACAAGCCCTGCCGCAGGCCGCTGGGTAGCGGAACCGGGGCGCTGACTTGCGCCAGGGTTTGCAGCATCAGGCCGTAAATGGCGTTACCCAGATCGACGACATGCCGGGCCACGGAATTGGTCACCCGGGTGGTGTGCTCGTCATCCGCCACCTCGGTCAGTACCGGGTTTTTCGCGGCCGGGTAGGCCGGCTCGAAGTCTGGCCGGGCTTTTTTCAACGCCTGGTATTCCTTCAGGACTGCATCGAAACGGGCGTAGTGCGAATCTTCACGATGTGCCGGCGCGCCTTCACCCTGGCTGACGATTTCCTCGATGGCCTTCATCGCGGTTTCCACGCCACTGACTTCAAACAATCCAGGCAAAGGGAACTCGGCGGAGCTCAGTTGCGCCTCGCCATGGCCGATAAACAGGTTCTCCTCACCCAGTTCGTCGGCCAGCCGTTGGATGGCCTGGGCGATGCCGTGGTACAAATGCCCCTGTGTGGCGTAGTCGCGTGAAGTGGGTGTTAGCAAATCAGTGCACACCACCCGCGTGTAGTGTGATTCATGGGTAAATCCGGCCCCGTCCTTTACTTCAATACATTCCGGATGTTCAATGAATACAAAATGCTGCATGGTCTGCTCGTTGAAAGGCGCCAGGTGAAAATCGAGATCAGAGGGGAAGTAACCCTGCCTGATCGGGAAATCCGGCCGTGAAAGATGCGGTGTGGCGCCAAAAGCCGCCATCAGGTTGTTCACCAGCGCCAGGTGCAGCATTTCCTCAAGCGCGACGGCTCGAATGGAAGCTCTCCAGCGATCGATCGCTTCCTTTTCCTGCGCTGTAATACCTTCGCTTTCGTCCTTTTTAAGGCTCCACTGTGCATACAGGTAGGTGCACATGACGACGTGTTCGAATTGGGCTGCCTCGGTGAGCAGGTAAAGCAGCTCTTCGCGGTCATTAACGGCAATGTTGGTTTCTGCATTCATCGTTTTTAGCCCTGGCGCGTTGAAAAGTTGTCAGGCCACGAAGCCGTGGCCTGACAACTTAATCATACTCAAAAATCCGCGCTTGTCAGTGACCGCCGGCGGCAGTCATGGCTGCCTTGGCCTGTTCAGTCGTCCACGAGGCGCTGGCGAGGAAGCGGAAATTGGTTACCGCGGCTGCATAACCGTCAATATCAGGTGTCTGGGCGGCGGCAGTTGCATCTATTACCACGGCCACCTCGAAACCCTGCTCGAGCAACTCGCGCATATGGGACTCTACGCACAGGTTGGCTGACATGCCACCGAGGATGACCTTGTCGATGCCGCGTTTGCGCAGCTGCAGAGCCAGGTCATTGGACTCCGGGCCATAGACTTTGTGTGGGCTGGTGACCACGGTCTTGCCGTCATTGATCAGCGGTTTGTAGACTTCCAGCCAGTCTGCGCCCGACCCTTCGAAACCCTGGGTGGTCAGTGCACCCTGACGGTCGAACATGTTGATCGCATGCATCATGGTTTCGACGGCACCGCCGAACTGCCAGCCATGGTCGGTCGGGTAGTAGTAATGCGGCGAGATGACGACTTCAATCCCGTTTGCCTTGGCGGTCTTCATCAACGCCTCGATGTTTGCAACGGTGCCGTTTGCTTCGACACTGGCGCCGACCAGGCCCCAGGTAACACCTTCAGGGCTGAGAAAGTCATTCTGTGGATCGGTAATGACCAGGGCCGTGCGGGCAGGGTCAATGGTCAGCCCCGGATCAGGCAACTGCGCCATGACCAGCGCCGGGAACAAAGCCAGGCCCAAAAGCAGTCGGGTGCTCATTTTCAATAATCTGTTCATGGTACTCTCCTTCTTGCTGCGTTACCGCCCCGTCGGGGCGAGTGGATAGTTTTGTGTCCGATGTCTATATTGATACAGACGGGCGTGCAAATTGGTACGCAGCTTGTGCGAATCCGTCCAGACTAATTAAGCATAGGACATATTGCGGGTGAATATGGAAATCAGCTATGACCGATAATCGGGCGCAGAACGGATCGTCAATCCTGGACCGCTACCTTGCAAACCTCAGCGTCGAAGTCGAGCCGTTTGCTTTGTGCATGCTGCAATCCGGCTGGCGCCTGACCCTGCCGGGCCCGCCCTGCGCCATGTTGCATTTTGTTGTCGAAGGGGATGGCTGGCTGAGTTGTCCGGATGGTACCCATACCGAGGTAGGCCCCAACTGGCTGATGGTCATTCCGACCGGAACAGTCCATTCGCTGGACACCTGCGAAAATTCCGAACATGAATTAAGAATCGAATGCACCCCGACCGGGCCGCCGGTTCACCACATCATAGCCGGTGAGTCACCGGCGGAGATGGTGGTTGGCTGTGGAACACTCAACGTGAGGTACGGAGAGTCCATCGGCCTGTTCGACCATCTCTCGGAGATACTGGTTGTCGATCTTTCCGGAATTCCCGAAATACCCGGACTTTTCAATTCGCTGCTCGAGGAGCAATCACGTGACGCACCCGGCACGCCGGTCCTGCAGGGTGCGATCATGACCCAACTGCTGGTCCATATGCTGCGGGCCGTATCAGCCAGGTCGGATTCGAATCTGGCATGGTTGAGCGCGCTGAATGATCCACGCCTGGCAAAAGCCATAGATCAGATCATGGAGCACCCGTTCGCGCCGCACACCGTTGAGTCGCTGGCCGAATCGGTCAACATGAGCCGTTCGGCATTCGCCAAACGCTTTCATGACGCCTTTTTCAAATCACCGATGAACCTGGTTAATCACGTACGGCTGGAAAGGGCGGCCAAGATGCTGACCAGTAGCCCCCTGCCGGTGGAACGAATTGGAAAACGCTGTGGTTTTTCCAGCCGCAGTCATTTTTCACACGCGTTCAAAAGGCACACGGGGTTGTCGCCGGCAGAGTTCCGGGGCCAGTAGACCCAGCCATTAATATCCCGTTGAAATTTAGTGGCGGGCGTCTCCGATTGAAGCACTGATGCCGGGCGCTGCACGCGCTGCTTTATCGAACATGACCAATCACCCATGCCTCACCTCCTTCAGTTGTTGTAGCCTGTTCGCACTTCTCAACAAGGAACATCCATGCGAATAACCAACTTCAACAGAGCGACGCTTATCTGCCTGTTTCTGTGCACGGCAATGTACGCTTCGACTGTTTCTGCCCAGGAGGCGACGAATTTCACACCCGGGTGGGTTCAGCGCTCGAACGAGATTGCCTACAACGTGCTGGATTCTTCAGCCAAATTTATGCCTGAATTTGCTGGCCAAATGGGGGTTAATGGTTATGACGAGGAGATTTTCGATCTGCGCGAGAATCTGTATGAACGGCAAATGGCTGTTGATGAGCAGAAAATCACCTACCTGAACGGCCTGCTGGTGAAGGAAGAAGATCCACGCGTGGCGCAGGACATCGAAATCATGCTGAAGGCGACGCGCGATAACATGGAGTCGAATCGAATCAACTATGAGCGCGTACTGCCCTACAGCAATATCACCGGCCTGATTTTCGCCGGTTTCAAGGGATTGCTGGACAAGCAGGTTCCAGCGGAACGGCAAAAGGCAGCCCTGGTTCGCCTGAAGAAATACACCGGACAGGCAGAGGGTTATGAGCCCCTGACCGAACTCGCCAAGATTCGCCTGAC
>CALDVW010000113.1 GCA_937924405.1 uncultured Lysobacterales bacterium
TATGTTTGCAACGTTCGCGAACGTTGCAGGCGCAAATGTTCCTGATGACCGTGTTATAGACAGCGTAGATCAGCTCGACTTTCTGACAGGAAAGCAGGAAAAGTCGAACCGCGACGGATTTATGGTCTATGTTGGAAGCGAGGTGTTCGGCATCAAGTGGCGAAATTGGAAAATGATGTTCCATGAAGTTGAACGCGGAACCGACGAAAGACGCACCTTCGATTTTCCACGGTTCTTTAACCTGTATTCCGATCCCAAGGAAGAATATCCGCTGACGAAAGCGACAGCGGGTCATTTTTGGGTGCGTTGGCCAATGGCAGAGATATTGAAGGAACACGGGGCATCTTTACAAAAAGAGCCGCCGATCGCGCCCGGCACACCAGATCCCTATTCGCCTCCGAAGAGGTAATATTCAACGGCTGCTAATGGCCGAACCGAGAACTAAACTCCCCTGAGATTCACGTCCAGGGGAGTTCTGCTTAACGTCTCACAACGGAATAAGTCAGTGAAAGGTGGCTTTGGACTGCTTCCGACCCATTGCAGCCCTTAGTACGAGGGCAAAGGATGTCACCGGACACCTGTGCGGGTTCAGCTTTCAATGGGCCTGTTCATCGTGCTACGCGGCAGGACTGAAGGTGTAGGGGCGAATCCTGCACCCGGGATCGCACGTCCCGGATACCGGACCCGCCCCTACGAGCACCTGGTGGCGCTTACAGGCTCGCGGCGCGCTGGGCCGCATCGGGTTCGTCCAGGGGTAACGTGACCACATTCTTCACCCGGGCGCGGGAGTCCACAACACAGTCCGCTCTTGCGACGACTTCGTCGCTGCTCGGATCACGAACGTCGAGGTGATAAGTCTCGGTCATCCGCGACCGGGATTTTGATGCGCGGCTGTCTTCACTCATGCTGTAGTCAATTGGCGCGCCGTTGCTGGTGGCGAGTTCATCTACCACTGCGCTTGCACATGCGTCCAATCCGTCTTGCAGGGAAGCCGCTTTCACACTGAAGGGCGCCAGCGCAATGGCCACGGCGCATCCCATCGTCAGAATCTTGCTGTTGTTCATCGTTGCTCTCCTTAGTGATTAATGTCTCAGAACACGATTGCAAGATTAGAAATCTGGCGCCCTGCTGACAAACGCTGTTTTGTTGCCGGCAACATACTTTTTTTCACCCGTCCGACCGGAACTCTTCCAACACCCATTCGACGACGGTTTCAACTTCGGGACGCTGTTGTTCTTCCGGCCGGTGTGCCAGGTAAAACTGCTCGCCCGTGTCGACTTCTTCGCTGATGGCGCAGACCAGCGCACCTGAATCGAACAGCCTCTGGCTCAGCGGCCAGGAAACCAACGCGACACCCAGGCCTTCAGCCGCCGCCAGCACCACAGCGGCCATCGAGTCAAAGCGGAAAATCTTGCCGGCACGGGGAGGTTTGATATTCAGCGCCTGGGCCCAGTTGACCCACGAGTGCGGCCGATTTTCATGCACGATCAGGGTCTGGCCGTCCAGGTCGGAATACTTTTCGAACCCGGCCTCCTTCTTCAGGGCCGGAGAACAGGCGGCCACGATGCGCCGAGGAAACAGCGAGTAAGTCATCAGTTCTGGCCAGTCACCGCTGCCAAGCAGGATGGAGAGGTCCGCATCTGACGGATGCTCTTTCATCAGGCTGGGCTGGGTAACGACGCGAATATCGGTATCGGGCATCAGGGTTTGAAATGATTTCAGCCTGGGCAACAGCAACTCCCTGGCGAAAAAGGGCGGCACGCACAGCCGGATGATGCGCCGGCCGTACTCGGTCAGCAGCTGGTGTGTTTCCGCCTCCAGCCGGGCAAACATCCCGTCCAGGAAGTCGTGGTATTTCTGGCCCGCAGCGGTTAACTCCAGAGCCCGGGTTTTCCTGAAGAACAGGTCGATGCCCAGGAACGACTCCAAATTGCGGACCTGGTGGCTGACCGCCGAGGGCGTGATGAACAACTCATCGGCGGCCACTTTGAAACTCAAATGACGCCCCGCGACCTGGAAGGCGCGCAAGGCCCTGAGCGATGGCATTCGGGTACTGGGTTTCATGCAGAAAATACTGCAAGGAACATGCCATGTGTGGCCTGGCGGAAGTAAGGCAATTTCAGGCCTCAATAGAGCCGGAAACGCACCGTGATGGTGCCTGGCAGCCCGTCGCGCACCCGACTGCGCTAGCGTTAGCCTGCTCCTGGCCGATAGCAGAACAAATTGACTCCCGAAATTTTGCTGAATTAAGTTCTGCTTTGCGCTCAATAGCGGAACTTGACCTGTCTGGTCAGTCAATCTCCGTTAACGACCCAACTCCGAACAAAGTAGGACAGACTCGTACTTCACCCCCTGATCCACCTGTCAATCGATCAACACGTCATCGCTTCCAGCCGGCAGCGTGAACCACATGCGATCGCTCGTCAGGACCATATTGTCCGCAAATTCACGCTTGAAAATGTTTTCCATCAGCGCGTTCCGCGGCCCGGGCACCAGATGATAAAGCGCGGTCATACCGACGCCGGTGGTACGGGTGAGTTCAGCCACATCAGCAACCGACGCATGGTAGTCCTGAATGTCGAACAGGATCTTCGCCAACCTGTCCTGACCACTTGCAGCGGCCGCGTCTTCAAGCGCCTTCACAATGGGGAGTGACAGTGCAT
>CALDVW010000114.1 GCA_937924405.1 uncultured Lysobacterales bacterium
CAACGTAGCGCTGCCCTGTGCCGGTCTCCACCAGGTAATTCAGATTTTCCCCGGGAAGCCGTCGCAGGGCGCCTTCAATGCCGTAGTGTTCCGCCAGGCTGGCGGCTACGGTTAATTCGTTCACTTCAGTGTTCATAATTGTTTTGTAATTGTTTCTGGCTATTGGCATTTTTCAGTTCGCGAATGGGAATCGAACTGGTTAAGCGAACGGAAAATTGTTATTCCAAATTCTATTAATAGCGGACAGGCCTTTGAATCAAGGGAGATTTAGGGCTAGAATAGCGCACAAACAAGGATGACAGGATCAAAAAAACAGGGATGAAAATAATAACCCTGCTGCTATTCTCACTCGTTTGCCTGATTTCACAGGCCTCTCAAGTACTCTCTGCTTCTGAACCACGCGCAGCCCTTCCGCCACTGATGGAACAACAGTTGGCTGATCGATACGAAGCTTACTTCATTAAACAGGTTGCAGATGAAAGCATAACTGGCGCGGCTTTCGCTGTCGCCACTGCGGCAGGCATCATCCGGATCGGCACTGCGGGGTACACGGACACCAGCCGCAACAAATCCATCGACGAAAACACGACCTTCCGGATTGCCTCGGTTTCCAAAACCTTTGCCGCGGGCCTGACAGGATTGCTGGTGAATGAAGGTGAATTCGAGTGGGAAGACCGGGTGGTCGATTATGTTCCTGATTTCCGTATCAATGGCGATACCGGCCAGGTCCGGATTCAACATTTGCTGGGGCAGAGTACCGGCCTGATGCCACATGCCTATGACAACCTGATCGAGGATGGGGTCTCCATCGATCGAATCATAGATCAGTACCGCAAGCTGTCCTACATTTGTCCGCCCGGAGAATGTTACTCCTACCAGAACAGTATTTTCAGCCTGATCGAGCCGGTGATTGAGAAGACCACGGCTCATACCTATGCGGAACTTATGGAAGCCCGGATTTTCCAGCCGCTGGGCATGAAAACAGCGTCTGTTGGCTATGAAGCGTTCATCAGTAGTTCCAACCGCGCCAGGCCCCATGTGAAAAGCAGGGGGAAGTGGAAAACAGTAAAGGTAAAACCCAATTATTATCGCGTAGCAGCAGCTGCCGGCGTAAACGCCAGCGCCCTTGACATGGGCAAGTGGCTGATGGCGCAAATGGGTGGCAATCCGGGCGTGATGGATCCCCGCGTTGTGGAAACACTGACCGAGCCAAGAGTGAAAACCATCAGGGACAAACGCCGCAAACACTGGCGAGAAATGCTTTCCGACGCCCATTACGGACTGGGCTGGAGAATCTATCAGCTGGGCGATAACCGAATCGCCTATCACAGCGGCTGGGTTTCAGGATACCGCGCTGATATCGCCTGGTCGGAAGATCACAAGATTGGCATTGTCGTGCTGATGAATGTCGAAGACAGCAGCATCAATGAGTTGACTACCACATTCTGGCAGATGACTTTTGACAGCCTCGCCCCACTTTCCAACGGCGAAGACAAACGTATCGCCGCCCTCACTTCGGCGTCACCCTGAGCGAACGACCGGTTCGACCGGGGCTACACCTGCCCATTCATCAAACTGTTGGCTGAGTATCCGGAAGTCGTCTTCGTTATCAGCGTCCAGGCTGAGCCCCCCGTACGGTGTAATCACCATGCGAATCGTGCCGCCCAGCACCGTTCCGCAGACCTGTTCGATTCGCTCCCGGGTATTTCGTTTTCGTAATCGCCTGTACAGGCTACCCTCTTTTCTGGAGGCCAGCAGCGTGGCCTGCAATCGGACGGTGAGCCAGGCCGCCTTCCATCCGCCAGCCTGACTCAGAAATCGCCAGGTCAGGTTAATCACGTTTTTCCACTTTTCAGCCTTGCGGTGTTCGAACCCGGTCTGAAGAAAAGCCTGGTTCGACAAGGTGCGCGGCCGGCCGACATAAATATTGGCGAGGCGCACGCGACAATCACTCAAATGGACATATGGCCGGACAATTCCCTCGCCCTTCTCATCCCGGCAGAAGGATTTTAATGAAGACTCTTCGGCAACACCGGCCAACATGGCGTACTTGATGCCCGACCGGTTGTCTTCCCGGGCACAGCGCTGAACAAAATCGTCTACCGCAGCAGAAGATATCAATGGCAGATCGCAGGAGATAAAAAGCAGGGGACGAAGCGGGTCATCATGCTCGTGACTGTCTTTCCGGCGGGATTCTGAGGCGTAAATGGCCTGCCAGGCATTGGCCACCATTTTCCCCACCTGTTGGACCAATGTAACCTCTCCGGGGATACCACCCAGAGCACTTTCCAGGCGTTTGCGTGGCCCCACCACGTAAACCCGCCCGATTGATTCAGCTTCCAGCAGGGCGTCGACTACACGGCGTACAAGCACCTTCCCGCCGATTTCCAGAAAAGCCTTGTTCTGCCCCTTGATCATGCGCCTGGGGTTGTCATCAGTCCCAGCCAGCACGATGGCGTCAAGCGCTTCGGGGTAGCTACTGTAGCGTTTGAGCTCCGAGGTTTGCATGTTCAGAAAACGATTCACCTGTCACGGGCAAAATGGCACTTTTTCGCCCCGGAATCAATACCCGGCTTAACGCTGCTCCGGACTCAGCCGCCAAATCTCCCCATTGTCGCTTCCAAGGTAAACCAGGCCGGCCTCATCCACGGCTATAGACCTGATCCGACCCAGCAGCCTTTGAGCCAGCCTCTCCTCGGCAACCACTTCACCTTCGCGGAATACCAGCCGATTCAAATGTAAGCCGGCCATGGCGCCAATCAGGAAGCTACCTTGCCAGGCTGGAAAAGCCTTACCCTGGTAAATGACCAGGTCGCTGGGTGCAATGGAAGGGACATAGACCCATGCCGGAATTTCGGTACCCTCCTGCCAGGGAATACCCATGCCTATGGGCCCGCCGTCATATTCAAGTCCGAATGAAACCGTTGGCCACCCGTAGTTGGCTCCTTTTATGACCTTGTTTACCTCGTCACCGCCGCGCGGCCCATGTTCATGCAGCCAGAGCTCGCCATTGTCCGGCTGCAAATAAAGGCCCTGAGGATCCCGGTGCCCGTAGCTCCAGATTTCCGGTCTCGGCTTTTCACGGCCCTCATTTTCCTCGCCGACGAAGGGATTATCCGCGGGAACGGATCCATCATCGTTAAGCCGCACTACCGTTCCGGCGTGATTACTGTTCGCCTGCGCCATGGGAGGGTGTTGGCGGTCGCCAATGGCGACAAACAGGTAACCCTCGACAAACTGGATTCGCGCCGCGAAATGGTAGGGGCCTTCCGAGTAGGCATCCGCCGTGAAAATACGCTGTACATCAACCGCCTTGCTTCCTTCCAGTCGAAATCGGTCCAGCACGACCGTACTGTGAACTTCTTCACCCTCGGAATACGTGATATAAATCCACCCATTGCGCTTGAAATCCGGATGCAATTCAACATCGTGAACGCCTGCATCGCTGAACACGACCATCTTCGGCAGGCCACTGACGTCTTTTTTCTCACCGGTGTTGAAATCAGCCAGCGTGACCAGGCCACGATCCCTCTGCAGCACCAGCGCTGTTCCATCCGGCAGAAACTCGATCGCAACGGGTTGGGAAAGACCGTCCAGAACCCGCTCAGCAATGATATTTCCATCCAGGCTGGGAAGTACATGCCGAACCTGCTGCTCCTCCGCTTGCACCGATGGCAACAGCAACGGCAATAACATCAGGCACAGTAAGACCGGGCGGAAGCTAGGGATCATTGAAATCACTCCTTTGAGAGCTGCAGCGGTATTTCGGCAACGACCGATTATAAGGGATGTCTCACAAGTGTGGAAACGGGATGGGAAACAGCAGCTACGCCAGATGGCGTTCGAAACCCTGGCAATTCCTCGAACCTGAAATGCCGTTCAGCCCTGATCCGTCACCGGTTTTACATGATTACGTTTGAACCTGGCCTTTATCCGTTCCCTGGTCCGGGCCCTGACCGCACTGATATCAACTCCGATCGCGTATAGAGCCGGCACCATCAGCAGGGTCACGAAAAAGGCAAAGAAAACGCCGGAGACAAGCGACACCACGATGGGGGTCAGGAATTTGGCCTGGATGGACCGCTCCAACATCATGGGCGTCAAACCCACTATGGTGGTGGCTGTTGTCAGCATGATGGGCCGGAACCTCACCACGGCCGCTTCCACGACTGCCTCGAGCGGTTTCATGCCCTGGGCTCGCAGACGATTGGTATAGTCGATGAGGACCAGGTTGTCGTTGACCACCACGCCGGCCGCAGCCGCAATTCCAAAGTAGCTGAATATGGCGAGTGTCATGTTGAGCATCGCGTGACCGTAAATGGCGCCGACAAAGGCGTAAGGCATGGCGACCAGGATCAGTAAAGGCTGCCAGTAGCTGCGAAATGCTACCGCCAGCATCGCGTACATGACAAAGAAGGCGATCAGGTACAGACCCATCACTTCCTTGATAAAGCGGGCCTCACCCTCGGCCTGCCCCACCGAACCGCGCTGAATACCCGGATAGCGCTTTTCCCAGTCCGGGAAAAAGTTTTCATCCAGGTCTTCCATGATATCGTCGCGAATACTGTCCTTGAGATCGGCAGAAACCCGCGCCGCACGGTTGCCGTTCCAACGCTGAATACGCTTGATACCCGGCGCATAGACGAGTTCGGCCACTGACAACAAGGGTACTTCGCGACCATCGTCGGTGCGCACTCGAAAATGCTCGAGACTCTCTATGGAACGCCGTGATTCCAGTGGATAATGAACCATGACTTTCACGTCCTGGCCTTCACGTGGCAGGCGCTGCACCTCTTCGCCGTAATACGCCTGGCGTACCTGGCGTGTCACGTCTGACATGGTCAGTCCCAACTTGTGCGCTCCCGGCCTGAGATTGATTTGAATTTCTTCCGAAGCGCTTTCAAGATTATTGCGGATATCATAAAGGCTTTCATAAGTCCGTAACTGCTCTTCAAGGTCATCGACAGCGACTCGAAGAATGTCCAGGTCGGGGTGGCGTATCGACAGTTCGAAATCGGGGCCTCTGTCGTTGTGGGTGTATTCCACGGACACTTCCCGGGCGTCCGGAACATCACCCATTAATTCCCGCAACCTGATGGCAGCTTCCTTGGCGCTCATGTCACGCACTTCAGGTGGCGCCAGCTTGACGATGGCAAGCACGCTGTCACGGCGCGATCTGGTATACCAGTTTTCAATCAACTCGCCCTCACCGCCGGTGCGTTGATTAACCTCTTCCACCAGCTCGAGTTCGGCTTTCTGCAGTTGCGCCAGAATTTCCAGGGCACGGCTGTAGGGAGCACCTTCCGGCATTACCACGTTGACGATGATCTCGTCAGATTCCATTTCCGGCATGAATGCTTTCTTGACCCAGCCTGTGTTGAACAATCCGAATCCGACCACCAGCGCAGTGATGAAGACAGCGACGGTCAGATAACGCCGGTCAACGGCAAGTTGCCCGATCTTGCGGTATCGCCGGTGCGCGAAATGGATAATGCCATCTGAAATATGCTTCTGAAAATGACCGAAGCGGCCCAGCAATTCGTCTTTGCGAGGCTTCATATTTGACAGGTGTGCCGGCAATATCCACAGGGATTCGACCAGTGAGAAGGCCAATGCCAGGATTACCACCCAGGTAATGTGACGGGTAAATTCACTGGTCGAGCCACTCAGGAACAGCCAGGGCATGAAAGCCATGATAGTCGTCAAAACACCGAAAATTACCGGCTTGGATACCAGTTTGGCCCCGGCTATGGCAGCTTCAACCCCGCCATCCGTGCGATGCGCTTCGGTATGGATACCCTCACCCACAACGATCGCGTCATCCACCACGATGCCAAGCACCAACAGAAACGCAAAAGTCGACAGCATATTCAGCGAGACACCCACCGAAGGCAGCAATACAAATGCACCGGCGTACGCGGTTGCTATGCCTGCAGCAACCCACAGTGCCACGATGGGGCGCAGCGTAAGTACCAGGAAAATCAAAACCAACCCAAGGCCTATGGTGGCCGAACTGCCAATGGTCTTCATGCGGCCCTTGAAGTCCTCAGCATTATCTGTCCACAGAGTCAGCATGGCGCCTTCGGGCAAGGTTTCCTGGCGCTCTGCGATCCATTTTCGAATCGACTCTGACGCCTTCACGATATCCATAGTTTCGGTCGTCATGACCTGCAGAAGTACCGCGGGTTCACCATTCAGTGTCGCCAGAATCGGATTGTCTTCAAAACCGTCCACCACGGTTGCGACGTCGCCAACACGTATGGTGCCGCCATCCTCTGACTGGCGGATGACGATATCCGAGAATTCGGCCTCGGTGTCTGCCTGGCTGCGTACTTTCAGCTGGTAGGTTCCAACCTCCGTGCGGACCGAACCTGAAGACTGGTTAACCGACGTATTGCGGATTGCGGTTGCGACCTCGCTAAAACTCATACCATAGCGGCGCAATGCTTCTTCGCTGACCTGGATTGATACCTCTTCGCGTCGGACACCAAACAGCTGGACGACCGTTACAGCCGGCAGTACAGCAGCTTCCCGGCGCAATTGTTCAGCCAGGCGTTTCAGCTCCCGTTCCGTCATTTCACCGTGCACGGCAACGCGGATGAACTCCTGCCGGTTCACCCATTGGCGCACCTGCGGTGGTTCGATATCACGTGGGAATGAAGCGATTGAGTCGACGCGAATTTTGACGTCGTTCATGAACTGGGTGAAATCCACCTGCTGCTCGGCCAGGATATATACGCCACCATACCCTTCAGCCGAACTGGACCGGACCCACTCGATAGCGTCCATGTCGCTGACCGACTCTTCGATACGGGCGACGATCTGCTCCTCGACTTCCTGTGGGGCTGCACCAGGCCAGATGACCTCTATTTCCAATCCCGGGAACCGCACCTGCGGGTCCATCTCGCGTTCCATTGAATTGAAACCGATCACCCCGGCCACAAATATGCCAACCATCAGCAGGTTGGCGGCAACGGAGTTCCTTGCCCACCATTCAATCAGGCCATTCATGATCTAATTCCCTAGCCCCGTGCCTGGCGAAACACGGCTTCGACTTCCATCCCGTCAACAGGGTTGGGCAAGGTTGAAGTAACAACCCGGTCACCTGGGCTCACCCCACTGGTTACCAGCACTCGATCTTCGGAAGTAGACAACACGCTAACCGTACGGATTTCGAGACGGTTTTCAGCATTGATCACGTACACCTTGTCCTGGTTTCGTAAGGCCAGCCTGGGCATCACGTAGGCGGATTGTTCGTCAATCCCCTCGATCTCTGCACTGACGAACATTCCAACGGCCATGGGCATACCGTCACTTGCCGCCAGTCCATAGGGATCAGCCACTTCTGCCGTCGCGTAAATCAGGCGAGTGTCCTGGTTGACCGCGGCATCGACCCGAACGATGCTACCCTGCCAGAAATAATCGCGGTTGCCCATCGAAGCCTTGAAACTGACCCTGGGCGCTTCCTCGAAGTCGTTGGACATGAAGCCCAATGGCAGATTGAGTTCCCCTAACTGGGTGTCGGTTAACGGCAACCGGACTTCGACGGTGTCGATCGAGAACACCCGGCCCAGCCTGGAACCGGCAGTAACATATTGGCCAATACCAACATTGCGTTCGCGGACGCGTCCATGAAAGGGCACCCTGATCTCGGTTCTCTGCAAGTCCAGGCGGGCTTTCTTCAGGTCTGCCCGGGCTGAACGGAGTCCGGCTTCGGCTCCGGCCACCTGGGTAAGGTTAAGTGCATACTGGGTGGGTTCCTGCTTCTGACGCCCGTTATTCCACTCATCTTGCTTGATCTTGGCGGTGGCAAGTTCGCGTTCCAGGGCAGTTTGCGCAGCGGCAACGTCTGCTTCAGCACGGATAACAGCCAACTGATAGTCGGCATCGTCAATTTTCATCAGCACACTGTCGGGCAGGAATTCAGCGCCTTCACTGAAACTCTCAGACATCAGGACGACGCGCCCGGATACCTGTGGAATCAGGTCAATCTCGGTCTTGGGCCGGACTTCACCCTGGGTTTTGACAGAGACCGTAACCATTTCTGACTTCACCTCATCCACGTAAAGTGAAACCTTGCGGGCCTCATCGTCATTTTTTTCGGGCTCTGGTTTGGCTGCAACCAAAACCTGAACGATGACCACACCGGCTATGAGTACCAGCATAGGTGCAGATAATCTGATTAACTTTTTCACTTTCAACCCTCGATAAATCCGTCTGAGCATGTTTATGACACCACAAGCGAATGGATCAAACATGGGCCATAAGTCAGTCATTCCTTTTTTTGCGATCAAGCGAAACTGAACTTGAATTCGCACGCGCAGGCCCATAAAAACGGATGCCTTGGGTAATAGACGCACCGAACCCGTAAAAAGTTGCAGTTTGTTGATATGACAGGCGGCCAGACGCTTTGACTCACAGTAATGGATGCCGGCTGCACGGTGATATAGAGGAGATGAACCTCACTGGCACAGCCGGTCTCGGGCCAAAAAATAAAAGCCGGGAATTAAGTCAGGATCAGTACAATCAGAAACGCTGGAATACGATGCAGGCGTTGGTGCCGCCAAAACCAAAATTATTACTCATAATCGTTTTGACACCGGCGCTTTCCCGGGTTTCCAGCAACACCGGAAGATTCACCGCCGCCGGGTCGAGTTCGGCGATGTTGGCCGAAGCCATCATGAAATTATTTTCCAGCATCAGCAGGCAGTGAATCGCCTCCTGCACACCGGTGGCGCCCAGCGAATGCCCGCAAAGTGATTTACTTGAACTCAGCGCAGGCGCCTGGTCGCCGAACACCGCATTGATGGCGTCGAGTTCTGCGATATCGCCCAACGGGGTGCTGGTGCCGTGCGTATTGATGTAATCGATGGGCGCTTCGACCATGGACATGGCCTGTTGCATGCAGCGTATCGCACCTTCGCCGGAAGGTGCGACCATGTTGGCGCCGTCCGAGGTGGCTCCGTAGCCGACAAGTTCGGCATAAATATTCGCGCCACGTGCCCTGGCGTGTTCCAGCTCTTCGAGCACCAGCATTCCGGCACCCGCTGCAATCACGAATCCATCCCTCTCGGTATCGTAGGCGCGTGACGCTTCAGAGGGATTATTGTTGTAATTCGAAGAAAGGGCGCCCATCCCATCGAACATCATGGCCAGCGACCAATGTTCTTCTTCACCTCCGCCGGCAAAAATTACGTCCTGCTTACCCCATTGAATCTGCTCCATTGCAACTCCGATACAGTGCGTGCTCGTTGCGCAAGCCGAAGTAATGGAATAGTTGAGGCCATGGATACCGAAGTGCGTGGCGAGGCAGGCGGAAACCGTGCTGCTCATGGTGCGCGGCACCAGGTAGGGCCCGACACGCCGAACACCCCTGTTACGCAAAGTATCCGCGCCCCAGACAATATTGGCGCTCGAAGCGCCCCCTGAACCGGCGATCAGGCCGGTGCGTGAGCTGGATATCTCCTTTTCCGTCAGCCCCGCATCCGCGATCGCGTCCTGCATGGCGATATAAGCATAGGAGGCAGCATCCCCCATGAACCTCAGATGCTTACGGTCGATATGCTCTCGCAAATCTATGTCCACTGATCCGCTAACCTGACTGCGCAATCCCATTTCAGCGAAATTTTCGTTGAACCGGATTCCCGATTTGACCAGGCGGATTGATTCGGTCACGGATTCCTTTGTATTTCCGAGGCAGGACACAATACCCATGCCGGTGACAACAACTCGGCGCATTCGAAATCCTCAAAAACTATCGGTGGATAGAAACAGCCCGACCCGCAAGTCGTCAGCCGTGTAAATACTTCGCCCGTCAACGGCTACCGTTCCGTCAGCGATGACCATGCTGAGTTTGCGGGCGATGATTCTCTTGATATCGAGATTGTAGGTCACCTTTTCGGCCGTGGGCAAAACCTGGCCGGTGAATTTCACCTGCCCTGCGCCCAGCGCTCTCCCCTTGCCTTTGCAGCCGTACCAGGAGAGATAAAAGCCACACAGCTGCCACAATGCGTCGAGACCCAGGCAGCCTGGCATGACGGGATCACCGTGAAAATGACAGTCAAAAAACCAGAGGTCAGGACGTATGTCCAGCTCTGCCTTGATGACGCCCTTGCCTTTAGCTCCGCCCTCGGCGCTGATCTCGGTGATCCGGTCAAACATCAACATGTTGCCTGCTGGCAATCGACCGGTGTCCTGACCAAACAGCTCTCCATCACCGCACAGAACGAGGTCTTCCCGCGTATAGAAACTTTTGTGGTTCGGGGGTTTTTCCATTATCTCTTGTACTCGATTGCCGGCTGGTGACATGACAGGGTACAGGATTTCGGCGGAAAACTAATATCAAATCCCAGGTTTTCCATCATTGGCGACCGGGCCATATCAGGGACTCCCGCTTTCCTGTTTCCGCCTGCTGCGCCCGTCATGTTCTTTCAAGTGCGCTTTCACATCGAAAATAATTTTCAGTCCGATCACGATCACCAAAACCGGCGCCGGCTCTCCCAGGAACAGGGACAAGCCACCACCAAAAATAATGACCAGGTGCATGAAGATAATCCGGCTGTAAGGCTCCGACATCTGTTTTCTCATCGTCCGGCCGCGGTATTCATTGCGGCCCAGAAAATTGCGGTAAAACGAAAACGCATGGCTGAGAAACAGGGCAAGCAATGCTGGCCAGAGATTCACGAAGAGTTGCGCGACCTCGTCCAGGTTTCCAGCCGACGATTCTCCGCCCTCCAACCCCTTGACGAAAAGGGTGTAGATGAAAAGAAAATGTACGGCCATGAACCCGCCAAAATGACCGATGAAGAACGGTCCTGTCAGTAACACACCCCAACGGCCGATGACCGCCATCTTGCAAACGTTGAAAAACCCGATGACTGCACTTTCGGCCCAGTAAAGAACCATGACGTCACTCAGATTCCATCCCAGGAATACCGTTCCGGCAAGCGGAACCAGGTTGGCGATGATCAATGTCACCGTGGAGGGTGATGCCAGCGTAAGCGCCGGCCCGGCCACGGGCTCTTCATCGACTCTTGCGGACGGATCCGAATCTTTAACGGGGTCCCAGTTGGCGGCCATTTCTTCCGGTAATGCATCACCCTGGCGGATGGTCACTCCGCTGGCGCTCTGGATCCGGCCGCCCAATTCAACCAGTTCGCCGTCACTGACGCTCGACCCGAATGCCACCCGATTGGCGCCGTAATCAAAACAGAAATGAGGGCCGCGCCAGGACTTTCTGGAACGAGCGGCGGGCTTCTCGAGACGCAGGTTGCGCATCTTCGCCACATCATAGCGGGCAATCACACCCAGCACCGGAAGACCCAGAAAAATCTCAAACGCTCCTGGACCCACCCGGATCACTTCTCTGCCAAACAGCATAAGCAGAAGAATACTGGTCATGATAATTGGCGCGGTGGACCAGCCCAGCAGCCAGGCACTGAGAAACAGGGCAATCACCAGGTCAAAGAGTGAATCGAATCTGGCCCAGGACTCAATCACCTGGCGAAAAGTAAACACGGCGGGAAGAATAAAAGCGACATCCATGGCCAGCAGGATAGTGATCGCCACCCATGATTTTCTGAACGGAAAAGCTCTGCGATAAACTCCCTGTTCAGCGAACCGGTCCAACCCTATTCGGAAGCCGGGTTTCAGTCCTTTCCTGATCATTCATCCAATAGTAACATCACATCTTGAGCTCAATAACCCGACCCCGATTGCGGAACGAGTTGTCAAGGGCCGTTCCGCCCGAAATTCTACTGGATTCGGAAGAAGCCATGCGCCCTTTCGAATGCGACGGGCTGTCTGTATACCGAGCCTTGCCGTTGATGGTTGCGTTACCTACAAATACCGGGCAGGTGCGGGAAATACTCAAGACCTGTTATCGACTGGGCGTTCCCGTGGTTACCCGTGGCGCCGGCACTGGCTTATCGGGCGGGGCATTACCTCTCGAACAGGGCCTTCTGTTGGTTCTGACGAAACTGAACCGTATCCTGGCCATCGATCCGCTCAACCGCACAGCCCGTCTGGAACCAGGCGTACGCAACCAGGCCATCAGTGAATCTGCAGCCAGATACGGGCTTTATTACGCGCCTGATCCCTCTTCGCAGGTAGCCTGCAGCATCGGTGGCAATGTTGCCGAAAATTCAGGGGGCGTGCACTGCTTGAAATACGGCCTGACCGTGCACAATGTGCTGGAGGTTACCGTTCTGACCATCGAAGGCGATGAGCTGGTGCTCGGCAGTGAGGCACTCGATGCTCCAGGCTTCGACTTGCTGGCCCTTATCAACGGATCGGAAGGAATGCTTGGCGTAATCATCGAGGTCGTGGTGCGGTTGCTGCCGCTTCCTGAAACGGCCCAGGTCGTGCTGGCAGGCTTTGCAAGCAGTGAAGCCGCCGCAGCCACCGTGAGTGAAATCATAGGGGCAGGTATTGTACCCGCTGGGTTGGAAATGATGGATCGCCTGTCCGTCGAAGCGGTGGAGGCGTTCAATTCACCCGGCTACCCCCGTGATGCCGAAGCCGTACTGTTGTGCGAACTGGACGGTGGTGAAGCAGAGGTAGCGGAGCAAATGACCCGCGTGAGGGAAATCCTCGAAACCCAGCGGGCCAGTTCGGTCACCGTTTCCCACAGTGAATCTGAGCGCTTAAGGTTGTGGCAGGGAAGAAAAAACGCCTTTCCAGCCGTCGGCCGCATCAAGCCGGACTATTACTGCATGGACGGTACCATTCCACGCCGTGAACTGCCACGTGTGCTCGCCGATATCAGTGCTGCGTCAAGCCGCTACGGACTGGCCGTTGCGAACGTGTTTCACGCCGGCGACGGCAACCTTCACCCGTTGATTCTTTACGATGCCAACCAGCAGGATGAACTGGAAAAAGCCGAGCGCCTTGGCGCAGAAATCCTGACAATGTGTATCGAGGCAGGCGGCACGGTGACCGGTGAACACGGAGTCGGAATGGAAAAAATTGATTCGATGTGCGAGCAGTTCCCGGCCGCGGAACTGGAGCAGTTTCACGCCCTGAAATATGCCTTTGATCCACCCGGATTGCTCAACCCCGGAAAAGCCGTACCCACATTGCACCGCTGTGCTGAACTGGGAGCGATGCATGTTCACGGGGGCAAACTACCTTTCCCCGACCTACCCAGGTTTTAAGCCGTGGACCTGCAACAATCCATCGTTCAAAAGGTTCGGGAGGCCATTGAAAAGAGATCACCTGTGGCGATCATTGGCGGCAATACCAAGGCATTTTATGGTTACCCGTCAGAGGCGGAGGAACTGGATATTTCCGGGCACAGGGGCGTCCTCGAATATGATCCCGGTGAACTGGTCATTAGCTGCCGGAGCGGCAGCCTTCTATCTGATATATCAGTAATTCTGGCTGAGCAAGGCCAATATCTGCCGTTCGAGCCACCGGCCTTTGGTGAACAGGCCACCATCGGCGGAACCGTTGCCTGCGGATTTTCCGGGCCGCGCCGCCCCTGGTCGGGCAGCCTTCGAGATTATCTGCTGGGTGTAAAGTTGATAAACGGCAAGGGTGAGGTTGTCAGTTACGGCGGACAGGTAATGAAAAACGTCGCGGGATACGATATCTCACGGTTGATGGCCGGATCGATGGGAACCCTTGGTGTGTTGCTGGAAGTTTCATTCAAGGTGCTGCCTGTTCCGGCGCATGAAATGACTCTGGGCTTTGACTGCGACCAGGCGGAAGCGATCCGCAAAATCAATTCGTGGTCTGGCCTGCCCCTGCCTTTATCTGGCGCTTTCTGGAACCAGGGGCAATTACAGGTCCGCTTGTCCGGCGCCGGATCCGAACTCAGTCGTGCAGCAAAACGCATGCGAGCAGAGGAAATCAATGAAAATTGTGTTGCCTGGTCCGAACTCCGGGAACATCGAATGGATTTTTTCACAAACGCAGCCAGGCTCTGGCGGCTGTCACTTCCAGCCGCCACCGGACCCATTGATCTCGGCGGCAATTGCCTGGTGGACTGGGGTGGAGCCCAACGTTGGTACGATACGCAATTACCAGCTCTGGGTGTTCGCCGGCTTGCCGCTGCCGCGGGTGGTCATGCCACTCTTTTCAGGGGCGGTTCCAACGAAGAACGATTCCACCCGTTGACCCCGGCCGTGAAGCGAATGCATTTGAGAGTCAAACAGGCTTTCGATCCGCTGGCACTGTTCAATCCCGGCCGCATGAGCAGGGACTGGTAGTGCGTACTTTTTTAAGCGACAGCCTCAGGCGAACACCTGTTGGTCGCGAAGCGGATGAAATCCTCCGCAGCTGCGTGCATTGCGGCTTTTGCAACGCCACCTGC
Source organism: uncultured Lysobacterales bacterium (assembly GCA_937924405.1). Classification (GTDB taxonomy): domain Bacteria; phylum Pseudomonadota; class Gammaproteobacteria; order Xanthomonadales; family SZUA-36; genus JAHEFT01. The sequence goes on from CALDVW010000114.1 coordinate 14,315, forward strand.
CCCACTTACCAGGTTCTGGGTGACGAGCGGGACGGACCTCGCGGCCGTATCTACCTGATCAAGGAAATGCTCGAAAATAACGCAGCGACGCGCGAGACCCAACATCACCTGGATCGCTGCCTGACCTGCAGGGCATGCGAGACTACCTGCCCCTCTGGCGTACAATATAACCGTTTGCTGGAAATCGGCAGGGCGGCAGCGGAATCCAGCGTCAAAAGGCCACTGACCGAACGCCTGCAACGTGAATTCATTCTGCGCACCGTGCCGCGACCGGCGTTATTTCGTCAGCTACTCTCGCTGGCCGGGTTGTTCCGTCCCCTGTTACCCGTCGCGGTGAAAAAAGTGGTGCCAGAAAGCGTTTCGAAAACCGAATGCTGGCCGGAAACAACTCGGCCGCGCAAAGTGTTGTTGCTGGAAGGTTGCGTGCAGCCGGTCACGGCACCGCGGATCAATCTTGCGGCCGCAAAAATACTCGATCGTCTGGGTATTCAGGCCATTCCAGCCACGGGTTGTTGCGGTGCGCTCAGCCACCATCTCTCGCGGGAAGAAAAAACCCTGGCGACCGTCAAATCGAACATCGACCTTTGGTGGCCGCTGGTCGAGGCAGGCGCTGAGGCGATCATCCTTACTGCCAGCGGCTGCGCCCCGACCGTCGGTGATTACGGCCGCCTCCTTGAGTGGGATCGGAATTACGCGGAAAGGGCACAAAAAATATCCGCTCTGAGCCACGACATCTCAGCATTTCTTGAACGGGAGGACCTGGGGCAGTTTGCAAACTCTGCCAACGGAGATCAACGCATCGTTTTCCATTCACCCTGCACGCTCCAACACGGTTTGAAACGTGCTGGCCGTGTGGAAACGCTGCTGGAAGGCCTGGGTTTTAATCTGAATCCCGTGCAGGACGCCCACCTTTGCTGCGGTTCGGCGGGCAGTTACTCCATTTTACAAAAGAAGTTGTCACAGCAATTGCTGGCGGCAAAAATCGAAAAGCTGGAAGAAGGGGAGCCTGCTGTCATTGCCACTGCCAATATCGGCTGCCTGATGCACCTGCAAAGCGGTACCGGGCGGCCGGTTAAACACTGGATTGAATTACTGGATCAGCAGAGCGGTTGATTTACGGCGGAAACTGATAATTTTCATATTTTTCCCTGACTTTGAATATATCCAGTCTTTTCTTGCCGTCTGTTATTTTCAACAGCGCATCCGCCTTCTTGTAACGAAAGTAAATGACGCCATCCCGGTTCTGTTCGGTAATAACAGCCTTTGCACCTACTTCGATATGGTCGCTGATGGCATGAGCATGAGGAATCTCGACCCGCTCGTTCGCCATCACTATTTTTGCGCTGCCTTCGATATCCTCCACCGTCATCATTTTCGACAGAAAAGCCGGCCGCCATCCTTCCTGGTTTTTGAACATCGCGACGATCGGCCGGGAATCACTCGCCTGGAGTTCTGCTTCCAGCGTCATGGCAGGCGGGTCGCTCAGGATGGCCTCCCCGCGGGTCAATGTAAATCTAGCGGACCAGTCTTCGCTGTCGAATTGTCCGGAATCACCCTCAACCCGAACATTGGTCAGATTGACTTCCGAGCCGCTGATGTCGAAAACCATGTCAGCAGGAACACCATCGACCAGCAACATCTCCGCCAGCAGGTCCCCCCTGACCGACTGGGTGTCGGCCCGAGCCCGCAAGCCTTCTGATTTCAATCTGAGCCAGCCATCGGCGTCATCGGGCTGCAGGATGATGTCCGCCGCAAGTTCGGCGGTTCCGGAAACGAATTGAATCGGGGCATCAGGCGGCAACAGCTTGTTAAAGGTCGCCATGTTCGTAACGGTTGCCGAGTGAATTCTATAATCGAGTGAAAACTGTTTTTTCCGTTGGCCGAAACTCATGTCCTCGATCACTGCATTCAAAGACATCGCGACATCCCTGATATCGGCTGCCGACTCAGTTTTCCGTTTCATCTCGGCATCGCTCAATTCAATACCCAGGCGCCAGTCAGGATTTGCGCCGCCTTCTACGACGCTAAAGGAAACCTCCCCGTTTCCTCTGCTGGTGTAATCCAGAAAATTGACAGCCAGGTCATCAGACTCAATTTTTACGTTTGTGCCGGCATGCGGCATTCCCGCTTTAAGTGAAATGTCTCCGCTGATGGTGCTGCTGCCAGCTACTCCGGTACGGTAGTCGTTGCCCAGCAAAACCCCAATCCATGCAAGACTCGAAACCTCGGCCCTGAAACCCATCAAGCCACTGGAATGGCCCAGAACCTTCCTCGCCCGGGATTTGCCGAGTAATTTAAACAGATCGACGACGTTCTCTTCATCCCTTTTCTGGTCTTCCTCGAACATGCTGAAAGAACCGCTTTCCAACGCCAGTGACGCTCTCCAGGGTTGCCTGTCTTCTTTGTCTTCGCTTTTCAATAACGCTTCGGTGAGCCTGATGTAGCTGCCTCCTACTTCTGTGCCGCTGCTCATGATGGATGGGTTGTTCAGCTTGAGTGCAGCGTCCAGATTGGTTTCAAATCGGTATTGCTGAAATCCCATATCCGCCCTGTCCGAATCGAGATTCCAGTCGACCATCAGTGATGAGGGAGTCAATCTGGCCGAGCCGCGCAGCTGACCATTCCCTCCGTACAGCGTGAAAGGCCACTTCTCCGGGATGTAACGCTGGAACAAACCCAGGTCGGGCACCGACAGGGCATCGATTTCCAGGAGCACGCTGCGACTTTCATTGAGTTGCTCCGGGTCGGGCAACAACTCGCCGTCGCCACCTATCCTCAATGCCAGGTTTTGCCCCATCAGCAGCGGCATGGTGTCTTCGTCGTGGATAACTTTCAAATCGCGGTACTGGAAGCTGAGATCCATCCGGCCGTCCGTTTCCGGGCCAAGCTTTAACGCAACGGTTCCCGCCCCCATGATTTGATGCGCCAGAACCCTGACTTGCAGGTCGTCCGCGTCAACCAGGATATTCGTGCCTTCGAGCACCCTTCCCCGGTCAAAGCGCAAGAGCCCATCTACCGCACCCTTGCCGTCGACCCTGATACCGCCAAAATCAAGCGTAAACAGGTTGATGAAAGCCAGGCTGTTAACGTCAACATCGACCTCCACATCGGTCTTCAGAAAACCGAGCATGCTGATGTCCTTGTGTTCCCTCGGCGCGAAGGGAACAAACCCCATCGAACCTTTAAGCGCGCCCCTTTTGAATACTTCCTGCTCACCGTTGGCATAGAGCGTGTCCAGGTCGAGATCCAGATAGAAAGCGTCCAGTGACAAGATTCGATCCCGCGTGTCGTAGCTTAGATTGGCCCTGATGTCTGCTTTGCCGCCGCCTTTCAGGTTGAATATCCAGTAACGGTGGTTTCCACTGACATGAATGTCGTCAATGGCGATTTTCCATGACCGCTTTTTTTTCGGTGTCGTCACGGCATCGGTCATTTCCCAGCCCTCGATTTCCGGGAAGAAGGGCATCATGTCCGAGTAATCCCTGTCCGGTTTGATTCGCGGCCGCTGCCGATAATCGACATCGGTCGCCTCAACGTTGTTGATGCGGACACGTTTCAGGATCAGCGGCAGCAGGCTGACAGAACCGGAAACGTAAGCCGCTTCGAACTGCCATTGCTGTGAACGGGACTGCCCGTTGGCGAATCCGCCGACCACGTGCACTCGGCCCGGATACCAGGACCAGGCGTTTTCCCAGGACAGCTGAAATTTCTCGGGCCTGATCTGGTTGAGCAGTGATTGCGTGAGAGAAAGCTGTAATGCTGAATTGACCGCTATTAGCCAAATTAATTCTGAAATAATAATAAGTTTTATAGCTTTTACTATCCAGATTCTAGCTTTGGGCGTCAGCGTCAACAGTTAGCTCCGATCCATGGGATTGAGTGGCATTTTACTTTGCATGGCCTGTAAGCTATGTGCAACAACAATCAACTGATTCCTTTTATATATGAAATCCTTGATAGGCAGTATCATTCTCATTCTGTTCAGTCCCCATCTCGCGGCCCAGGATAAACCGGCCGATCAGCAACAACCTGATAAGGCAACCCAGAGGGAAAACCCGGTCAGCCCCATTCCCTATGAATCAGGGAAAGAGGATTTCCAGGCCTGCGAAGACCGCTGGTCGAATTTTCTGCCAATCTGGGGCCAGGCCGCCTGTGAGAAAGGTTACGTGTTACCGCGGCCATTCGGTCTTTCGCTGGGTTACATGCATCAGGATCAACCTTTTGATGTAGGTGATATTTTTGTCAATGGCATCGATGTAAAAACCCCCGGGGTGGCCGTTGTGGACGAGGTCCAGAACGAGGAATCAACCGCTACCCTGCGCTTCGATGCCTGGATACTGCCATTCTGGAATGTCTACGGCATCCTGGGCCGCAGCGACGGCCAGGCCGTGGGGCCCCTGCAGATAGACCTGGGCCCCGTCTTCCCCTTACTGTGCGGCCTGCCTGGCAATGACTGCCAGGTTGATACGACCTTCGATATCAGCTACAAGGCCGACGTGGTTGGCTTTGGCACCACCATCGCGGGCGGCTACAAGGATTTTTTCGGCATGGTCGACTACAACCGCAGCGAAGCTGACCTGGATATTTCTTTGACCGATGCAAAAGCCACCGTCATCTCTTCGCGTATTGGCTGGAACGGCAAACTCGGTGGATTCACGGGCGTGTTGTGGGTGGGGGTAATGTACCAGGACATCGCCCAGACCCTGGACCTCCCCCTCGATATCGGGGACGACATCCTCATCGTTACTATCGAGCAGTCCACCCAGGAAGCACTCAACTACACCATCGGTGGCCAGTGGGATATAAACCGGAGCTTTGCCATCCTGGCGGAATTTGGTTTTGGGAAGCGCACGAGCCAGATGCTGAACCTGACCTACCGTTTCTAATGAGCCCGCTGTACGGATTCCCCCTTAAATTAACCGTGGGCCTGCCGGCACCGGTGTTTTCGGTCCAATCACTCCTGTGAAATAATCCCCCTATGATCGTCAGCATTTTCAATGATGTGATCGGACCCGTGATGCGTGGGGCTTCAAGCTCACATTGCGCAGCCGCGCTTCGCATCGGACGAATCGCCAGGGATCTGATGAACCACAAGATAGATCATGTATTGGTCGAGTTCGACACCGCCGGATCGCTACCTACAACCCACCACAGCCAGGGTTCCGACATGGGCCTGTTCGGAGGCCTGTTGGGATGGAGTGCCGATGATGACCGGCTGGCTGACTCGGCAAAGTGGCTTGATCAGGCGGGGATCGGGAAATCATTTGCCTACCGGAAGTTCGGCGATCCACACCCTAACACCTACAGGCTGACCCTTCGTTATCAGGATACCTCGCGACATATGGTGGCGATTTCCACCGGTGGGGGGATGTTCGAAGTGATTCAGATTGACGGCTGCGAGGTTTCAATTTCCGGTGACTACGACGAGACACTTGCCTGGTACGATCAGCCAATCGAAATCGATGCAGCGACCATTCGTGCGGGGCTCGATGCAGATGAAGTTCGCGTTGCCGGCAATGAAGCAACCACACTGCTGCACATCCGTGGCCAGCAACCCTATGACGACGCCAGTATTTCACAGCAGGTGGGTAACGCCCGTGCGATTCGGGTTGACCGGCTGTCATCCGTTCTGCCGGTGAGGTCCCGCCGCCATCTGACGGTACCTTTTCAGAGCTGTTCTGAAATGCTGGCATATGCTTCCAGGGCTGAACCGGACATGCCGCTCTGGAAACTGGCCGTGGAATTTGAAATGGCCCGCAGCGGACTCGATGAGGACCGGGTTGTCGAAAAAATGTGCGAGATCGTGAAAATACTGCAACGCAGTGTTCAAAGGGGCCTTGCGGGTACCTCTTACCCGGACCGTATACTTGGCCCTCAAGCCGGGAGTTTTAAAAAGGCAATGGACGAAAAGCGGCTGCTCGACGCCGGCATATTGAACCGGATCGTCCTTTACACCACGGCGCTGATGGAGGTTAAAAGCTCCATGGGGGTTATCGTGGCAGCCCCGACCGCCGGGGCCTGCGCCGCCTTACCGGCTACCTGTATTGCGACCGGTGAGATACTGGGACTGGATCAGGTCACGGTTGCCCGGGGTATGCTGGCCGCGGGATTGATTGGCGTATTCATTGCCACTCACTGGAGTTTTGCCGCGGAAACCGGCGGCTGCCAGGCCGAAGGCGGTTCTGCCGCTGCGATGGCGGCGGCAGCGCTGGTGACTTTCCAGGGCGGTACGCTGGCACAGGCCAGCGATGCGGCCTCGATGGCCATGCAGAACATGCTGGGCCTGATCTGCGATCCGGTGGCCGGCCGGGTGGAAGTACCCTGCCTCGGAAAAAACGTGATGGCGGCCAGCAATGCCGTTTCCTGTGCGAACATGGCCCTGTCAGGTTTCGATGCCGTCATTCCGTTCGACGAAACAATCGCCGCCGCAAAATCCGTAGCAGAAGGGATGCCCAGAGAACATCGCTGCACGGCATTGGGTGGCCTGGCGGCCACGGCCACCTCCCTGACCATCGAAAACCGGCTGCGTGATTGCAGTGCCTGCCACGAAACCTGACTGCCGGGAATAGCCACTGCGATCCCCTCTCAGCGGGACTCCCTTTATTCCTGACCTGAATCGCATCAACCGTCTTTATACGCCTGAAGTTCACGATGTTTGTGTTAGTCTTTTTTTCAGAAATTTTGCGGAAAAATCAAGCGATGAGAAAACTATCCATTCTGGATCTGGCATTCTTCCTGGCCGAAACTGAAGGCAGCCCCAAGCACGTCGCCGGACTCATGCTATGCCAAAAACCTGCCGGGGCGCGCCCGGATTTTTGCCGTAAACTGGTTGCGGAATTGAAAACCCATGACCAGCCGACCGAACCGTTCAACCTGATCATTCACTTTCTTGGTATGAAAGGTCCGCACTGGCAACCGTGCGAGGACTTCGATATCGATGAGCACGTGTTTTATCACAAACCGAAAAAAACGATCAGCTGGCTGGAGGTAAAGGATTTTATCGCACGCCTGCATGAGCCGGTAATGGACCGTACCAAGCCCTTGTGGGAATACCACCTTGTCGATGGCATCAAGGGCAGCAAATTCGCAGTCTATACGAAAGTTCATCATGCCTATGCCGATGGTATGACCATGGCCAGGTGGCTGGATCAGAGCCTGAGCAGGTCCCCGGATGATATGAAACTGAAGCCAGCCTGGACCCTGTCCCCGCGTAAACAGAAATTTCGCAAGGCAAGTGGTTCACCGCTCACCGGCGCACTGCGCGGCCTGACCACCCAGGCATGGGAGCAGGTTCAAACGACCGGCGGAATCGCCAAGTTGACGGCTCAACAGGGGCTGGAACGGCTGGGCATAACGCGCAAAGCCATCATGCTGCCATTCAGTGCTGGTAACAACACCGCGCTGACCGGAAGTTCATCCCCCGGCCGCAGCATCGCCACCACATCTCTCGCCATGAATGACGTGAAGCGCCTGTGCAAGGCCACCCGTTCGACTCTGAACCATGTGGCTTTGACCTGTATCGATGGCGCGCTGCACCGATACCTGGACGAACACGGTGAAAGCATCAGTCATCCACTTACCATCCAGATGCCGGTCAACCTGAGAACGGACAATGACAGCAAGGCTGGTAACAAACTGGGTGTCGCGCTGGTGGAACTGGCCGAGCCAACCGGCGATGCCTATCAGCGCCACCGTGAAATCGGCCATTCACTCAACAATGTCAGGAATCACCTGGAAAGCGTGCCGGGAGATTCCATGCAGCAATATACGGTGCTGGTTGCCCTGGCGGGAGAGCTCATCGGCAAGCTGAACCTCACTGACCGGATTCCGGCAACCGGACACACCCTGGTTTCCAACCTGCCGGGCCCAAGGGATTCGTTATACGTCAAGGGAGCAAAGATAGAACAGATGTATCCCATCAGTACGCTGGTGCCGGGTTTGCGCATGAATATCACGCTGTTCAGCTGCGGCGGCATACTGAATTTCGGCATTGTCGCGACCAAAGATCTGCGCGACCTCGACAGCCTCGCAACGTATATACAGGAAGAGTTCAGCGAGCTGGAAGAAGCCGTGCTCAATCCCTGATCCGAACCACAGCTGTCTGTAAACGGAGTGCCGTGGCTAGCTTATAATGCCCCGCGCTCTCAGGTCGCTTATGATCACGTTCGCCTCCTCATCCGGGGTCAGTTCCTCGGTGGGCAGGGTGATTTCCGCATTCTTCGGCGGCTCATAGGCATCGCTGATACCGGTAAACTGCTGAATTTCTCCTGACCGGGCTTTCTTGTAAAGGCCCTTCGGATCGCGTTGCTCACACACTTCTATTGAGGTATCCACGAACACCTCGATGAATGACTCATCCCCGATCACATCGCGTGCCGTCTGACGGTCGAAGCGATAGGGCGAAATAAACGAAGTAATCACGATCACGCCGCTATCATTCATTAGCGCCGCTACTTCGGCAATGCGGCGGATGTTTTCCTTGCGGTCTTCCATTGAAAAACCCAGGTCGCGGTTGAGGCCATGACGCACATTGTCGCCATCGAGGATGTAACAGAGCTGGCCCTGGGCGATCAATTCCTTTTCAAGCAGGTTTGCGATGGTTGATTTACCGGAAGCACTCAGGCCGGTTAACCAAACCGTGGCTCCTTTCTGACCCAGAATGGCCTGGCGATCGGCTGCGCTGACCAGGCTGGCTGAGCGGACAATATTCTGACTGACCGGTGATCGTTTATGCCCGGGCCTGGAAACGATTCGGTCCACGATCATGCCGGCGCCAACGGTCACATTGGAAATTCGGTCAATAATTACGAATGAACCCGTTGCACGGTTGCGGTCATATGCGTCAAAGACAATTGATCGGTGCAATGTGAAATGGCAACGGCCAATTTCATTGAGTTCGAGCGACTCACTGGATTCAGGTACTTCGTCCACATTACGGTCGCGATGCATGGTATTGAAATCAATTTTGTAACGAATATCGGTCAGCACGCCCGGAATCATGCTGCTGCCGTGTTTCACCAGGTACCTTTTTCCCGAACGGGCTGCATCCTGGTGCATCCAGACCACCATTGCTTCGAATTCGTTTCCGATATGCGGAATGTTATTCACCGGCACGAGCATGTTGCCGCGTGAAACATCGATTTCATCTTCGAGCGTGACGGTAATGGCCATGGGCGAAAATGCCTCGCCGACCTCGCCGTCTGCTCCGTAAATTGCCTTGATTCTGGACGCGCGCCGTGACGGCAGGCTGGTTACTTCGTCACCCACGCGGACCACGCCGGAAGCCAATGTTCCGCTAAAGCCCCTGAAATCCAGGTTGGGTCGCAACACGTATTGGATCGGCAAACGCATGTCGATCAGGTTACGGTCGGTTGAAATATTCAGGCTCTCGAGATGGTGCAGGAAGGTCGGACCGTCATACCAGGGAAGGTTCGAGCTCTGCTGCACGACGTTGTCACCCCTGAGCGCAGAGATCGGAATGAAATGGATATCGGAAAAATTCAGGCGCGCAACGAATTCATTGTAGTCGCGCATGATCTGCTCATACTTTTCCTCTGACCAGTCGACCAGGTCCATTTTGTTCACGGCAACCACGACGTGCTTGATGCCCAACAGTGAGCAGATGAAACTGTGACGCCTGGTTTGGGTGATGACGCCATAACGCGCATCGATCAGGATGACGGCAAGGTTACAGGTGGAGGCACCGGTGGCCATGTTACGGGTGTATTGCTCGTGGCCGGGGCAGTCGGCAATGATGAACTTGCGTTTGTCGGTTGAAAAATAGCGGTAGGCGACATCGATGGTAATCCCCTGCTCGCGTTCGGCTTTGAGGCCGTCGGTCAGTAAAGCCGGATCGAAATCATCATCGGTGGTGCCATAGACTTTCGAATCTTTCGCCACTTTTTCCAGCTGGTCCTCATAGATCATGTGGCAGTCATACAGCAGGCGGCCGATCAGCGTCGATTTACCGTCGTCCACCGAACCGCAGGTCAGCAGGCGCAGCAGATCCTTGGTTTCGTGCCGCTTCAGATAAGCCGCAATATCGGTCCGGATCAGCTCTTCTTCCTGGACTTTGTAGCTGGCCTCGTGCATCAAAAGTATCCGTCCTTTTTCTTGTCTTCCATCGACGAGCCATCATCGTCGATCACACGCCCCTGGCGCTCTGAAGTGGTGGTCAGCAACATTTCCTGCACGATTTCCTCAACCGTTTCGGCATTGGACTCCACCGCACCGGTGAGCGGATAGCAGCCGAGTGTGCGGAAGCGGACCTTTTTGTTCACCGGTGTTTCACCTTCTTCCAGCGGCATTCGCTGGTCATCGACCATGATCCAGACGCCATCCCGTTTGACTACCGGCCGCTCGGCGGCAAAGTAAAGAGGAACGATGGGAATATCTTCACGCAGGAGATAGAGCCAAATATCCAGCTCGGTCCAGTTGGAAAGGGGAAAAACACGAATCGATTCGCCCTTGTGAATTTTTGCGTTGTACAGGTTCCAAAGTTCAGGCCGCTGATTTTTCGGGTCCCACTGGTGAAATTCGTTTCTGAAACTGTAAACCCGTTCCTTGGCCCGGCTTTTCTCTTCGTCACGACGGGCGCCGCCAAAGGCGGCATCGAAACGGTAGTGATCCAGCGCCTGTTTCAGGCCATCGGTCTTCATGATTTGAGTGTGTTTTTCAGAACCGTGTGAGAACGGGCTGACCTTGTCTGCACCTTCCGGATTGATCCACACCTTGATTTCAACATCGTATCTCTCCGCCATTAATCCGCGGAACCGATACATTTCCTGGAACTTCCATTGCGTATCGACGTGCATCAGGGAGAACGGTATCTTTCCGGGTGCGAACGCCTTGTGGGCAAGGTGCAACATGACTGATGAGTCCTTGCCAACGGAGTAGAGCATGACTGGATTGTCGAACTCCGCCGCCACTTCCCTGATGATATGGATGCTTTCCGCCTCCAGTTGCTTCAGGTGTGACAGGGTAAAACCGCTCATTTCATTCCTCCGCTGCGGGGGTGCTCACCTCCCCCGCGAACAGGCAGAAAAACCGCTTGGAAACAGGTATGGGTGACATGGTTACGGCAGTTTACCAAATTGCCGCCTTGCGCAGGCCGGTCAGATGACTGCCGGGCCACCGGGAAAAACGATTGCCATCTCCCGCTTACCCTGCCCGTGGTATCAGGCAGCTTGTGACTGGCTCCGCGACCGGGACCTTGATCTTGAACGGGGTCTCGGGTGGGGCCTGGAACGGGACCGGCCATTACGGTTTGGTCCGTTCTGAACGGGTACGGCCCGAATGGAGGGATCAGGTTCATATCCGGTGAGAGTCACACTTGGAATTTTCCGCTGCAGCAGTTTTTCGATATCGCGTAAAAGCTTGTGTTCGTCGATGCAAACCAGTGAAACCGCTTCACCTTCCATGCCGGCGCGACCGGTGCGGCCGATACGGTGCACGTAATCTTCCGCAATGTTGGGCAATTCGAAGTTCACGACATGGGGCAATTGATCGATATCCAGACCGCGGGCCGCGATATCGGTGGCGACCAGAACGCGGACGGTTCCCTTTTTAAACTCGGCCAAAGCACGCGTGCGGGCACTCTGTGTCTTGTTGCCATGGATCGCGGCAGCACTCAGGCCATCCCTCTCCAGTTGCTGGGCCAGGCGATTAGCGCCGTGCTTGGTGCGTGTGAACACCAGCACCTGGCGCCAGTTTCGCGAGCCGATCATGTGGCTGAGTAATTCCCGTTTGCGGCCCTTGTCCACAGGGTGAATAACCTGTGCAATCCGCTCAGCGGTAGTTTTGCAGCGTGCCACTTCAATGAGTTCAGGCTGGTTAAGCAATCCATTGGCAAGTTGTTTGATTTCCCTGGAAAAGGTGGCAGAAAACAAAAGATTCTGGCGTTC
>CALDVW010000115.1 GCA_937924405.1 uncultured Lysobacterales bacterium
TTTTCCAGCGCTTCGAGGTACTGCTGTTCGACCTGCTCTGCTTTTTTCATTGTAGAAACCTGGGGTCCGATGAAACTTTCCTCGGCGGTTGGCGTCGGCTGGTCCGGCCAGAATTTGAAGGCCAGGAAAATGAGGATGATCAGTATGAGAAAGAATCTCATGGCGACTATTCTAGCAGCTCCTCCTGGCGCTCATTTTCAGAGTCAGTCGCCGTTTCGAACGGGTCGATCAATTTGACCTGTTTTCCAGCATAGAACACTTCTTTGAATTCTTTCCTGCTCACGGACACATAGCGCTCGTTGCCACCGATTTCCACCTGGGAACCCTTGCGCAAGGCATAACCTTTGTCATCCACGCGCACCACCATGGTGGCTTTTGATCCCGTATGACAAATGGTTTTGAGCTCATCCAGTTGGTCGGCCCAGGCCAGCAAATAACGGCTGCCCTCAAATAAGTCTCCCTGGAAATCGGTGCGCAGACCAAAGCAAAGCACGGGAATATTCAAACGATCGACAACGTCGGTCAACTGGAAAACCTGCTCCCGGGTGAGGAACTGTGCCTCATCCACCAGCACACAATGAACATTTTGATCCCCGAGCCGGTTTTGCACGGCTTCAAATAAGTCATCATCCTGCTTGAAAGCGGTTGCTTCCGCCTCGAGGCCAATCCGGGACTTGATGACTCCAACCTCACATCGATCATCCAGCGCCGGGGTGAATAACATCGGGTTCATACCGCGTTCACGGTAATTGTGGGCCGATTGCAACAGGATGGTGGTCTTACCGGCATTCATGGCCGAATAATTGAAATAGAGTTTAGCCATGGCTTTCGGCTTCCCTGTCGATGAATTCGTGCACCAGGTTCAGGGCTTCCTGTCTCTGGGTGAGCGCCAGTAACACGAGCAGGTCGCCGGGCTGTGCGCGCTGCAGGGCCAGTGCGGTCGCTTCCCCGGGACTGGGAAAAATTTCGACGTGGTCCTCGTTTATACCACTTGCGATGGCCTCGCTTTTAATCAGCGCGGGGACTTCAAACGGCTCCCGTCCCCTTTCGTAACCCGGCAGTTCGGCCACCAGCAGTTGGTCCGGTTTCATACCACAGGCTGCTCTCACCAGGTCAGAAATGTCTTCATCCAGCCGGTCCCCGGCCTGGCCCATCAACAATACCACCCGTTCTGCAGCTACCATGTTTACCACATCCGCCAGGGCGATCATGCCGTGTTCGTTGTGGGCAAAGTCGACCAGGATCCGAACAGTGCCGCCGTCAACACGATGCTCAAACCAGTTACCCCTGCCCGGGTTGTCCTGCTCATCACCTCGAAAAACTGCCAGGCCCTTTGCGATGGCCTGATCCTCGACATTGAACGCCACGGCGATGGACATCGCGGCGAGTGCATTACTGATGTTGTACCTGACCACGCCACCCCGCGTGGCCGGTATCTCATCCACTGCGACCACCCGGCGGCTGTGGGAACCTTCGGCAGCGACCAGCCAGCCATCATCGAAATAGCAGGCTGACCCGCCCTTTTCCAGGGAAGACCGTATCAGTGAATTACCCGCTTCCAGGCTGAACCAGAAGATTCGCTTGTCCAGGGTGCCTGCGAACCTGACCACTCCCGGGTCGTCGGCATTGAGAATCAGCGGATCATCGCCGCCCAGAGAGCGGTGCACGATAAACTTAGCCGGAATGAGCTCATCCACGCTGTTGATTCCATATTCGCCCAGGTGATCCCTGGCGACATTGGTTACCACTGCCGCGTCTGCGTGCTCAACACCCAAGCCGCGCCGCAGCAAACCGCCGCGGGCCACCTCGAGGACAGCAACCTCCACATCAGCCTGGCGTAACAGGGTGCGCGCCCCGCCCGTTCCGGAATAATCCCCGGTATCGATGACCCGTTCGCCAACGCGAATGAAGTCGGTCGAAGTCAGGCCGGCGTTGAATCCCGCCGCCGTCATGATGGCTGCCGTCATACGCACGGTTGTCGACTTGCCGTTGGTCCCGGTTACCAGGGCTACCGGGATCGCTTCGATGGCGGCCCAGTCAATTTCATCGGGCGACGGAAGCTGGTCCGGGGGCCAGCTCCGGGTGCTCTTTCCGAAGCCCACAGAAATCTCATCGTCATCCCAAAGGAAAGGCACCCCATGCTCATGCGCCGCCGCCTGCAGCAACAGCAGGGACGGATTTCGTTCTTCATCGAACAAACGGTTCAAACGGGGCTTTTCCTCCCGGGGATCCGGTGCATCACCCCGGCCACAGACATGCAGGGCGCTGGCCCATGCCACCTCGTTCAGCTCGCACATCGAGTACAACACATCGATTGGTGCCGATATCAGGAGGCTCGCGCCGCCTTCGAATACACGGAAACAGGTTTTCTGCTCGCCGTAACCCACGGCGTCCAACCACTCTCTCGCCGCCCGCTCCCAGGCTTCAATGGCCGGCTGCTGCGGCCCATCGATTGCAACATCAATGATGGCGCTGGGGTAATCCCAATACAGGTTGGCGCCGGTCAGCCTTCTGCTTTCTGTCAATTTCATGGTAATGATGCTTAATCCGACTCTTCATCAATGCGGGCAATACGGACACCACGTTCGTCCCGGATCAGTTCAGAGCCAGGATCCAGCGTAAACGCCTCCGGGTCTTCTTCGACGAAACTTTGCACCGTTTTATGGGGTACTTCTTCATCCACTTCGATGTCTTCCACTTTGTGTCCTGCCACCTGCTTCCAGCAACGTTCAATATTGTCTCCGAATATCACAACCAGATCGCCTTCCTGGGCCATGTCGAGTGCTGCGTCGACCGCATCTACTTCATTGGGTACAACCTGAATCCGGCGTTTCTTGACGCCGGATTCCCGCAATTGGTCCCGGAGCATTTCCGGCACTTCGTCTTCACCCCTGCCACGCCGGTTGTCATCCGCCTTGCAGATGTAATAGTCAAAATGACCCGCGGCCTCTTCTGCGATAGACAGGATATCCTCATCACGGCGGTCACCCGGCGCAGCCAGAACGCAGATTCGTTTGCCGCCGACTTCCAGGCGGTCGACCAACTGGCTGATACTGGCGATGGCTGCTGCATTGTGGCCGTAGTCGAGAATGACCCGGAAAGGGTGTTCGTCGAAGACATTCATCCGGCCCGGCGCCTGGAATATCGAGGAGTCGAAGGTGCGCAGTCCATGCCGGATGTCTTCCAGCGACTTACCTATGCTGAATGCGAGCGCTGCGGCGAACATTGCATTCTGCACATTGTGCGTGGCCTTTCCTTCCATGGTCGCCGGAATCAGGTGAGTCCACAGCAGTTGGTAGTGGGTGCTGTTGTCGTAAAGCGTGATCATGTCGCCGCCGATACCCTGTTCCAATACGACAGCGCGCCCACCAGCACTGATATGTTCTTTGACCAGCGCGTGAGCCGGGTTCATGGTCACGTAGCATACGTGCTCGGCTTCGGTGTAATCGGCCATGCGCAGGCAGTATTCATCGTCCGCGTTCAGAATCGCCGTGTCGCGGGCAACTTCAATCGGGATTCGCTTCAATTCCGCCAGTTGCTCCAGCGTATCGATACCCTTCAGGCCGAGGTGGTCAGAGGCCACGTTCAGGCAGGCCGAAACGTCGCAGCGGCGATAGCCCAGGCCGGAACGTAACAAACCACCGCGTGCAGTTTCCAGCACTGCCATATCGACGGTCGGGTCGCGCAATACGATATGTGCTGAAGCTGGTCCGGTCATGTCTCCCTTCACCGAAATGCGGCCGTCGATATACACACCGTCTGTGGAAGTCATGCCAACTGTGTGACCTGCGGTTTTCAGGATATGGGACAGCATCCTGGAGGTCGTGGTTTTTCCGTTCGTGCCGGTAATGCTGGCTACCGGGATCCGACTCGGCTTGCCGGGCGGAAACAGCATATCCATGACCTTGCCGGAAACATCCCGCGGCTCACCTTCCGATGGCGCCACGTGCATGCGGAAGCCAGGGGCGGCGTTCACTTCGACGATGGCGCCGCCCACTTCCTTGTAAGGCTTGCTGATATCAGAAGTCAGGAAGTCCACACCTCCCACATCGAGCCCTACCGCCTGAACTGCGCGCACTGCCATTTCCCGGTTATCGGGGTGCACCACGTCCGTCATGTCAATGGCGGTACCGCCAGTGGAAAGGTTCGCCGTTGACCGCAGGTAAAACACTTCACCCTCAGACAACACGGTATTGGCATCGACCCCCCCTTTTTTCATCAGCCGCTCAGCCTGGTGATCGAGTTCCAGGCGGGTCAGTACTTTCTCATGGCCGATACCCCGCCTCGGGTCTTCGTTTACGATGTCGATCAATTCGCTGATCGTGCGTGCTCCGTCACCAACCACGTGACCCGGCACGCGTTTTGCCACGGCTACCAGTTCATCGTTAACGACCAGCATACGGTGGTCCATGCCTTCTATGAAACTTTCGACCAGCACGCTTCTTCCGCGGGCGCTTTCACGGGCCACGCCGTAGGCCCTGGCAACCTGTTCATCGTTCACCAGGTTGATGGAAACACCGCGCCCATGATTGGCGTCCAGCGGTTTCACCACCACCGGAAATTCGATGCGCCGGGCGGCGCGCACGGCTGCCCGTTCGGAATACACCAGGCGTTGTTGCGGAACCGGCAGGCCGAGATCGCGAAGCAGGTTGTGAGTGTCTTCCTTGTCGCAGGAGATTTCAACGGCGATGTGCGGCGTCTTGCTGGTGATGGTTGCCTGGATGCGTTGCTGAAAACGTCCATGCCCGAATTGCACCAGGGAGTACTTGTTAAGCCGCAAATAGGGTATTTCCCTTTCTTCCGCAGCGACTACCAGTGATGCAGTACTGGGGCCGAGCTCTTTTCTCTGGGCGAAGCGGATGAAATTTTCCCGCTCCTCTTCGAAATCGAACCCGTCCTCGATTTCGTCCGGCCACTGGGCCTTGAGGTCGCCGGGCAGCAGGTTGAGAAGCAGTTGCCGCGATATGCGCGCGGCCTCCAGCCCTACATCTCTCTGCTTGTACTGGAAGATCATGTTGTAGTGGCCGACCGGCCCGATGCTCCTGGTCTTGCCGAAAGATATATCGGAACCTGCCATGTTCTGCATCTCGATTGCCGCATGTTCCCAAATGTGGGCCATCCAGGTGCCTTCGCCTTCCCGCAAACGCCTGAGGAAACCCCCGGGCTCTCCGTATGAGCATCCGTGATTCGCCAGACCCGGCAACGCTTCGACCAGGGCGTCGATAAACTCCGGCCCCAGCCTGACCGAAGGCCATTCCTCGAGTGCTCCGATGTCAACCTGGTGGCGGATTACCCGAAAATGGGCGTAGAGGCTGGGACCGACGTAGACGTTGGTGGCCAAAATTTTCATAGGACATGACCTGAGTTCTGGGGAGGTCAGTGCATCTTAACGCCGGACCTCGCCTTCCGACAAACGGGAAAGGTGGTCAATCGAGCGTGGCGATGCGTGTTTCGACATTAAAATGTGCGCCCTCGGCAAGCACATGTAGTTTGAGGCCAATCAGCGTGACCGCCTCGGCCCGCCGCACATAACTCATTGATGAGTGCCTGAGATCCGATGGGTCAACTACCGTGACGGTGCCATTACCCAGGACCTCCATTCTTCCATCCGGTGCAATGAAAGCGGCTGTATTTTCATCGATGCCCAGGCCGCAAGCGAAAGGATTGAAGGAAAGAGCCGCCAGCAATCTTCCCATTCGCTGCCGCTGGTTGAAATGCTGATCTATGATGACCCGGTTGGTCAGGCCCAGCCCAGGCGCCAGTTCGACCCCGCTTTCGCGTGGTGAGGAGCCGCTCCGGCCGCCGGCAATCATATGCTCCGAAACGATGGCTGCACCGGCTGAAGTCCCTGCCACGTGCACACCCCCGGCATTCATGCTGCGAATCAGGCGGGCCACGGGCGTGCCGCCCAGGATGGTCGACAGACGCAACTGGTTGCCACCCGTTATAAACACCCCGGTCGCTTCGCCGAGAATCCGGAGTGTTTCCTCATTGAAGCATTCTTCGCGGTTTTCAATCGGCACGCACATCGAACGTGCGCCCATCGATTTGAATAGCTCCTCATACTGAGGCCCGGTTTCGTTCAATAAGGAAGCCGTTGGAATCACCAGGATGCGGGCGTCATCGCCACCGCACAATTCAACGAAACGGCCGAGAATGGCCGGCTTCTTGCCCTTCTTTCTCTCAGCGCCCCCAATGGGGATGATATAACCTCTCTGGGTTGATTCCACAGCTATAGCCGGCATTGGTCTGTTCCGTCAATTAAATTCAAAAAAATCTGGATCGGGCTCAATCTTCAAACATGCCTTTGACAACGGGTGAGCCATCCTGAACCATCCAGTTGCCTCCCGCCATGACATGCCTCACGCGATGATCTTCATCCAGGCACACGAGATCAGCAGCATAGCCTTTTTCGATGCGTCCCTTGCCGTGGAGTTTAAGCAAACGGGACACGTTGCTGGTCATGGAGGGTAATACGGTCTCCAGCCCATGCCCCCTGGTAATCAATTCTCTCAAGGAGTCGGGTAGACCTGCGGAGGTCGCAAAATCCATTTTTACCAGCGCCCCGCCTGCGTCGAAAACCGGCAGGCAGCCACCGCCGTCCGAGCTGATGGTCAGGTTTTCTGGCGGGCAGGCGTCAGAATGATAACGCTCCCATGCATCTGCCGCAGACCAGGCATTTTCACCTTCCTCAACCGGAAAGGCGGTTACATCGATAACCGAATGGTGGCGGCTCAATTCAAGCGCTTCTTCGAAAAGGTCCTTACGCCGGTTCACGTGCGTGGGATGAAAAACGCGGGGCGGCAGTTCAGTCTCGCGCAGTAACCGCCTGACCAGGGACAAGCCGCGCTCACCATCGCCCAGGTGCAGATGCACAACCCCCGCTTTACGGCTGAGGAGTCCTGCTACATGCGCCTCGGACGCCAGCCGGGCGAGTTCGTCGAAACCGGGCTGGCTGGAGCGGTGATCACTGATAGCCAGTTCGCCCAGACCAATCACGCAGTCAATATTCACGATATCACCGCGAACGGTGCCAGTCAGCGTGGTCGGTGGAACGTGATAGCCCCCGGTCCAGCACCAGGCCGACAGGCCTTCTTCCCGCAGCGCACGCGTGCGCGCAATTAACCCCGCGGTCGAGCGGGTTTCATCGTCCGTACCCAACAGGCCGACCACGGATGTGACGCCATGACGAGTGAACCTGCTCAGTTGAACCGGTGGCGCCTGGGTCGAAAAACCATCTTCACCACCCCCACCGGTCACGTGCACGTGGCAATCGATCAGGCCGGGGATGACCGGTGCGCCTTGCAGGTCGAGCGTATCGCCTAGCCAGGCACTATCTATGCCGGGAAGTTCCCTGCCCGCGTAGAGCACTTTTCCGCCTCCAAGCAACAGATTTCCCACACCGATTGAAGCGGGGGCATAGATGTCTGCATTTTTTATCAGAGTCAACAATTTCAGCTCCGGACCAGTCTGCGCACCATAACGGGGCGCGACATTTTATAGGTATAATCACCGGCATTCCAAACCTTAATTGGAGCCGCCATGAGCTTGCAAGCCGTCCCGGTCGGCCGGGACGTCCCGAATGACGTCAATGTGATCATCGAAATCCCGATGCACAGCCCTGCCGTGAAGTATGAAGTGGACAAGGCTTCCGGTGCCCTTTTCCTGGACCGAATGCTTAAAACGGCCATGCATTACCCCTGTAATTATGGCTATATTCCTCATACTTTGTGTGGCGATGGCGACCCCACTGACGTGATGGTGGTGATGCCGGTTCCGGTCAACTACGGCGCGGTGGTGACCTGCCGCCCGGTGGGCCTGCTGCGGATGGAAGACGAGTCGGGCGAAGACGCCAAGATTCTGGCTGTACCCACCGAGGACGTCACGGGCCTTTATCGCAACGTCAAAGACCTCGAAGACGTCGATGAACTGCTGCGTCTGCAAATTTCACATTTCTTTGACCACTACAAAGACCTGGAAACCAACAAGTGGGTCAACATCAAGGGCTGGGAAGACTCGGAAGCGGCCCGCAAAGAGATTCTGGAATCGGTTGAGCGATATAACGCCTTACCTGAAAAACCCGCTTTCTGGTAAACCAGCCACCCATCACAGCGCGAACAGGTCCTCTCATCGGATCGCGTAACCACCGTCTACCGGAATCAGGGCGCCGGTAACAAAATCTGAAGCCTGTGAAGCCAGGAATATGGCTGTACCGATGAGTTCGCGAGGTTGGCCCCAGCGCCCGGCCGGAGTCCGCGATATGATTTCGTCATTCATCTCTTTCATTTCTGGTGACCTCACCGCCAAGGTCATATCCGTTTCGAACCAGCCCGGCGCAATGGCGTTGACTTGAATATTGTAGGGTGCAAGTTCAATAGCCATGGACTTGGTCAGTTGGACTATCGCACCCTTTGCCGCACTGTAGGACGGAATCAGTGCGGATCCGAAATAGGAATACATACTGCCGATGTTGATGATTTTGCCCGTCTTGCGTGCACTCATGCTCGTGGCGGCAAGCTTCGAGAACAGGAATACGGCGTTCAGTTGTGTCTCAATTACGTTATCCCAGTCTTCTGCCGATTCCTGCAGAATTCCGCCGCTAAGCGATACGATGCCCGCGTTGTTGATCAGGATTCCGACAGGGCCCATTTGGCGTTCGATTTCCTGCATTGCGGGCTCATGTTGATCTCTTTGCTTCAGATCAACTTGAAGCGCCATGGCCGGATTGCCGATTTCTCGCAACTCTTCGAGCACCGCTTCATTCTTTTCCCGGTTACGACCAACGATGGCTACTGAGGCGCCTGCCCCGGCACACCCCAGGGCCAGGCTTCTCCCAATCCCCCCATTTCCTCCTGTCACGATGACAACACGCCCGCTAAGGTCAAATAGTTTCATTGAATTCATATTGGTTCCTGCTAAGTGGGTATTTGCTCAGAAGGGTAGACCCTTCAGTTTTTATCTTTCCAGAACTGTTGTTCAACGTGCCAGAATCGCCATTGCGACGAATCCGAAGACAGGTGCCTGTCCATGAAATTCGCATAATTCTGTAAAAATTCTTCAGCGTCATCTGCCCTGAATGGACCCGCGAATTCCAATTTTTTCCCCAGTGAGCCATCCAGATCCAGGTTCATGGCGTACAGGACATATTCTTTGCGCTGGTCCGCCATCATGGCCGGGAACCCGGTATTGAATTGCGCTTTGCTGCCGAGTACTGGTTTGTTGCTGGTGTGCCTGCCTTCCATCGGCGGGGCGTCCATCAGCACGCAAATGCTTCCCGGTTCACCGACCAGCCCCTGCAGAATTTTCCCGGCGCCGCCAACCGGCACCGCTCGTTGCGCCAGTGTCCGGGACAGGTAACGGGCCGCGAGCTTACTGTACAGGTAATAAAACGGCCGGGATCGAAGCAGCTGCTGCTGCGGGGGCCGGTACGGAAAAGCAGGCTCCAAGCGCTCGACCGACAGCAGCTTGAGTATGGATATGCCGGGGCCCCAGTGCATGCCGGCCAGAACACGGTCCTTTGCAATTTCGATGGGTTCAGAGCATTGGATCTCCGCCAGCACTGACTGCGAACGCGCGAACAACATCATGTAGAGGTCGCGCACATCAAACAGCTCTACTCTTTTCCAGCGCCTCATCCAAACCACGCGATCTGCTATCTTCACATGCTTCTCCGCCCCCGCCAACGATGCTTCTGCCGCCTTGGCGAGGACCCAATTCCAACGGGTGATCCGCCGCAACAGCCAGCGGGAGAATGCCGCCGGTGTAATGACCGCAAGCCCGGGGACCAACACGTAGCAAATGAGGTCTTCGAACTGTCCTTTTATCCGGACCGCCAAACTCACGACCGGAGCCCGTGCAATCGGACCCAGCCATCCATCGCTTTCATTTCGAATGAAGCCAAACCCGCCTGGTATGCCGCCAACACCGTATCTGCCTGCTCTTCCAGGATGCCAGACAGAACCAGCGAGCCGGCCGGATTAAGCGAACTAAGCAGCAAGGGAGCCAGCTCAATAAGCGGCAGCGCAAGTATGTTGGCCAGGATGATATCTACCGGCCGTTGTTCAAAATCCTGTGGCATGCAGCATTCGATCAAACCGGTTACTCCGTTGCGGCCCGCATTGTCCAGAGTAGCTTCCAGCGCCTGCGGGTCGTTATCGATACAAATCACTCGCCCGGCGCCCTTCACCGCTGCTGCAATCCCGAGTATTCCCGAACCGCAGCCATAATCCACGACGATCCGTGAAGTGACATCGACCCCGTCCAGCCATTCGAGGCACAGGGCCGTGGTCGGGTGCGTTCCCGTGCCGAATGCCAGGCCGGGGTCCAGTTGAATTTTGACATTGCCCGGTTCCGGAGGAATTTTCATCCCACCCGGAACGATCCAGAGATGTTGACCGAATTTCATCGGTTGAAAACGGTCCATCCAGGCCCGCTCCCAGTCCTGATCCGCAACTTCACGCCAGTGAATCTGATCTGGCCGGCCTGCACCCGGCACAGCCCGCAGAGCGGTCATAATCGCTTCACGATCGGCAGCAGTTTCAAACAGACCGCGAACCCGCACTAAATGCCACAGGGGTGTTTCGCCCGGCCCGGGTTCCAGCACGGGGTTGTCTTCGCCGTCTTCCAGGGTTATGGACAAGGCGCCCAGCTGTTCCAGAGTAAGTTCGGCGAGGGCTGAGCTATCGCCCGATACACTCAGGCTAACTTCGATCCAGGCCATTCAGAATTCAAACCCGGACATGACATGCCCGCTCCTTACACGCGAACATTCAAACCTTTCGCTCATCCAGTCGTTTCTCGAGATAGTGGATATTGAAACCGCCCCGGAGGAATCCAGGGTCCCACAATATCCACTTGTGCAAGGGCACATTGGTTTTGATGCCGTTGAGTACCATTTCATCCAGGGCTACCCTCATGCGGGCAATGGCCTGATCGCGATCTTCACCATGCGAGATGATCTTGCCAATCATGGAATCATAGTTGGGCGGTACGCGATAACCATCGTAAATATGCGATTCTGTCCGGATTCCAGGCCCCCCGGGAGCATGAAACCCCTCTACCAGTCCCGGTGAAGGCATAAACGTCTCCGGATCTTCCGCATTGATGCGGCACTCGATGGCATGCCCCCGAATCTGGATATCTTCCTGTTTGTGGGATAAGGGATCACCGGCGGCAACCAGAATCTGCTCACGAACGATATCGACCCCGGTGATGCGCTCCGTTACCGGGTGTTCAACCTGGATGCGGGTGTTCATTTCGATGAAATAGAAACGTCCGCCTTCATACAGGAACTCGAAAGTTCCCGCGCCACGATAGCCTATGCGCTTGCAGGCCTCTACACATGCTGCACCGATTTCGGCGCGCTGCTCAGCAGTCAATCCCGGCGCTGGCGCTTCCTCGATCACTTTCTGGTGGCGGCGCTGGGTGGAACAATCACGCTCACCCAGATGTATCGCATTGCCATGTTGATCGGCGATCACCTGAATCTCAACGTGGCGGGGATTCTCCAGAAATTTTTCCAGATAAACCGTGGCATCTCCAAAAGTGTTGGCAGCTTCCTGGCGGGTCAACTGCAACGCGTTGTGCAGGTGCGCCTCGGTATTGACCACGCGCATTCCCCTGCCTCCACCACCTGCCGAAGCCTTGATGATGACGGGGTAACCCACTTCCCTGGCGATTTTCAGGCATTCATGGGCATCGTCAGGCAGTGGGCCATCCGATCCGGGTACACAGGGAACGCCCGACTCTCTCATCGCCTTGATGGCGGAGACCTTGTCGCCCATCAGGCGTATCGTTTCCGGCCGCGGACCAATGAATATGAACCCGCTCTGCTCGCAGCGCTCTGCGAAATCGGCGTTCTCGGCCAGGAAACCATAGCCCGGGTGAATCGCCACCGCATCGGTAACCTCCGTTGCCGCAATGATCGCAGGCACGTTGAGGTAGCTTTCGAGCGCAGGTGCAGGGCCGATGCAGACCGATTCATCCGCCATTGCCACATGTTTCAGGTTCCGGTCGACCGTAGAATGCAATGCGACCGTCTTGATCCCCATTGCATGGCAGGCGCGCAGGATACGTAATGCAATTTCTCCGCGATTCGCAATAACGATTTTTTCGAGTACAGCCATGCCGGGAAGCTCAGCGAATCACGAACAGGGGTTGGTCGAATTCAACCGGTTGGCCGTTCTCGACCAGTATCGCGACCACGGTGCCGGACGATTCGGCTTCGATCTGATTGAACATCTTCATCGCCTCAATGATGCACATGGTCTCACCCTCGGAAACCTTCTGTCCAAGCGCCACAAAGGCGTCGGTTTCGGGGCTGGGGGATGCATAGAAAGTTCCCACCATGGGCGCCCGCACCAATTCACCTTCCGGCACAGTTTCTTCCTCTGGCACGGCTGCAGCGTCCGCCGTCACGGCGGCTGGCTGGCCTGTCATGTCCGGCGGCATCGATGAAGCGGGGGCCGACCAGGCAGCTGCCTGTACCCCGGGGGGCATTTGCGTCTGAACGTGACTTTGTATGGCCATTCCGCCCCGGCTCAATCGGACCGATTCTTCACCTTCCACGATTTCGATTTCAGTGAGGCTGGACTCTTCCAACAGCTCAATGAGTTTCTTTATCTTTCTGATATCCACTCGTTTCGCTCCTGCCGGCGTGCCAGCCCGGCATGGTTTCTTATGGTTCTATGTGATTGATAATGGCTTGCAGGGCAAGCATGTAGCTTTCACCCTTGAAACCGGTGATTACGCCCATTGCGATGTCCGAAAAATAGGAAATCTGTCTGAAAGGTTCCCGGTTTGCCATGGCCGACAAATGCACTTCGATAAAAGGAATCCTGACAGCCAGCAATGCGTCTCTCAAGGCCACGCTGGTATGCGTGTAGGCCGCCGGGTTAATGATGATGTAATCGACGCTGTCCGCCGCGGCTTTATGCACCGCTTCCACCAGGACACCTTCGCTGTTTTCCTGCACATGAAGAATTTCATGACCGCAGGCGCCGCCAAACCGCGTCAGATCCTCCATGATCTCCTGCAGGGTGCGGTGCCCGTATTGATCAGGTTCCCTGCTTCCCAGCAGATTCAGGTTTGGGCCGTTGAGAACTAGAATGCATGCCATGGGGATATCCCGTGCGCTCAGGGAAGCAAATTTTGCAGGAATATTCGCACATTGTCCACAAATCGCTGCATTTAGCGGCGATTTTAATGAAGTTTGTGATCATCGCTCAACTCGGAAGTGGCTTTTTCCGGCAGCTCAAGTAACCGGCGCCTGAATTTTCAAGCTACTTGAGGAGGTCAATCTGCTGATCCAGATTTTCACGGTCGAGGGCGCCCAGGTGAGTCCAGCGGATTATGCCTTCGGCGTCGACAAGCACAGTGTAAGGCAGCATGCCTGAACGGTTTCCATACTTTCTTCCCACCAGTACCACGTCGGTGAGGCCAACCAGGACCGGATAATCGATAGACAGGCTGTCGGCAAACTCGCGCGCATCATCCGGGTCATCGAGTGCAATACCCACCACCCTTAAGCCCAGCTCTTCGTAATCCTGCTGCAGGCGGGAAAGCATGGGCATCTCCTCGACGCACGGCGCACACCAGGTCGCCCAGAAATTGACCAGCCAGGGGCGGCCATTCAGATCGGTTGCTGACCAGTGCGAGCCGTGGGTGTCAGCGAGCGTGAAATCAGGACGTCGCTGGCCCCGCATGTCGTCAGTCTGAGCCGGCAGCGCATCGCCAGGCGGCTGAATCCGAGCCGAGCCAGCAGACCCGGCCTGCGAGCTCAGCACCATCGCCGCGAAATAGCCGCCAGTCGCCGCCATCAAGGCCACCGCGGCCATGATGATGATGTTCCTTCTCACTGTGCGGTAAGTACCTGCTGAAGGTGGGCAGCGAATTCTTCGGCTTCGAAGTAACCCACCAGCCGGAGCGCCTTCATTTCTTCCCCGCTGCGGTCAAAAAACAGGATGGCCGGTGGTCCGATAATGCCGAACGATTTCATCAACTGCTGGTCGACTTCATCATTGGCCGTCACATCGGCCTGGAGCAGCATTAGCTGATCCAGTTTTTTCTGCACCTCATCTTCCGGGAACGTGTTGCGCTCCATGCGGATGCACTCCACGCACCAGTCAGCATAAAAATCCAGCATCAACCCATGGCCGCTGCTTCCCGCCCGCGCCAGCGCTTGCTCTAGGTCGTCCACGGACTTGACTCTTTGAAACTCAACCCGGTTCTCAACGGTTGCCGCTCCCGTCACGGAACGGAGGCTTTCCAGTGGCCGCAGCCAGTAGTCGCCACCCGCGGCAGCGCCGACAATTTCAAGAATTCCCGCTACAAGGAAAATGATACCCAGCGATTTCCACAGCCTTTTCCAGCCTGAGGACCCGGTTTCGATTCGCTCCAGGGCGCCCAGGTATATTCCGCAACCGATCGCCAACGCCCCCCACAGCAGCATAATGAGCCCGCCCGGCAGGATGCGCTCCAGCATCCAGATTGCCAACCCCAGCAATCCAACGCCAAAAACCGCCTTGACCGCATCCATCCAGGCGCCCGCTTTCGGAACCAGCTTTCCAGCCGATATACCGAAAAGCAGCAATGGCACACCCATACCCATTGCCAGAGAAAACAGGGCGGCGCCGCCCAGCACTGCATCACCCGAAGATCCGATAACGATCAGGGCAGCCATCAGTGGCGGCGCAACGCAGGGACCCACGATCAGGGCTGAAAGAAAGCCCATGACAGCAACGCCCCAGAGCTGGCCACCCTGCTGCCTGTTGCTGGCTTCGGCCAGGCGTGTTTGTATGCGACCCGGTAGCTGCAGCTCGTAAAAACCGAACATGGACAGGGCCAGCAGAATGAAAATCAGTACGAATCCGCTGATGATCCACGGATTCTGGAACGCGGCCTGCAGATTCTGCCCGAACAAACCAGCCAGAACTCCGGCCACGGTGTAGGTGACGGCCATGGCCAGAACGTAAATCAATGATAGCCAGAAGGCTCGCAGGGTCGTCAGGCGATCGCCCTGCCCCACGATAATTCCCGACAGAATGGGCAGCATGGGTAAAACGCAGGGCGTGAAGGCGAGCAACAAGCCTGCTATGAAAAATGCGACGAGCGCCCGCGCTGGATGACGGGTCAGAAGCAGCGCCAGTTTATCCTGCTCGGTTACGGGCACGTCCATGGCAGGACTGCCCTGATTTGCCGTGGGCAGAACAGCAACCTGCCGGGCCGTCGCTTCGTCGGCTGCGGGCATTTGGAAGTTAACCGTACGGGACATCGGCGGGTAACAGATGTCCCCGTCTCGGCATCCCTGGAAAGCCGCCTCCAGCGAAATTTCGGTTGCCGGGCCTGCCGGCCGGTTCAGGTGAACGGGAATCTCCACCAGGCCGTAATAGACCGCTACCGGTCCAAACTCCGGATCATCCTTGATAACGCCGGCGGGTAGGTCGACCTCGGAAAGAGTGAAGGAATCATTGCCAACGACCCGAAACTCGAATTTATCAGCGTAAAGGTAATAACCCGGCTGGGCCGTGATTCGGACCAGAGCCGTATCGGGGCTGTAGCCGATGGACTCGAAAACAAACGCTGCTTCCGGTGGCAGTGCCGGCCTGTCATCCTGTATCAGCAGTGGCCCGGACGGGTCCGCAGTGGATAAAACCCCGGGATCTGCCAGTTCCGGAGGAATACTCACGATCAATAACTGCTGAGTCGGCGGGTAGCAGAGCACGTTTTCGAGACATCCCTGGGATCTCGCCTTTATCTGCACGGCTTCTACACCCGCAGGCACAGAAAGCAGTGGCAGAGTAACGATCAGTTCATGATGGAACTTTTCAACTTCCTTACCAAGGAGATCATCGAAAGCGATCTCGCCCGGAGGTATGACCGGGTCTCCAAGTATCACGCCATCGGTGCCTGAAACAAACTTCAGGAATTTATTGTTATACAGGTAATAATCGTCCTCGATCTTCCAGCGGACTTCCAGCATATCCCTGGACGGTGCGCTGGCCGAGATGACGAAGACCTCCTCGAAATTCCGGACTTCATCAAATTCAATCGCCAGCGCCGACTGCGCCAGAAACATGGCCAAAATTGAACTAAACCAGCGTGTCGCTTTTCGTTTCATTCACAACCCAATCAAGATAGTTACCGGATCCAGCATGGACAGGTACCGCCAGTATTTCGGCCACGTCGTAAGGATGATGTTGCCCCAGCCAATTTTCCAGTGCGGGATAAACACTGCGTGTGGTCTTCACCATCATCAGGACTTCGCCGTCATTCTGAACTTTGCCTTCCCAACGGTAAATAGACCGGATTTCCGGCAAGATGTTCACACAGGCCGCCAGCCGCTCGTCGACCAGGCCTCCAGCCAGCCTTTCCGCCACCACGGCGTCCGGACAGGTGCAAAATACAAGCAGTACATCCGTCATTACCA
This sequence comes from uncultured Lysobacterales bacterium, assembly GCA_937924405.1. GTDB lineage: Bacteria > Pseudomonadota > Gammaproteobacteria > Xanthomonadales > SZUA-36 > JAHEFT01. Next base: position 16,427 of record CALDVW010000115.1, read on the forward strand.
GTAATAACCCTCCGCAACATCGGCTCCAGTCAACGAATTTTACCGGAAACGACTCTGCAACCGGCGACAAATTGGCTTGTCCGAAAAACCCTGCCTTCCTGCTTGCCCCAGATCATGGCATCTGGTGCTCTACGGGAGTACGTTTAAGACTGGGTCAGTGACAGCTCCAGTCACCGCGAGGAGTAGAACCATGCAGAACCCTGTCGCAAAACAAAGGCTGATAGAGCTGGATGTCAGCCAGCCGCTGTGGGATAGATACTTCTGGGTAGCGCCGCTGGTGCTGGTAGGCACACGCGAACCGGATGGCGGCCATGATGTGGCGCCCAAACACATGGCGATGCCGATGGGATGGCAAAACTATTTCGGCTTCGTCTGCACTCCCAGCCACCACACCTACAGCAACATCAAACGTGACGCTGTTTTCACCGTGACCTATCCCCGGCCGGACCAACTGGTCCTGACCAGCCTGGCGGCATCACCGAGATGCGGGGAAGATCGCAAACCGGCCCTTTCGGTTCTGCCAGTTTTTCCCGCCGAGAAAGTGGATGGGGTTCTCGTTGAAGGCGGGTATATGCACCTTGAATGCGAGTTGGACAGGATCATTGATGGATTCGGGGTAAATAGCCTGATCGTGGGGCGGGTGGTTGCCGCCCGGGTTGCCGAGGACGCGGAACGCATCGATGAAATTGAAGACCAGGCACTGGTTCACAATGCGCCCCTGCTGGCCTACTTGCACCCCGGGCGTTTCGCAACGATCGATCAGAGCCTGTCTTTTCCATTCCCGGCCGGAATGAAGAAATAGCCAGGCGTGCACATGCGGTTTTCAGGCCAGAAGAGATGAAGAAAGATTGCAGACCCGCAGCGAAAGACGTGCTGGAATACCTGCAAGGCAGGCGGGGGGACCTGGTCAGCCTGCTGCGCAGAATGACAGAGGCAGAGTCGCCCTCGGATGTGCCCGGCGCCCAGCACGAAATCCGGGAAATCATCGCCATGAGGCTCGAACGCCTGGGTTATTCCGTCAAGCGAATTCCCGGCAAGGTCAGTGGTGGCATGCTCCATGCACGTCCCGCCCATCGGCGGCCGGACCAGCCGGCCCAGTTGTTACTGGGTCATTACGACACGGTCTGGCCGCTGGGCACCCTGGATGAAATGCCTTTTGAACATGCTCAGGATGTGGTTCGGGGGCCCGGCGTCTACGACATGAAAGGCGGTGTCGCACAGGCCATTCTGGCTATCGGGGCGCTCAAGGATTTTGACTGCGAACCTGCAGTAACCCCGCACATTTTCCTGAATTCTGATGAGGAAATCGGCAGCCGTGAAAGCCGCCGTTATATCGAATCGCTCGCTCCTCACATGAACCGGGTCCTTGTGCTTGAGCCGTCACTGGGCCCGGGCGGCATGTTAAAGACCGCGCGAAAAGGAATCGGCCGCTTTACCGTCACTGTACAGGGGGAAGCAGCACATGCCGGGCTGGATCCGGGCGCCGGAGCGAGCGCAATCCTTGAGCTTTCACATGTCATCCAGGCGCTTTTCGCACTCAACGACCTCGACCGGGGAATCACCGTCAACGTGGGCACGATTGATGGCGGGCTGAGGCCCAACGTGGTGGCGCCCAAAAGCACGGCCGTGGTCGATGTCCGGGTGGAATCACAGGCCGATGCCGATCAGATCTGTGCTGAGATACGAAGCCTTGAACCGGCCATAGAGGGCACTTCCCTATTGATTGAAGGTGGATTCGGACGCCCGGCAATGGAACGGACCGCCGCCAATCGCGGACTGTGGCAACTAGCCTGCCGGCTGGGAGATGAACTCGGCCTGGAACTCGAGCAGGGTCTTGCCGGCGGCGGCTCGGACGGCAACTTCACCAGCCAGCACACGGCAACACTTGACGGCCTGGGCGCGGTGGGTGACGGCGCCCATGCCCGCCACGAACACCTCCGTCTTGGGCCCACCCTTGAGCGCGCCGCTTTACTGGCGCTTTTACTGATGGCGCCGCCGCTCGGACTTCAGCAGCCACTGCATGGTGACACATGAGCCCGCACTACTTTTTTTCATCAGTGACCCGCAGTTCCGACCTGTGGACTGTGCCTTTCGAGACAGTGAAGCTGGACCGGTCTGAATGGGGCACCGGTGATTTCGTGGTCGGTCGCGTAACCGGCAAGCGCAACCGACTGTATGAATGCGAAACAAAAACCGGCCGCATGGCGGACATGGTGCTGGGTGATCTGCTGGTGGGCGCACTGGGCACCCGGGCCGCCACCCTGGAAGGCGTCGGCGACTGGCGCGACACGACTGCCAACCGGGAACTGGATGCATTGACCAGCGCCGGCCTGTTCGGACGGGCCACGTCCATTTCTCCCATGCTGCCGGAACTGATGCGGCTGGAATACCTCGGTCACGTGACCCGCAAGGGCAACAAGCTCGGCATGATGGATTTTGTGGTGCCGGCAGAACCCAGAGTCTTGAACATACCCGTCATACTCCTGATCGGCACTTCCATGTCTGCCGGCAAGACCAGCTCAGGCCAGGTGATCATCCGGGCATTGAATTACCTCGGTCTGGATGTGGTGGCCGCCAAGCTCACCGGCGCCGCCCGTTATCGCGATGTCCTGAAGTTCCGCGACGCCGGCGCGCGGAATGTTTTCGATTTTGTCGATGCCGGATTGCCATCCACGGTTTGTTCAGAGTCCTGTTTCAGAACGGCGCTGGAATTACTGCTGTCGAAGATTGCCGCTTGTGGGGCAGACGTCCTGGTTGTTGAAGCAGGCGCCTCGCCCCTCGAACCCTATAACGGCGCCATGGTCATCAGTTACCTCAGACACCTGGCTTGCTTCACCCTGCTCTGTGCCTCCGACCCGTATGCTGTCCTCGGGGTTCAGACGGCTTACGGCAGACATATGAAAGCGGACCTGGTCACCGGACCGGCCGCCAACACCGATGCGGCCATTCGCCTGGTCAAAGAGCTGTCGGGGCATACGGCGCTGAGTCTGCTGGACCGGAAAAACTACCCCGAACTGATCACGCTGCTGACCGAAGCGCTCAAGCAGCAGCCGCGGAAAGCGGCTGGCTAAAAAGCCGCTCCTTCACGATAACGGGGGGATAAAAAAAGGCGCCGGAAACCCGGCGCCTTTCGATTGCTGTATAAAAGCAGTTCAGATCAAAGAATCGGAACGATCAGCAAGGCCACGATATTGATGATCTTGATCAACGGGTTGATCGCGGGACCAGCCGTATCCTTGTATGGGTCGCCCACGGTGTCACCGGTTATGGCCGCATTGTGCGCATCGGTTCCTTTCCCGCCGAAGTTTCCGTCTTCGATGTATTTCTTGGCGTTATCCCAGGCGCCGCCACCTGTGGTCATGGAAATTGCCACGAACAGACCGGTCACAATGGTACCTACCAGCATGCCGCCGAGAGCCTGTTTGCCGAGCAACAGCCCAACAACGATCGGTGCCAACAGAGGCAACAGGGAAGGAATAATCATTTCCTTGATTGCCGCCTTGGTCAGCAAATCAACTGCGCGGGTATAGTCCGGCTTCCCAGTGCCTTCCATGATGCCTTCGATTTCGCGGAACTGACGGCGAACTTCTTCTACCACTGATCCGGCTGCGCGGCCAACCGCCTCCATCGCCATGGCGCCGAACAGGTACGGCACCATGCCGCCGATGAACAGACCGATGATGACATAATGGTTAGACAGGTCGAATGTGATTTCACCATGGCCAGCCTTGGCCAGGCTACTCGTGTAATCCGCGAACAGAACCAATGCCGCAAGCCCGGCTGAGCCAATAGCGTAGCCCTTGGTGACTGCCTTGGTGGTGTTGCCGACTGCGTCCAGAGCATCGGTGGTTTTGCGCACATCGGAAGGCAGTTCAGCCATTTCGGCGATACCGCCTGCGTTATCCGTGATGGGACCGAAAGCGTCCAGCGCCACAATCATCCCCGTCATTGACAGCATGGATGTGGCTGCGATCGCAATACCGTACAGGCCGGCAAAATGATGCGCGCCCCAGATAGAAGCACATACTGCCAGTACCGGCAATGCGGTGGCTTTCATGGAAATACCCAGGCCGGCAATGATATTGGTGGCATCCCCGGTAGTTGATGCCGCCGCAATCTTTTTGACCGGGCTGAATTCCGTGCCGGTGTAGTACTCGGTGATGAAGACCATTGCAGCTGTCAACACCAGCCCGATCAGTGCTGAAAAGTACAGGTTCAGACCCTGTTCACCCATCATCTGCACAGAGGGATAGTAAAACGCCACTGCTGCCAGGATTCCCGAAACGATGACACCCTTGTACAGAGCGCCCATGATGGAACCGCTTTTGCCGGCTTTAACAAAAAACGTACCGAGAACGGAAGCGACGATGGACAAGCCACCGAGCACCATTGGGTAAATCACGGCATTTGGGCCAATTGATTCGACCATCAAACCGCCCAGCAGCATGGTTGCAACCAGAGTTACGGCGTAGGTTTCGAACAGGTCAGCTGCCATACCGGCGCAGTCGCCCACGTTGTCACCCACATTATCCGCAATCACACCGGGGTTACGTGGGTCATCTTCAGGAATACCAGCTTCCACTTTACCTACGAGATCAGCACCTACATCGGCGCCCTTGGTGAAAATACCGCCGCCCAGCCGGGCGAAGATGGAGATCAGCGAACCGCCGAAAGCCAGGCCAACAAGTGCGTGGATCGTGTGTTCCTGGTCGTAGCCCATGCTGGTAAGTGCAGCGTAATAGCCGGCAACGCCCAGCAGGCCAAGGCCTACTACCAACATGCCGGTAATGGCGCCGCCGCGGAATGCAACCTTCAGAGCGGGACTGACACCGCTACGCGCCGCCTCGGCGGTGCGCACATTGGCGCGCACGGACACGAACATACCGATGTAACCGGCCAGTCCAGAAAAAATTGCTCCGATAGCAAAGCCGATTGCGGTCACCCAATCAAGTGCGAAACCGACGACAAAAAACAAAACGGCGCCGACGGCGCCGATGGTCGCGTACTGCCGGTTCATATAGGCTTTTGCGCCTTCCTGAATCGCCGCGGCAATACTCTGCATCTTTTCATTGCCGGCTGGTTTGCCCAGCACCCAGGTGGTGGTCAGCAGGCCGTAGATTACTGCCAGCAATGCTGAACCAAGCGCTAACCATAGCGCCATCTCGTTACTCATTTGATACTCCTCACAAAACCCGAAAAATTAGCCGCGGTATCTTAGCAAAATTTGATCACAACCGCTCTGTGAAATTTCAATAACGTGTGAAATTAATCAAACTTCAAATTCGGGCAATTTCTTTTTGACCAGAACTTTTTTCATGCGGACATACTTCGGCAGGCCGTCGCGATCGTAAGGAGGGTAGTCTTCACCCCGAATCAGTGGCGCCAGATAGCGGCGGGCTGCCGGAGTGATCCCCATACCGTCAGCCGTGATATAGCTTTTGGGCATCATCTTTTCCCGGTTGGCCACGCGGCCGAGCGACACCTCGTCGATCTTCCAGCGATAAGGGTTGTTCGAGACGCGCTTGATAACCGGCATGACACCGGTCTTACCCTGCAGGGCAAACTCTACGGCAGAGGCGCCCACGGCGTATGCCTGCTCGACGTCAACCTTGGAAGCCACGTGGCGGGCTGAACGCTGCAGGTAATCGGAAACGGCCCAGTGATACTTGTAACCCAGCTTTTCCCTGACGATGTTTGCCAGTACTGGCGCAACACCGCCCAACTGAGCGTGCCCGAATGCATCCCGGGTGCCTGCGTCAGCCAGGAACTGGCCCCGTCCGTTGCGCACCCCTTCCGAAACGACGATCGAGCAATATCCGTAGTTTGCCACTGCGTGTTTAACCTTCCGCAGAAACTCCCGTTGCTTAAAGGGCACTTCCGGGAACAGGATCACGTGTGGCGGATCACCCTCTTCGCGGGCCACGAGCCCCGAAGCCGCCGCTATCCAACCCGCATGGCGGCCCATGACTTCCAGAATGAAAACCTTGGTTGAACTCGAAGCCATGGATTCTACATCCAGGCTCGCTTCCAGGATAGATACCGCCACATACTTGGCCACGGAGCCGAAACCGGGGCAGTTGTCGGTAATGGGCAAGTCGTTGTCGATGGTCTTGGGCACACCGATGCACTGCACCGGGAATCCCATTTTCTTACCGATCTGCGATACCTTGTGCGCGGTATCGGCGGAGTCGCCTCCCCCGTTGTAGAAGAAGTAGCCAATATCGTGCGCATGCAGTACTTCGATCAGCCGCTCGTATTCCCTTTTACTCTCTTCGATGCTTTTGAGCTTGTAGCGGCAAGAACCAAATGCGCCGCCCGGAGTGTGCCTGAGGGCGGTAACCGCTGTCTTGCTTTCACGTGATGTATCGATCAGTTCTTCCCGCAGGATGCCGATGATCCCATCCTTTCCTGCATAAACCTTTCCGATCTTGTCGTGGTTTTTTCTCGCGGTCTCGATCACGCCGCAAGCGGTGGCATTGATGACCGGTGTTACGCCCCCGGATTGTGCGTAAAGAATGTTTTTCTTCATCTTAGATAACTCTCTGATTGGGTTGTTTAACTGAATTGACTTGAGCCTGACGAGCGGTTAGCGTTAGCCCCATATTCTAGAGGACGGAAAGGGTCTTATGCGAATTGTATTACTGGGAGCCCCCGGATCGGGAAAAGGGACACAGGCCGCGCTCCTGGTACAGCATTTGGGTCTGCCGCATATTTCCACCGGGGAACTTCTCCGGTCGGCGGTCGCCGCGGGCAGTGCTCTCGGAATGCGGGCGAAAGCCGTGATAGACCGGGGCGAACTGGTTTCCAACGAGATCATGCTGGGCCTGATCGAAGAGCGCCTGTCACAGGATGACGTTTCAGATGGGTTCATTCTGGATGGTTACCCCCGTAACATTTCCCAGGCCGAAGCACTGGAAACCCTTCTGAACCGGCTCGACCAACCGGTAGATGAAGCGCTACAGATTGACGTAGACGTCGAGATGGTAGCGATGCGAATTGCCAAACGCGCCGCCAAGGAAGGCCGCAGTGACGACAGCGAAAATACCGTGCGGCACCGGATGAAGATTTACGCCGAGCAGACGGCGCCGGTGGTTGACTACTACGCGCAAAAGGGCCTGTTGTCACGAGTTCTCGGGGAAGGGACCATCGAAGAAGTTTTCCAGCGCATAAAAGGTGTGCTGCAAATTCGCTCTGACTCCTGAAAAGATACACTCTTGTTTCTGACACTCCTGGACATTTTGCGACTTCGGTCCGGCCCGCAGGATTTACCGGCGGGCTGGACATTTGCCATTGTTTTCGCCGTTGCGTACGTTGCCCAGGGATTTGTCGCCGACCAACTGATGGGTGAAGCAGATGGTGAAGCCCGCAGTCTGCTGGCCATCACGGTCCAGTTCGGTATCGTCTCTGCCCTGCTGAATGCCCGCAACGCCAGGGAACGGTTGCCTCAGACGCTGACGGCACTGGCCGGAACCGGCTTCATCTTCGGCTTACTGGCCCTGCTGATCCTGACACAGATCAAACCGGAAAAGCCGCAACCGGATCTGGCTTTGCTGTATCTCGGCCTGTTCATCTGGAGCCTGGTCGTCGATGCGCATATTTACCGGCTCGCGCTGTCCGTTAAAATGAGTATTGGGGTACTCTTGGCTGTATTGATCTTCGGAGCCAATTTCATACTTCTGAAAGCTGTATTTGAGTAGGAACACCATGCATATTCACATTCTGGGCGCCTGCGGAACTTTCATGGGTGGTGTCGCACTGCTTGCCAAACGTGCAGGCCACCGGGTTTCCGGCTCTGATCGCCACACCTACCCGCCCATGAGCACCCAGTTGGAGTCCGAAGGCATCGAACTGTTCGAAGGCTACCGGCCGGAGCACCTGGACCCGGCGCCAGATCTGGTCGTTATCGGTAACGCTCTGAGCCGCGGCAACCCGGCCGTGGAGCATGTCCTGAACAGTGGAGTTCATTACACATCAGGCCCGCGTTGGCTGGGTGAAAACTATCTTCGGGGAAAAACAGTCATCGCGGTTGCGGGAACTCATGGGAAAACCACAACGGCCAGCATGGTTGCCTGGATTCTTGAGCGCGCGAACCGCAAACCTGGTTTTCTGATCGGCGGATTACCGATGAATTTTGGCTATTCAGCAAGAGACGGCAAGCAAATTTTTGTCGTCGAGGCGGACGAATACGACACGGCGTTCTTCGACAAACGCGCGAAGTTCGTTCATTACCGGCCGGATATCGCCATTCTCAATAATCTGGAATTCGACCATGCGGATATTTATGACGACCTGAAATCCATCCAGACCCAGTTTCATCATCTTGTCAGGACCATTCCCGGAAACGGAACCATCATAAGCAACGGACAGGATAGCCGGCTCGAAACTGTCCTTGAGCAGGGCTGCTGGAGTAAATTACAACGGTTTTCCATGGCCGAAGATCTCGATTGGAGGGTTGAGCTGCTAAAGCCGGATGGCAGCGAACTGGCTTTTTACTTTGGAGAGGAGACCGCAGGTACGTTGTCCTGGAACCATTGCGGCCGCCACAACGCCATGAACGCCTGTGCCGCCCTGGGCGCCGCTGTTGCGGCCGGAGTCAACCCGCCAGCCGCGGTGAAGGCACTCGAATCCTTTACGGGCGTCAAGAGAAGAATGGAGCTCATCGCCGCGACGGACGATATCGTGGTTTACGACGATTTCGCCCACCACCCCACGGCCATCCGTCTCACCCTGGAGGGATTGAGGCGGAATGTCGGAAACGCCCGCGTCCTGGTCGCTCTGGAACCCCGTAGCAATACCATGCGCTCGGGTATTCACATCAGCGAACTGGGACCTGCGTTAACTGCCGCGGACCACGTCTGGCTGATGGCGGGAGACGCCATCGACTGGGATCCGCACGAAGCGCTTGCACCACTTGATGGACGCGGACGGGTGGTAACCCGCAGCGAAGACCTGCTGGCGCAGATGCTCGATACCGTGAAACCGGGGGATCATGTCATATTCATGAGTAATGGTGGCTTCGAATCCGCGCCGGCCCGATTCAGCGAATCGCTGAAAGCCAATGAGCATCATTGAGATTCCGCTGTTTCCCCTTCGAGCCGTCCTGTTTCCAGGAGGCCATCTGCCGTTGCGGATATTCGAGCAACGTTACCTGACCATGGTGCGAAACTGCGCGCGCAATGATTCCGGGTTCGGTGTTTGCCTGATCCGTGAAGGCGAAGAGGCCGTATCACCGGTCAAAACAGCACAGCTGGGCACCCACGCCCAGATCGTCGACTGGTATACGCTGGAAGATGGCCTGCTCGGGGTCTCCGCGATTGGTACGGTTCGCTTCCTGTCAGAGAACACCTGGCAGCAGGAAGACGGCCTGTTTCGGGCGGAAGTGAGAGTCATTCCAGAACCACCGGAATGCCCGGTTCCCGAACCCTATTCCGTGTTGAGCGATGTGCTGGGGCGATTCATGGAAAAAGTGGGGCACCAGTACCCGGACTACATTCCCGACCATCTCCAGGATGCCGTTTGGGTGGGCTATCGCCTGTCCGAATTGTTGCCGCTGTCTGGGATAGAGAAGCAGCACCTGCTTGAGTTGTCCGACCCGATAGAAAGACTGCAGAACCTGGTCGAGATCCTGCCCAGATTTCAAACAGGCTGAAAACTCATAGAACGTGATTCTATTGGCGAATCAGGAGCAGGTTTTCGCTGACGAGTTTTTGATCCAGACTGTTCAGGGGTGCGCGGATGGGCCTGAAATGACGGCGGTCGACGGCGGTTGAGCGCCAGTAACTGAACAGTTTAAACCGCTGGACCAGCTTCTCTTCAGACAGCTGTCCGAGGTACAGAATTTGCTGGCCCGGAACCAGGCGGACCCCGGAATCCCACAACCGAATCGTCAACAGGCGGCCATCCGGGCGGATATTTTTGCGCATCAGCAGTTCTTCCGACCTGCCCTGATAGGCGCGTCCGAGCAGAGGCAGGCTTGCCTGGTCCGGTTCCGGGTTGAGTGCCTGGATAATCCAGCGCCAGTCTGTTTCCGGAACTGTTTCCCAGCCGTCCTGTTCGAGCAGACTGGCTATTTGCTCCGGCCCAACCGAGATTTGTGCGTTAAAGCTGCGGGACGCAACCGATGCCAACCGGGTGCGCTCCATTGGCATGTTCTGCCATTCGGACTCCCACCATGCCTCCCGGCTGACTTCCCGTAACTGGGTTGGCGCCGTGAGCGTTTCGAGATCCTCCGAATTGTGTTCATGCACCTGCCAGGCGAAAAGGGCAAAAAAGGAGCCATAAAAAATGAAGCTTGCGGCAACACCCGAAAATCGCCGGAATGCCCTCTGCCGGTAGGCAATTCCCACCACAGCGGTCCATGCCAGCCCGATGGCGATACCCATCAATGCCCCGCTCAGCCATTCCATGCCCAGGTAAAGACGGGACAGGGTGAGAAGAATCAGGATCAAGGCAGCGGCAAGATAGGGCCATTGGCGGTGCTTACGCAGTAGTTCACCCGCTTCCATTACTGCAAAAAAAGTCAACACGACCGTGGAAAGGCTCATGGCCGCACTGGGTCCCCTCAAATCCTGGCCGGCCATTTCGATCACCTGCGGTGTCGCCCTGAGACTCCAGGACAGCAGCAGATGCAACAGGCTGCCGCCGCCAATGGCGATGAGCCAGTGCAGCGCGGCATTCTTGCGACCTGCACCCAACAGCCACAACAACAGCGCCAGCGCAGAAAAAACTGACACCGGCCAGCGCGATAACTGCGAAATGGCCACCATGACCGGATCAGCGAGGTGATTACGCAAAGACAGGGCCAGATCCTGCACCGCCTGATCCAGCATTTTCGGTTGCTCCGCAAATGGCGACATGAACAGCAGCATGATCAAGCCCCAGAACAGAACCACCAGGAGCACGCCCAACATCGTCACCGACAGAACCTCTCCGCGTGACGGGTCGAGAACGGAACCCGTCATGCGGCCAATCACAGGATGACGCCTGCTCCAGCGAATGGCATGGCGCATCCACCGCGCTGAGCGGGTCGCCAGTGGCTCATAAACCGCCCGGATTCCCCACCAGGTGATCCACAGGATGACTACCAGCATGACCAGCATGACCGTAAGCCGGCCCGTGTATTCAGAGGCAACTTCCAGCGAGGCGCCGAACAGCATACCAGGCAGCAGGAACGATGGCGCCCAGCTGACACATGCCGGAATGTCTACCGCCAGAAAGCGTGACGGCGCCATCCCCATCATGCCCGCCACCGATGGAATGATGGGCCGTAACGGCCCGATAAAGCGCCCTGCGACAATACTTTTGGCGCCATGCGCGTGAAAGAAGCGGGTTCCACGTTCCATCAATGTGGGGTAGCGGGAAAACGGCCAGATATCCAGCAAATGTGATCTGAAACGGCGGCCCAGTGCATAACTCAGCGAGTCTCCGAGGAAAGCACCTGCACTGGCCGCAATCCAGATCGGAATCATATCGAGCATGCCCAGGCCGATCAGCGTTCCTACGCCGAACAGGATCACAATTCCCGGTAACAGAATCCCGATCAGCACCAGAGATTCAAAAAAAGCGACCAGGAACACGATACTGAAACCCCAGCCCGGATGAGCATTGAGCCAGTTCAGCAGTTCCTGTGTCCAGCCTGTGTCCATTGATCTACCTTTTGATCCGAAACGGACTTAATTCGACATCCAGCGCGCTTTCATCTGGTCGCTATAATACGGGAATGATTCATCAGGAGTCGTGTCATGGCGCCCAGTTTGTCCGGAAAAACCCTTCTCGTCACGGGCGCATCCCGTGGAATCGGCAAAGCGATTGCATTAAAAGCAGCACGCGACGGCGCCAATGTGGCGGTCGCCGCCAAGACTTATAAAAAGCATCCCATCCTTCCGGGAACCATTTACAGCGCCGTCGAAGAAATCAATGAAGCCGGCGGCTGGGGACTGGCCATCCGGCTGGATGTCAGGGACCAGAACTCGGTTGAAAATGCCGTTGAGCAGACGGTCAACCATTTCGGAGGGCTGGACATCCTGGTCAACAACGCCAGCGCAATCATGCTGAAGGGAACCCTTGACCTCCCTGTCAGACGCTACGACTTGATGTTCGCCACCAATGTGCGTGGAACCTACCTGATGTCCAGGGCTTGCCTGCCGCACCTGCTCGAAGCCGAAAATCCCCATGTTCTGAATCTGGCTCCGCCATTGAACATGAACCCGCAATGGTTCCGGGATCACGTGGCCTATACCATGGCCAAGTACGGAATGAGCATGTGCGTGCTTGGAATGGCGGAAGAATTCCGCGACGATGGAATTGCCTTCAACGCCCTGTGGCCGCGGACCGTGATTGCAACGGCTGCTTTGAGGGCGCTTGAAGACACGGTGGACCCGGACAACTGTCGCACGGAAGAAATCATGGCCGATGCTGCTCATGCCATTCTCTGTCGGGATTCGGAACAATGCACCGGGAATTTTTTCCTCGATGAAGACATTTTGCGCGCCACGGGGATAAAGGCATTTGATGATTACGCCGTCAAACCCGGCGAGGCCCTGATGAAGGACCTGTTCCTGGATGGCTAGGGTGAAGCCCGGTTCAGAGCAGCCTGAACGCCTCGTGGGCCGCGTCGATGGTTGAATCGATGTGCCCGTCACTGTGGGCGGACGAAACAAAGCCCGCTTCGAACGCCGAGGGCGCCAGGTAAACTCCGCGCTCCAGCATCATGTGATAGAAAGCCCTGAAGGCATCCACATTGCAATTGCCGGCTTCGGCAAAATTGACCACCTGCTCTGCTTCCGTGAAAAACAGGCCAAACATGCCTCCGACCTGGGTCGTTTTGAACGGTACACCTTCCTGATCAGCAGCACCCTGTATCCCCGACACCAGTTTACTGGTCTTTGCTTCCAGTTCTGCAAAAAAACCAGGGCGGCTGATGAGTTCCAGATTGGCCAGCCCGGCCGCCATTGCGACCGGGTTGCCGGACAGCGTGCCCGCCTGGTAAACCGGGCCGCTGGGTGCGACCATTTCCATGAATTTCCGCTTGCCACCGAACGCGCCGACCGGCATTCCACCGCCAATCACTTTTCCGAACGTGGAAAGATCCGGAGTGATTCCATACAGGCCCTGAGCGCCCTGGAGCGCAACGCGGAATCCAGTCATCACCTCATCCAGGATCAACAGGCAGCCATGTTCGTCACATGCGGAGCGCAAGCCTTCCAGGTACCCATCTACCGGCGGTATACAATTCATGTTGCCAGCGACAGGTTCCACGATAATGGCGGCGATTTCCCGGCCCCGCTCCCGCAGGCATTCACTTACTGCTTCAAGGTCGTTATAGGGAAGCGTGACGGTCAAATCGGCTACTGCAACCGGCACGCCCGGAGAATTGGGAACGCCCAGAGTAAGCGCACCACTCCCGGCCTTGACCAGAAAGCTGTCGGCGTGGCCGTGGTAACAACCTTCAAACTTGATGATCAGGTCACGGCCGGTGGCCGCCCGTGCAACACGGATCGCACTCATGGTGGCTTCCGTGCCTGAGTTAACCATGCGCACCATTTCCATGTCGGGAACGATGGAGCATAAGCGATCCGCCATTTCCACTTCCGCCGGGCATGGCGCCCCGAAACTGAGGCCCTTGGCGGCTGCCGCCTGCACTGCTGATATGATCTCAGGATGTGCGTGACCCGTGATCATCGGGCCCCAGGACCCAACGTAGTCGATATAGGAACGGCCATCCACATCAAACAGACAGGCGCCTGACGCCCGCTCGAAGAAGATCGGATCGCCACCCACCCCGTTGAATGCCCGGACCGGAGAATTCACCCCACCCGGAATATGGATGCGTGCGCGGGAAATAAGCTCATGACTGCTGTTCATTGCCGTATTGTATGGCAAACTACGCTACTTTTTCTAAGGAAGGCTTGAAGAACGTGAGCGAGAACAACTACAAGGTCTGGATGTGCATCATATGCGGCTGGGTTTATGAGGAAGAAAAGGGTGCGCCCGAGGAAGGCATCGAGCCCGGCACCCGGTGGGAAGACATACCTGAAGACTGGATCTGCCCGGACTGCGCCGCTGGCAAAGAAGACTTCGATATGATCGAACTCTGATCCGGGATTGGGGTATTCTTAAGGCTATGAGTGACCGGGGTGGAATCAAGCGCTCGAAGCACAATGCAATGATCGGAGGTGTCTGCGCCGGCATTGCGCGGCACTTTGGCTGGTCCGTGACCGGCACCAGGGTCGCTTACGTACTGCTATCCATTTTTTCAGCGGCCTTTCCCGGCATTATTGTTTACCTGATCCTGTGGCTGCTACTGCCCGAGGAAGATTAATTCCGCGACCGTCTTTTCGGGCGCAGTACACCGGTTTCCACAGTCCCGTCCGGACTCAGTTCAAGCCATCTGCAGGATGGCCCGTCGAGGTCGAGCGTAAACCGCTCGGTCCGGGGCAGGCTGTTGGCCACCGATGAAGGGGCTCCCAGCAGTGTGACCCCGTCACGGACCTCCCGGAAATCGTGATGCACATGTCCCCAGGCGACACAACGGATCCTGCGGTCCCGGCCGACAAAGTTAAAAAAAGCGCCAGCGTTTTCCAGTGCATAACGGTCGATCCACCGTGCATCAACCGGGACCGGCTGATGATGCAGCGCAACGATGATGAATCGCGCAGTGCTGCTTCGAAGAAGCACGTCGAAGCGTTCCAGTTCCTGTTGACTGAATGATCCCGAAATCCTGCCCGGTTCCGTTGAGTCCAGCAGCACCACCAACCACTCGCCCCACTCTTTTCCAAAAGGGCCTGTCCAGGGGCCATGCCTGAAATGTTGCTGCATGACTTCAGGCTCATCGTGATTTCCCGGTAATGCCAGTATCGGGGACCCGATCGTACCGAGCATCACGGCGACCCGTGCGTAAGATGCAGCACTGGCATCCTCACTGACATCACCGGTCAATAGCACCAGGTCCGGATCCCAGGCGCGCATCACGGGAAGAAGCTTTTTCAGGTTGCGGTCGGCATTCTGGCCACGATAGCTTGCTTTTGCATCGGCGGACACGTGGCAGTCGCTCACCTGCAGGATTCTAAGACTGTTTTTCCCCGCCTTTGCCATGCTTCAGTCCAGGTGCAGACTGAGGGTGTCGCCTTTTTGAACCCCCAGTTCCAACGCCTTTCCTGCATTGAGTTCCAGAACATATTTGGCTGGAGCGGTGCTGGGATAACCGGGACAACGCTGGGTCCGGCACGGCCGGGCATTTTCGGAAACGCTGACCAGGCTGAGATTTTCATCAAAGTAGAAAATATCGAGAGGGATGCGCGTGTTTTTCATCCAGAAACTGCGCATGGCCTGGCCGGGGAACAAAAAGAGCATACCGTGATCTTCCTGGAGCTCTTCACGGAACATCAGCCCCAGGGCTTGCTTTTCTGTCGTTTCCGCCAGCTCAACCGTGAATGATTCTCCCTTGAGTACCACGTATGGATCCTGGGCCATGCAGGAACTGCACAGCAGAGCCATGAAGAATGAGACGGCAAATAAGCGCATCCCGGAAGTCTGAGCCGGATGCTGGTATTTTTCAATCGGCAATTGTCCTATGCTTAGACAGAAGCAGCAGGAAAGTCGATATGCAAACTTTTGTGATTTTACGCCGCAGCGCCTGGGAAACCGAAGAAGACCTGGAGGTTGCCAGCGCACTTTCTTCGCAGGTTGCTGATGATGAAATGTCAGACCAGGTTCGCTGGATCCGGTCTTATGTCCTGAACGAAGAGGACGGAACGCTGGGCACGGTCTGCATTTACCAGGCCGAGGATGAAGATGTGATCATGGAGCACGCTCAACGGGCGGAGATACCGGCTGACGAAATCATTCCTGTCGTGGATACGGTCATCATCAGGGACGATCCCTGATCAGCTTTTTTCACTTCCCACCAACTGAACCGTTTCAGCGCCAGGTGTATCGACGTCGAGCGCCACCATCACGTCGCTGAACTGCTGCGGCCTGATTTCACCCATCGGATTGATAACCACGGCTTCGGTTGCGCCATCGGATACCAGCACAGTCAGCCCGCAAGCGGCGAGTGAAACAATGATGATGCCCGCGATGATCAGTTTGAATACCCGGTGATGGGCGGGCCGGTCAATCGGAGTGATCATCGCCATTGTTTCCCAGTTCGATATCGAAGTTGTTCATGACTTTGCTCAGTTCTTCAGGATTGATATCTCCGATGATATTAACGAATACGGCTTCATTTTCTTCGACTGCCATCACGGTGATGCCGTCCACGGCTTCGTCGTTGAGTTTCATGAATATACGCACCTGTTCATCAGCGGAGTTCACCGTAACCACGGACTCCCAGCCCTGGTCGCTGAGTTTGGTGGAAATGTTCTTGATCGTATCGACGGCCCCGGCCGCCATGGATTCAGTTTCAAATACACTGACGCGAACACCATTCAGGCGTTTGAACAGCTCGGCTGCATCAGGGTCCTCGCTGGCGCTGAGTGACCCCACCAGCCCCAGCAGGGATTCGCCAATCGAAATCTGCACCGCAGGTTCGCCAAAAATGTTGTTCAGCTCGCCAAAGTCCACGTAACCCGGAAAGCTTTTCAGCGCATCTTCCTGGGCCACGGCCGGCAGCGCCAGCATGGCCGTCAGGCACAGCGTCAGCATCTTGCTGATAAAAGTAATTTTCATGTCGATTCCTCCTTGAGGGATTGTTTTGTAAATGGAAAGTGTTTTGAAAGATTGCCCTTCACTGTGTGACGCAATTCGCCACCCAGGACAGACTGTATTTCGTGGCCGGTCCGGTTACCCGCCTTGTCGATATAGGCGAACGCCAAAGCCAGATCCTGCCGGGCCTGGTCAATGTCGGCGGCCGAAGGCTGCGGCTTTTGCATTAACATAACCGCCAGCACCAGCAGGGGAACCAACGCAAAAGCAGGCGCCAGGACCCATCCCGGAGATTGTTTGCCGAAAGGCAGCCAGGGCCATTGGCCTTCTTTACTGCGCTGTTCGCGCGGAATACGCTTGAGTCTGCGGGTGAGACTTGCCGGCGCTTTTTCAACGGTTAGATTTGCCATCATCGCGTCAATTTGCGCTTCTGGATCCTCGCGGGATTCAGCTTTCTTGTTCCAGTCATCTTTATTCATGGTCTTACCTCTGCCAATTGCTCTCGCAACTGCTTTCTTGCCCGGTGCAGGTACGTTTTTACCTGCGAAAGATTCAGTTCAAGCACACCCGCGACCTCCTCGTAGCTGTGCTGGTGGACGTCCCTGAGCACGACCAGTGAACGGTATGGCTCTTTCAGCCGGTTGATCCTGGCCTTCAGCCATTCACCCTGTTCATGCTGATGCAATCCCTGCATCGGTCCTGGAACCTGGTCAGGGCGGTGCCAGTCCTGCAGCTCTTCCGTTGGGCGCCGGCGCCTGAGGCGGTCCAGGCATCCGTTCCGGGTGACCTTCATCAGCCAGGGCTTGACCTTGTCGGGATCGATCGAGTCGCGATTGTGCCAAAGCTTGATAAATGCATCCTGGCAGGCGTCTTCCGCCTCGGCCGGATCCTTCAACAGATAACGAGCCAGCGTCCACGCCTGATCCTGGTACTCCGCCACCCATTTCCGGAACTTTCTGCTCATCTCAACAGCATAAACGCATGAAAGACGCTTTTGTTACAAAGCATGTAGGATGTGAGGCCAACATGAAGCGCGAGCATTACAGGAAAAGACTGCTGTCTTTGAAGGAGTCACTGCTCCAGGCGCAGGAAACCGGCGAGGAAGCCGAGCAAGCTGTAGAACTGGATCAGACCCGGGTCGGGCGCCTGTCCCGGATGGACGCCATGCAGGCGCAGGCGATGTCCATCGAAACCGGGCGGAGACGGCGGCAAACGTTACTGCAGATAGATGCAGCACTGAAGCGTATTGAAACGGATGAATACGGTTTTTGCCAGGAATGCGGTCAAGACATCGCGCCAGCCCGGCTCGAAGTGGACCCGACTGCATTACATTGCATAAGTTGCGCTTCGGCTAAGGAATCGCAGGAAACCGGGTAATCAAAAGCCCGTCCCTGATGTTGGATAATTACTTACTGCGGTAGGAACCAAGCTCCTGCAGCAGCCAGTCACGACTGGTTTGCGGCGCTTCTCCCGGACACTGGACCCGGTAAAGCTTGCTGCTCATCGTACTTTTCGTTGCCGAGAGTTCGATAAATTCTTCGGTACTGGATATATCGTTCCTGAAATAGTCGTATTTTCGCTGGACGTGCTTGGCGCCATCCTCGCCGTTGTGTGATTTGCCGTTCCTGATCAGGACGCAATCGCTGCTTCGCAGGTAGTCGATCAGGTGCCGGACTTCTGCTTTCTGGTATTCCGGGACATCGCCCATGAGCGGCCATGCGCAGCCCAGACCGAGCACCAGCGATAGTGCGGGAAGCAGTTTACAGATGTTCATGTGCACAAGATTAACTGCTCCGCCCGATCCGTTACAGCATTCAAAATACCGGGGCTGCTGCGCCGTGACGTAGCTGCTATTTGGGAATTTTCAAAGCTGGCGCCAGGTGAAATATTTTCATCTTTATTCCCTCATCACTTGAAATGAATTTTTGTGAACCCCATCTGCCACGACAGGTTGTGTTTACGGCGAAAAGCCGCATACCGGCAAGCAGCCCGGAAGGATGACAGGTCTGTCCCGGCTGTCCATTCAAATTTATTGTAATTATTTAGGAGATTCTGAAATGAAACTTCGTCCTTTGCATGATCGCGTCATCGTAAAACGCGTCGAGGAAGAAAAGTTATCCGCGGGAGGAATCGTGATTCCTGATAACGCGACAGAGAAACCCATCCGTGGCGAGATCCTGGCCGTAGGAAACGGCAAGGTGCTCGACAATGGAGATCAGCGAGGCCTGGATGTCAAGGTTGGCGATACTGTGCTGTTCGGCAAGTATTCAGGCACCGAAGTCAAAGTGGAAGGTGAAGAACTGCTCGTGATGCGCGAAGACGACATCATGGCCATCATCGAAAGCTGAGCCGACTCCTGACCAACAAATTTGTAATTGAGGATTAAAACATGAGTGCTAAAGACGTACGATTTGGTGAAGACGCACGCGGCAAGATGATCGCCGGCGTCAACATCCTGGCTGACGCCGTCAAGGTTACGCTGGGCCCCAAGGGCCGTAACGTGGTCCTGGACAAGGCTTTCGGTGCCCCGACTGTGACCAAGGACGGCGTTTCCGTCGCCAAGGAAATCGAGCTGGACAACAAGTTCGAGAACATGGGCGCACAAATGGTCAAGGAAGTCGCTTCCAAGACCTCTGATGTTGCCGGCGACGGCACCACTACCGCTACCGTACTGGCCCAGGCCATGCTGCGCGAAGGCCTCAAGGCCGTTGCTGCCGGCATGAATCCGATGGACCTGAAGCGCGGTATCGACAAGGCCGTAATCGCGGCAACCGAGGCCCTGAAGGGCCAGTCAACCCCCTGTACCACCAACGCAGCCATTGCGCAGGTCGGTTCCATCTCAGCCAACTCCGATACCGAAGTGGGTGAGATTATCGCTGAGGCCATGGACAAGGTGGGCAAGGAAGGAGTCATCACGGTCGAAGACGCTTCCGGCCTGGCCAACGAGCTGGATGTCGTGGAAGGAATGCAGTTCGATCGCGGTTACCTGTCACCGTATTTCATTAACGACCAGCAGACCATGAGCGTCGACCTGGAAGAGCCTTACATCCTCTTGCACGACAAGAAGATCAGCAATGTTCGTGACATGCTGCCCATCCTGGAAGGTGTGGCCAAGTCCGGACGTTCCCTGCTGATCATCGCAGAAGATGTTGAAGGTGAAGCACTGGCTACGCTGGTAGTTAACACCATTCGTGGCATCGTCAAGGTCGCAGCCGTCAAGGCTCCGGGCTTCGGCGACCGTCGCAAAGCCATGCTGGAAGACATCGCCATTCTGACCGGCGGCACCGTGATATCGGAAGAAGTGGGCCTCAGCCTTGAAAAAGCCACGCTGGAAGAGCTGGGTTCGGCCAAGAAGATCAACATCACCAAGGAAAACACCACCATCATTGATGGCGCTGGTGAAAGCAGCCAGATCGAAGGCCGCGTCAACCAGATTCGTGCCCAGGTCGAAGAATCTTCTTCAGACTATGATCGCGAAAAGCTGCAGGAACGCGTGGCCAAGCTGGCCGGCGGTGTAGCTGTGATCAAAGTCGGCGCTGCCACCGAAGTGGAAATGAAAGAGAAGAAAGCCCGCGTTGAAGACGCACTGCACGCAACCCGCGCCGCCGTTGAAGAAGGCGTGGTTCCGGGTGGTGGTGTGGCGCTGGTTCGCGCCCTGACCGCCATTGCCGAGGTCAAAGGCGACAACGAAGACCAGAA
>CALDVW010000116.1 GCA_937924405.1 uncultured Lysobacterales bacterium
TCTTGATGAGCACAGCCGCTAACAAAGCATCAAGTACTGTACTTAACTGGACAGAGCGAGGCCTGGTGCCGGACAGCGTGATACGCGCCGGCATCAGGCGTCTCTGCCGACAACGACTGAAGGATATCGGGGCGGAAGACATCGAAAAAAGTGCTGTCCACCTCGACGAATTCGTTGGCCAGATGAATGTTTCTGCCATCGCTCCGGTTCCGGAACTGGCCAATGAGCAACACTACGAAGTGCCCCCGGAGTTCTTTGCCGAAGTATTGGGTAAACACGCCAAATACAGCTGCTGTTACTGGGGCAACGGTGTGGAAAACCTGGACCAGGCTGAATCAGCCGCCCTGGAATCGACCTGCCAGCGCGCCGGCATCGAAGACGGCATGGCCATTCTCGACCTGGGATGTGGCTGGGGTTCCCTCAGCCTGTGGATTGCGGAGCATTATCCCGCATGCACCGTGACGTCGGTGTCAAATTCCATGCCGCAACGGCGCCATATAGAGCGGGTGGCTGCAGAGCGCGATCTTGGCAACCTGCAGGTTCTCACCAGAGATATGAACGACTTTCGCACAGACCGGACATTCGATCGCATCGTATCGGTCGAAATGTTCGAGCACATGCGCAATTACAGGGAGCTGTTCAGACGAGTCAGCCACTGGCTGAAGCCGGATGGGCAATTTTTCATGCATATCTTCTGCCATCGCAGTTGTGCCTATGAATTCAGCGATGACGGGCCGGCAGACTGGATGGGAAGGCACTTCTTCTCGGGCGGTATCATGCCGAGCGATGACCTGCCTCTGCGTTTCCAGGAAGATCTCACCCTGCAGTCACGCTGGCGCTGGAATGGAACGCATTATGAAAAAACCGCCAATGCCTGGCTGGCCAGCATGGACCGGAATCGGCAGGCGATCCTGCCGGTTATGGAACAGACATACGGCGCAAGCCAGGCAGAAATGTGGTTCCAACGTTGGCGCATCTTTTTCATGGCCTGTGCCGAACTTTTCGGCCACGACGACGGCCGGGAGTGGTACGTAGGTCATTACCTTTTCGAGCGGCCTGACAGGCAGGCGCTCCAGGCCGACGAATCATGAAGCTGCTGATTAACTTCGCCTGCTTTCAGCTCGGCTGGTTCGCCTGTGTGCTGGGTGCGGCCAATGGCATACCCTGGGCCGGGCCCATGATCGTAACGCTGGTGGTCGCGATTCACCTCCTGATTGCGCAGCGGCCTGGCCTGGACTTGTGGCTGGTGGCTGCGGCCATGGCTGTCGGCCTGGTAGCTGACAGTCTGTTGCTCGCCTCGGGCTGGATAAGTTACCCGAATGGATACTGGGTCCCGGGCCTGGCGCCCTATTGGATCATCGCCATGTGGGCGCTGTTCGCCACGACACTCAATGTATCCATGCGCTGGCTGAGAGGAAGTCTTCCACTTGCCGTCCTGATGGGCGCTGTGGGCGGGCCCCTCAGCTACCTGGCCGGTGCAAAACTGGGCGGAATCGAGTTACTTGCGCCTATCTGGGCGATGTCCGCCCTGGCTGTCATCTGGGCACTGGTCATGCCCTTTCTGACCTTGCTGTCCTGCAGGCTCGATGGCATGACAGAAGTAGCAATCCCTGACTTCGTTCAGTCCGATTGGCGGGTGTCGACCCATGGTTGACCTGCACGCCGCAATTTTGGCCCTCGGAGCCATGCTTCTGACAGCTCTCATGGCCTGGCTTTACAGCGTTGCGCGACGAGACGTCAGCATTGTCGACAGCCTCTGGTCACTGCTGTTTCTGCTGGGGCTGGCTGTGTATCTGATGGTCAGCGCATCGCACGGGCCGCGTGCCCTGCCACTACTGCTGCTGGTCACCGCCTGGTCGCTACGGCTGTCCCTTCATATCACCATTCGAAATCACGGCCAGCCGGAAGATCGCCGTTACCAGGCGATCCGCGCGAACAATCAGCCGCATTTCTGGCTCAAAAGCCTATACATCGTTTTCCTTCTTCAGGGTTTGTTGGCCTGGGTGATCTGTCTGCCCGCGATCGCGGCTGTGAGCGGGCAGACATCCCCCGGGCCGCTTGATTATGCCGGCCTGGCCCTGTGGATTACCGGCATGATTTTCGAAACGGTCGGTGACTACCAGTTGTCCAGGTTCCGGCGAAGCGCAACTGCGGACGGAGCCGTGCTGGATACGGGCTTGTGGCGCTACACGCGGCATCCCAACTATTTCGGCGAGGCCGTGATCTGGTGGGGTTTTTACCTCATCGCACTGTCGGCCGGCGCATGGTGGACGCTGTTTGCCCCGCTGCTGATGACCTTCCTGCTGCTGCGCGTTTCTGGCGTATCTTTGCTGGAAAAAGATATTGCAGACCGCCGCCCCGATTACCGTGATTACGTCAGGCGAACCAATGCCTTTTTACCGGGTCGTCCCGTCAATGGAAATTAAATCTATGAATTCATTAGCAAAAACCATAGTTTCGTGTACTCTTGCCCTGTTTGCGTTTGCGGCTCTCCCATCAGGTTCGTTGAGCGCAGACGAAAGCCTGATCGAAGACACAAAAAGCGTTAATGCCTGGCGCTTCAGAGTCTTCCTGGACGATCGGGAAATCGGCTATCACAACTTCTACCTGGCCGAAGCAGGTAATACACGACAGCTCCGCAGTGTGGCGAGTTTTGAGTACAAGCTACTGTTCGTGAAACTGTTTCACTACGAGCATGAAAACCTGGAAACCTGGTCGGGGGACTGCCTGCAAAGCATTAGTTCCGAAACCGACGCCAACGGCGAGCCATATGAAGTGAAAGGCCATCTCCGCGAAGGCGAGTTCCAGGTGGCCGGTAGCAACGGCGAAGCGGTTCTGCCTGAATGCGTGATGAGTTTCGCTTATTGGAACCCTTCTTTTCTCCAACAGCCCAGCTTGCTGAATACACAGAATGGTGAATTCCAGGCTGTACAAATTTCTCCGCCCGTTTTTGAGGAACTGGAGGTCCGGGGTGAGCAGCGTCCTTCCTATCGCTATCGCCTGGCGGCCGGCGCTCTCAACCTGGACCTCTGGTACTCAACCGATAGTGAATGGCTCGCCCTGGAAAGCGAGGTGAAGGGCGGGCGCAAGCTCAGATACGAATTGATGTGAATAAACGGCGCCCGCAGGCGCCCCCAAGGAGACAGCCGCAAATGTCACTACGAGACTCCATATTCAGCCTGACCGGGGCAGCAATGCTCGCGGGTTGCCAGGCCAGTTTGCCACCGCTGGAAACCGTGGCGCATGTTGACCTGGATCGCTTCATGGGTGATTGGTATGTCATAGCCAACATTCCCACTTTTGTCGAAAAGGGCGCCCATAATGCCGTCGAATCCTACCGCCTGGACGACGATGGCTCAATTGCAACCACTTTTACGTTTCGCAAGGACAGCTTTGCTGGACCCGAGAAGCAATACACCCCGCGTGGATTTGTCCGCAATACGCAAACCAACGCGGAATGGGGCATGCAATTCATCTGGCCGATTAAAGGTGACTATCGGATTATTTACCTGTCGGATGATTACTCCCTGACCATCATCGGGCGGACCAAGCGGGATTACGTCTGGCTGATGGCCAGGTCACCCGCACTGCCCGAGGGACAATACAGGGAAGCCGTCGATTTCATCAGCAAAGCCGGATACGACGTCGCACAGCTCGAACGCGTTCCGCAAAAGTGGTGACTTCATGAAAATTGCAATTATTGGTACGGGAATCGCCGGCAACCTGGCTGCCTATCGGCTGAATCGGGAGCACGATATTACGGTCTATGAGGCTGACAATCGCATCGGCGGGCACACCAACACCGTCTCCGTGGTCGCCGAGGGCAGGCGGTTGGCTGTCGATACGGGCTTCATCGTGTTCAATGACGTCACCTATCCAAATTTCATCGCGCTGCTGGATGAGCTGGGTGTTGCTTACCAGCCGAGCGACATGAGCTTCAGCGTAAGCAGCCGGGACAACGGGCTTGAATACAACGGCGCCTCACTCAATGCTCTTTTCGCCCAGCGCAGAAACCTGCTGAGGCCGTCTTTCTACCGCATGTTGATGGACATCCTGCGTTTTAACCGCGAGGCCCCCACCCTGTTGGAGAACCCTGAAGGATCAGTCACGCTGGGTGAGTATCTGGACATCAACGGTTATTCAAAAGAGTTTATCGATCATTACATCATTCCCATGGGTGCGGCCATCTGGTCGGCAATACCGGATGGAATGCGGGCAGTGCCGGCCAACTTTTTCGTTCGCTTCTTTCACAATCACGGTTTGCTGAGCGTGAACGAACGCCCTGCCTGGCAGGTTGTAACAGGCGGGTCGCAACGTTACGTTGAAAAACTGGTGGCCGGTTTTCGCAATCGGATCCGGCTGAATGCCGAAGTTGAGTGGGTGCGCAGGCACCCGGAGTTCATCGAGGTCAAATCGCGCGGTCTCGAGCCTGAACGCTACGATCGGGTTTTCATGGCCTGTCACAGTGACCAGGCATTACGTCTGCTGGCAGATCCGACACCGCAGGAGCAGGCGGTACTCGGGGCGATTGAATATCAGGACAATGAAGCTGTCCTGCACACAGATGATTCACTGATGCCCAACAGGCGCAGGGCATGGGCAGCCTGGAACTATCACATCCCGGCCAGTGCAGCCGAGTCTGAAGGCAAGGTTACTCTGACCTACAACATGAATATTCTTCAGAGCCTGCAGGCCAGGGAGCAGTATTGCGTCACGCTGAACCATACCCATGCGATCGATGAGAGCAAGATCATACAGACTATTAATTACACGCATCCCGTGTTCACCGAAAAAGCCGTAAACGCGCAGCAGCACCATCGCCTCATCAACGGCGCCCGCAGAACCTATTTCTGCGGGGCTTACTGGCGTTACGGATTTCACGAAGACGGTGTGGTCAGTGCCATGAAAGCCCTGGAGCACTTCAATGAGGATCTTCCCTTCCCAGGATATCTGAGCGATGAACAGCGCTATTTACCTCGGGCAAGTTAGGCATCGCCGCAATAATCCGGTTGCGCATGAGTTCAGTTACCGGCTGTTCATGATGTACCTGGATCTGGACGAACTGACGCATTTGTTTCGTGGGCGGTGGTTCTGGTCCACCCGGCGTGCCGCGTTGGCCAGATTTCGTCGCGAAGATCATCTGGGTGATCCCGGGGTGCCCCTGGACCGGGCCGTTCGCGAGCTGGTAGCCGCAGAGACCGGCAGCACCCCAAAGGGCCCGATCCGTCTGCTGACGAACCTGAGCTACTTCGGGTATGGGTTCAATCCGGTGAGCTTCTATTATTGCTTCAATGAAGATGACAGCGAGCTTGAAGTCATTGTTGCGGAAGTCAACAACACGCCCTGGGGGGAGCGCCACTGCTACGTTTTACCGAACAGCGAAGATCGGGGTGCGGGAGGCCACAAACGCTTTTTTCCCGCCAAGGAGATGCACGTTTCACCGTTTATGCAGATGGACGTCGAATACGACTGGCGATTCACCGCCCCCGGGGACGAACTGGCGGTGCACATGGTAAATTCGCGACAAGGGATTAAAATATTTGATGCAACACTGGTATTGCAACGTGAGCAGGTAACCGCCGGCGCCCTGGCGCGCGTGCTGCTTACTTACCCCTTGATGACGATGAAGATTATTACAGCGATTCACTGGCAGGCATTGAAACTCTGGTTCAAGGGCGCCCCCGTCCATGACCACCCTGCAAAAAAAGGTCCGGCACTGGAGAAAGCCAGATGAAATCGGTTTCACTTTCTTCACCCCGCCACCTGGCCGGCACCGTCAAGCCCAGCATGCTCGACGGACTTGCCAGAAAGTCGGTTCTGCGCCAGTTGCAGAAACTCGATACGGGGAAACTGCGAGTGCTTGAGGCCGACGGCGAAAGCCGCTTTGGTTCTGACGACGATTCCGGGCCACGCGCAAATATCCAGGTCATTGATCCGAGGTTTTTCAGTGAGATAGCATTCGGTGGCTCAATCGGCGGCGGAGAGGCCTACATCCACGGATACTGGAAGTGTGATGACCTGGTTTCGCTGGTCCGGCTTTTACTGAAAAACCGTCATGTTCTTGACGGAATGGAGGCAGGAGCGGCCCGATTAACCGCGCCGCTGCAGAAGCTGTTTCACTGGATCAACCGGAACAGTCACGAGGGAGCCCGCCGTAATATTTCAGCCCATTACGACCTGGGTAATGAATTTTTTGCTACCTGGCTGGATGAAACCCTGATGTATTCATCAGCCATTTTCGAGCACCCCGACAGCAGTCTGCATGAAGCCCAGCTTTATCGTATGAAACATATTTGCGAAAAGCTGGAGCTGAAGCCGGCCGATCATGTCGTTGAAATCGGCACCGGTTGGGGTGGGTTCGCCATGTTCGCGGTAAAAAATTACGGTTGCCGGGTGACCACCACGACCATTTCAGGAGAGCAGTACGAAATGGCGGCTCAACGCGTGGCCGCCGCGGGTCTGCAGGACAGGATAACGCTGCTGTTGAAGGATTTCAGAGACCTGGACGGCCAATACGACAAGCTCGTTTCCATCGAAATGATCGAAGCAATCGATCACGGCCTGTTCGAGACCTATTTCAGGAAGTGCGCTGAATTATTGAAACCGGACGGGGCCATGTTGATCCAGGCAATCACGATTGCCGACCAGCGTTATGCTGAATATCGCAAATCCGTCGATTTCATCCAGCGGTACATTTTTCCGGGCAGCGGCCTGCCGTCCTCGGCGATCATGACTGAAGCAGTCGCACGTCACACCGATATGCGCTTGCTGGATCTTGAGGACATTGGTCTGCACTACGCCAGGACGCTGCGCCACTGGCGTGATCGTTTTTTCGAAAAAATCGAGGACATCCGCTGCCAGGGCTTCCCGGAATCATTTATCCGCATGTGGGAATATTACCTTTGCTATTGTGAGGCGGCGTTTCTCGAGCGGGCGATCTCGGATGTGCAGATCGTATTCGCCAAGCCTCAAAACCGCCTGGATTTGTCGTGAACTCAAGCATCATCATCGTGAATGATCGAATGCAATCGGGATACCAGTACCGTCTGACCGAACCTGCGGGACAAAATTTTCACCCCGATTTCCAACCGGATTTAACGCCGGCGCAGATGCTGCAGATGGGCGTGTTCGGCGGGAAGTACATGACCGACTGCCGCGACGAATTTCCCGGGGAATGGTTTGAAGGTGCGAAGCTTAGCCCCCAGGGTGCTGATCACAAGCTCAATTTTTTTGCTTTGAAGGCGTCCAAACCCCTTTCCTACTGGAATGAAAAGGGCTGGATTCACCCACAGGACCCACGCGGATGGTTCCAATGGTACTGCCGATATTTCCAGGGCCGTCGCAGTGATGATGACTCGCGACAGATTGGCCGCTGGAAGGCGATGACCAGGCACATTGGACAGATTCGTAAAAACTGTCTGAAAGGTGATCTTCTATGCCGGCCCCGGCAGCGCCAGGCCCTGTTGCACTGGGCCTATGACTCCAGATTATTTTGACCGACAGGATAGACACACCGGGTAGAGCGAATGACTTTTAAGAAAAATGGAGTCCTGATTCTGACCACCGCGCTGGCTCTGTTGATTACGGAACAGTTGATTGCGGTTGAAGAGGCTGCCTACACGGTTATCCGGCAGGACGGTGACATTGAAATTCGCGAGTACGACGCTGCGATTGTTGCCGAAACCGTTGTGGACGGCGAGTTCGAGGATGCTGGCAACGGTGCCTTCCGCAAGCTCTTCAAATATATCGACGGCGACAACCAGTCACAGGGCAAAATCGCGATGACTGCGCCGGTTTCCCAGGAAAAGCGATCTGAGAAAATTGCCATGACTTCACCTGTGGGCCAGCAGAAATCGGGAAAGGGCTGGGCGGTCAGCTTCATGATGCCGGCTTCGTACACGATGGATACCATTCCTCAACCCACAGACCCGGCAGTGGTCATCAGGCAGGTGCCGGCTCATCGTGCCGCCGTCATCCGGTACTCGGGTTTCTGGAGTGAAGAGAAATACCGGGAGCACCTTGAAGAATTGAAAATCTGGATTGATGCTGAAAAACAGGAAGTGATCGGCCAGCCGGTATGGGCTCGCTATAACGCACCCTTCACACCCTGGTTCATGCGCCGTAATGAAATTCTGATTCCCGTGATGTAGATCCACCGGGGGAGGCCGTAATGCCCCGTCATGTCAAAACTGCTCCAATCTTACAGGGCAGAGTTTATCTCCGGCCGTGTGGCTCCCAGTAGTCGATTTCAGGGCCCACCGGCACCACGCCGGTTGGATTGATGGTCGTGTGGCTCTCGTAGTAGTGGTGTTTGATATGCTGCATATTGATGGTTTCGGCCACGCCCTCATGCTGGTATAGATCGCGCGTGTACGCCCATAAATTCGGATAATCGACCAACCGCCGCATGTTGCATTTGAAGTGACCGACATAGACCGGATCAAAGCGCACCAGCGTGGTAAAAAGGCGCCAATCGGCTTCGGTCAGGCGGTCGCCGAACAAATAGCGCTGGTTTGCAAGCCGGTGTTCCAGCCAATCCAGTGTCTCGAACAGCGGTTCCACCGTTTCTTCGTAGGCCTCCTGTGAAGTTGCGAAGCCCGCCTTGTACACACCGTTGTTCACACAGCTATATATCCGTGCGTTGATTTCATCGATCTGGTTGTGCAGATCAGCGGGATGGTAATCCCCGGGCAAGGCGCCTACATCATCAAAGGCGCTGTTGAACATGCGGATAATTTCCGCTGACTCGTTTGACACGATAGTGCCGGTGTTCTTGTCCCACAGCACCGGAACCGTCACCCGGCCGGAATAATCCGGATCAGCGCCTGTGTAGACCTGGTGCATGAACTCTGCGTTGAAAACCGGGTCCGCGATGACACCATCACCCTGCTTGAAGGTCCAGCCATGATCGGCCATAAGCCAGTGCACCACGGACAGGTCGATCATCTCCTCCAACCCTTTCAAATGCCGGAAAATCAATGTCCGGTTGGCCCAGGGGCAGGCGAATGAAACATAAAGATGATAACGCCCGGGCTCCGCCTTGAAGCCACCCCGCCCGCTTGGGCCGGGACTGCCGTCTGCGGTTACCCAGTTACGGAATTGCGCCGCCTTGCGAACGAAATGCCCTTTGTGGCCCTCGGTGTCGTACCACCGGTCGACCCACTTTCCATTTACCAGCAAACCCATTTTTTGTTTCCTCTGTTGTTCTTAAAATCGATTGTGTTTGTAGTCATCGAACGCCTGCATGATTTCTTCTTTCGTGTTCATTACGAAAGGGCCGCCGCGGGCTACGGGTTCGTTAATCGGCTGTGCCGAGACCAGCAGAAACCTTGCGGGTCCTGCATCGGCGGTCACGCTGATCTGACTTCCCTCGCCCAGGATGCCCAGCACCCTGCGCCCAAGCACCTGGCGCCGCTCCCCTACTTTCAGTTCGCCGTCGACGACGAACAGGAAGGCGTTATCTGTCGCGTCCACGTCTTGATTGAACGTTTGGCCAGCGGGCAGAGTCACGTCGAGATACGTAGGGCGTACCAGCTCATTTTTGACCACGCCGGTTGTACCTTCGCTGGTGGTTCCGGCAATGACGCGGATTTCGGTACCGTTGTCACGGCGCTCCAGGGGAGTTTCCGAAGGCGGAAATTCCTGGTAAGCGGGTTCGGACATCTTGGCTGCCGCCGGCAGGTTGACCCAAAGCTGAAATCCCATCAGCAATCCGTCCTCCTGTTCCGGCATTTCCGAGTGCACAATGCCCTTGCCCGCGGTCATCCACTGCACGCCCCCCGGCTCTATTACGCCTTCGTTGCCGGCGCTGTCGTTGTGCCTCATGCGGCCCGCCAGCAGATAGGTGACGGTTTCAAAACCGCGGTGGGGATGGCTGGGAAAGCCACCGATGTAATCCCGGGGCTGATCGGATTCAAACGCGTCCAGCAGCAGGAAGGGATCCAGCATGTTGAGTTCCTGCGTTCCTATCACGCGGGTCATTTTTACGCCGTCACCGTCCGTGGCAGGCATACCCGGCGTGGTCGCGACGACTGCGCGGCTATCGGTAATCGGAATGTCCCTGGTCATGTCAGCCCCCGTTCCGGTTGTCGATTGAAAAGGCGCCAGCGCCCTGGGCTACCAGCACCAGGAAAGCTCCGCTCAGCGCCAGGTTCTTCATGAACATGACCATCTGCATCTGGTCGCTGAAATCCGCGTGGAACAGCATAGCCGAAAGCAGGGTGAAGCCGGCCAGAAGAAAGGCCACGAAGCGTGTGTGCCAACCGACGATAATGGCCAGTCCGCCAAGTATTTCAAGCGCGATCACCAGTGGCAGCAATATTCCTGGAACGCCCATGGCCTCCATGTAGCCTTGCGTGCCAGCATAGTTTGAAATTTTGCCAATGCCGGAAACCACGAAAATCAGCGCAATCAAGGTCCTGCCGGTCGGGGCTGCAAGTTTCCTAAATGTATTCATCTCGTTCTCCGTAGAAGTTTACTTGTTGGTGATTATCGTAACTGTTGCTTATATGTTTAAAAACACCAATAATTACAAATTATAGTTCCAAAATACAGAACAATGAGTCAGCTCGAGGAAATGCGAAATTTCGTCCGGATTGTCGAGTCCGGCAGCATCAGCAAAGCGGCGGAGCAACTGGGCATTGCAAAATCGGGCGTGAGTCGGCGCCTGGTCGAGTTGGAAAAACGTCTCGGAACTCTTCTGCTGAACCGAACCACCCGGCGTTCCAGCTTGACGGAGACGGGGCGGACCTATTACGAAGGTGCCGTAAAGCTGCTGGGGGATGTCTCGGAGCTCGATGCGATGGCCGCCGACAGCGATGCCTCCCTGTCGGGTACCTTGCGGGTCGCTGTACCGCTGTCGTTCGGCCTTTGCCACCTGTCGCCGGCGATTGATGAATTTTTCCGCGCTCACCCGGATCTGGCCATTAATATTGATTTTTCGGACCGTCACATCGATCTGCTGGAGCAGGGTGTCGACCTGGCCATCAGGATTGCAGATCTCGGTGACTCCAGTCTGCAGGCACGCAAGATATGCCCGATCCGGCTTTTATTGTGCGCCAGCCCCGCTTATTTCGAACGATATGGAATTCCGAAAACACCTGCTGAACTGGCAGGCCATCGAATATTGCAATATGACATTGGCGGCAGCTCACAACTCCGCCTGCTGGATACACAGGGCGCGGAGCACCTGGTGCCGGTAAATGCCCCGTTGATTGCCAATAACGGTGATTTTCTGAAAGACATGGCCGTTGCCGGCCACGGTATTATCCTGACGCCTTCTTTCATCGCGTGGCAGGCCATCGCTGCCGGTAAGCTGGTCACCGTGCTGGATGCCTACAGTCCGCCGCAGCTCAACGCTTACGCGGTCTACCCCCAAACGCGCTACCTTTCGCGCCGGGCGCGGATCTTGATAGATTTCCTGGTAGCTCGCTTCGGTGATAATCCTTACTGGGATCAATTTCTGAGCTGATGATCCAGGGTTTTTTTTAAGCAGCAGCAAGCAGGCGTGACACCTTTTATAATGGGGGGCGATCACTGCCCTGGAAATTCTCAATGAAGAGCCTTTTGCCTGTGTTCATTTTGACAGCCCTGCTGCCGTTCGTTGCGCCAAGCGCCCCGGCGGAAGAGCTCGTTCGCGAATTCTCAGGAAGCCGCACGGTCGAAACAGCCGATTTTGAAGTCAAGGCGCCCTGGCTGATCGACTGGCGCGTCAACAGTGACTACCCGGCATCGATGGGTCTGACGGTGGTTTTGCTCCACTCGCCTGCGGGCATTCATGCAGGTACCGTGATGAAGACCAAGTATGTTGGCAATGGCCTGAGGCTGATGGACGAGGGTGGACGTTTCCGTTTCAAGGTCGACTCTGTCGTCTCCAACTGGACGATAAAAGTCATTCAACTCACCCCGGAGGAGGCCGAAAGGTACACTCCCCGTGAAAAAGGTGTCCTGTAAATGAATCTCAAAGCAGCATTACTGGGTGGTGGGTCATGGGGAACAACTGTGGCCTCCCTGATCGCAAGGAATGCACCTGTGACGATCTGGGCGAGGGACGAAACGGCGGTGGCTGAAATCAATGAGAGCCACAGCAACAGCAAGTACCTTCCCGGCGCCAGGCTCAATTCAAAACTGGTGGCAACTCATTCGATCGAAGAAGCAGTCGCTGCATGTGATGTGCTGGTGATGGGTGTTCCGTCCCAGCACTTCAGGGACGTGCTTGAACATGCGACCCAGTATCTCAGGCCCTGGGTACCCGTGATCAGCCTGACCAAGGGCCTCGAACTGAGCACCCGGATGCGCATGACCGAAGTGATCAACGAGGTTTTGCCGGGGCATCCCGTGGGAGTTCTGACCGGACCCAACCTGGCCCGGGAAATTATCGCCGGGCAGGCGGCTGCCAGCGTCATTGCGATGGAAGATGAAATCATCGTGCGGGAGCTGCAGCAGCTGTTCCACAGCGGACTGTTCAGGGTCTACACCAACACGGACCTGATCGGCTGTGAGCTCGGCGGAGTATTGAAGAATATCATCGCGATCGCCGTTGGCATGGGCGACGGTCAGGGAGCGGGAGATAACACCCGTTCGGCATTGATCACTCGCGGCTTGTCAGAAATTATCCGCCTGGGTGTGGCCATGGGTGGCCGTCCCGAAACCTTCGCCGGGCTGGCAGGCATGGGTGACCTGATCGCCACCTGCACCAGCCCGCAGAGCCGCAACCGCCACGTCGGTTTCGAGCTGGGCAAGGGCCGTTCGCTCAAGGAAATCATCGATGAGATGGTGATGGTCGCAGAAGGTGTGAAAAGTGCGCCCACCGTGATGGCCCTGGGGGAACAATACGGCATTGAGATGCCAATCACACACGATGTGTACTCAGTGATACAGGGTGAAATGACGCCCAGACAGGTGTTCCGCGGATTGTTGAAATCAACCGTGGGCGCCGAGTCAGAACCGGGGTAAGGCAATATGACTGTTTATGCAGATGTCATCAATGAAATCGAGAACCTGCCCAGCGGGCCGCAAATCGGCGCCTTCTTTGATTTTGATGGAACGCTCATTGCGGGTTTCTCGGCTACTGTTTTTCTGAAAGAACAGATACGGCGCGGCGACCTCTCTCCTTACGAACTGGTTGAGCTCGTGTCGGCGGTCACCCAGTTTTCCCTTGGGACGATGGGTTTCTCCGGCCTGATGACCTCGGCTGCGCAGTTCATGCGCGGCGTCAGTGAAAAAGACTACATTGAATTCGGCCAGGAACTTTATGAGCAGCAGATTGCACGCAAGGTTTACCCCGAATCCCGCGCACTGGTCCAGGCGCATATGGCCAAGGGTCACACGGTCGCTGTCATTTCCTCGGCCACGCCCTACCAGGTTGAGCCGATGGCCCGGGACCTCGATTTCGAGCACATCATCTGCAGTCGTTACGAAGTCAAAGACGGCGTGTTTACGGGTGGCATCGAGCGACCGTTGTGTTTTGGCCAGGGCAAGGTACTGGCGGCTGAGAAACTGGCCAAAGACCACGGGGTAGACCTGGACCGGAGCTACTTCTACAGCGACAGCGATGACGACCTGGAATTGCTGGAACGCGTGGGGCACCCGCAACCGCTCAACCCCAATTCCAAACTGGCCGTGATCGCGGAGGAGCGGGGCTGGCCGGTACGCCGGTTCAAAAGCCGCGGGCAGCCGCATTTTACGGATTACCTGCGATCGGTCGCCGCCACCGCATCCCTGCTGCCGTCTTTTGCAGCCGGGTTGCCCATCTGGGCGCTGACGGGATCCAAGAGTGAAGCCCGTAATTTCGCCACCTCGTTTTTTGCCGACATCAGCAGCGCCCTGATCGGGCTCAACCTCATCGTGCGGGGTGAGTCCCATATATGGGAAAACCGGCCTGCGGTTTTCGTGTTCAATCACCAGAGCAAAGTCGATGTGGTCATCATGGCGCGCCTGTTGCGCCGGGATATTGCCGGGGTTGGCAAGAAAGAAATCAAGCAGATGCCGTTGATCGGCAAAACCCTTGAATTGGCAGGCACGGTGTTTATTGACCGGCAAAATTCCGCCGGTGCGATCCAGGCGATGAAACCGCTGGTTGATGCAATGCGTAACCAGGGCCAATCCGTGGTCATTGCGCCGGAGGGAACCCGCAGTATCTCGCCCCGGCTGGCGCCGTTCAAAAAAGGGCCATTTCACCTGGCGATTCAGGCCGGTGTGCCGGTCGTACCGGTCGTGATCCATAACGCCGGCGACGTAGCGCCCAAGGGTGACTTCGTGTTTCGTCCGGCGACGGTAGAGGTCGATGTTTTACCGCCGGTCGATACCAGTGATTGGCGTGGCGATACCATCGATCAGCATGTCGCAGAGATCCGGGCGATGTTCCTGGATACGCTGGGGCAGGCGGAAACGGTCGCGGTTGAATCCGGCCCGGGCGGAAAAAAGGGCGCCGAGAAGAAAATCGCCCGTAAAAAGAAGCCAGCCAGAGAAACGCCGGTTCGGGCAAAAGCGGACCCGGTCATCACCCGTTACCCGGGAAAAAGCCCGGAAACAGAAGACGACACGGTTAAGAAGGCCGCGCAGAAGCCGACGTTGAAAAAGAAAGCGCTGAGAAAGAAAACCACCAAAAAGAAGACCACGTCGAAGCAGGTCGCAGCCGGGAAAGCTTCCGCGAAGAAAACGACCAGAAAAAAGAAGGCGCAAAAAAAACCGGACGCGAAAAAAGCAACGGTAAAAAAAGCTGCGCAAAAAAAGGCGCTGAAAAAGAAAGCGCGCAGAAAAAAAGCACCGGTAAGAGCAACGGTTGACAGGAAAACCAGTTGAGCAGATTTCCGGCACCGCCCGGCGATCGGCCCTGGGACCATAGCGGCCCGATACTGTTTATCGGTGATGCCGGCAATCGTCTCGAGCGGCGACTGCTGGATGAGTGCCTGGCCTCCTGGAGCATGAATGCAGGCGGGAACTCCATTGAGCGAATTTTTCTTGCCATATCCAAAGACAACTCGCTCCCCGACCTGAGCGGGCTGGTAGAGAAACTGGATGCTCCCGGTAATACTCTCCTGGTCCCCGTCCGCGTGGCCTGGCTGATGCCGGGCAAGGAGCATGAGACCAATAAACCCCTGGCTCTTCGCCACCTTATTTTAGGTGATCCGCGACATCCCGGAGCGCTCCGGGGCAAGTGGATTCTGCACCGGGACCCCGGTCGGGCAGAGTGTATTGCGGCTGAGCCCGCCACCCTGGACGAGTTGAAAACCCGTTTCGCCGGGCAGCATGAAACGACCGCCGAAGAGTCCGCAAAAGAGTTTGCAGCCTATGTCGCACGCCTGGCCGGTCTGGCGCTGGAAATTGCAGAGTGGGGTTTGTTCGGCCGCCGTTACAAGGCGCCACGCTTCATCGCAGAAAGCCTGGCCAGCAGCCCCAGATTCAAAGCCGCCCTGGAGCAGCTCTCGGTGGAGACAGGCCGGCCACTGAAGGAACTGCAAAACGAAGCCACGGAATACATGAAAGAACTGATCGCCGTTCCCAATGCTTTGTTCATCGATTTCCGCGCACGGTTCGAAAATAGCGTGATGTCCGTGAGTTACAACGGTGAGGTCGTTCACCGGAAAGAAGACCTGGAGCGGCTGCGCCAGATCATTCAAACCTACCCGTCGATGCTTCTGTTTACCCACAAGACTTATATCGACAGCATCGCACTGACCTCGACGCTCTTTAAAAATGATTTTCCGATGACGCACATTTTTGCCGGCATCAACATGAGCTTTGCCGGCTTGGGGTTGCTCATGCGGCGCTCCGGGGGCATCTTTATCCGGCGCAAATTCCAGGATAAACCGTTGTACAAGATCGTCTTGCGGCACTACATAGGCTACCTGATGGAAAAACGCTTTCCACTGACCTGGGCCTTCGAAGGCACGCGATCGCGTACCGGCAAATTGATGCCGCCGCGCTACGGTTTGCTGAAGTATGTGCTGGAGGCGGCCTATACCACTGAAGCGCATAACCTGCACATTATTCCCGTCACGGTCAGTTATGACCTGATGCGTGACGTACAGGAATATGCAAGTGAGCAGACCGGACGGATCAAAAAGCCGGAATCACTCAAGTGGTTCATCGGCTACCTTTCGAGCCTGCGGCAACCCATGGGCCGTATTTACCTCGATATTGGCGAGCCGGTAGTGGTCGAAAGAGCGCCCGATCCCGACGACCGGATGGCCCTGCCAAAGATCGCATTCGAGGTCGCCGTGCAAGCCAACCAGGTCACGCCGTTGACGTTGCCTGCGGTGGGCTGCATGGTTTTACTGGGCGCGGCCCCACGCGCCCTGACCATCGAGGAAATTCAGACTGAAATCCTGGCCATCGTGCGCTGGGCTCACGCCCGGGGAATCCGCTTGACCAGCGATTTTTCACCCGAGAGGCTCTCCCACGTAGAAGATCTGGCGGAAGCGATGGTCGATATGGGTTTGCTGATCCGCTATGACGAAGGAAGTGACACCGTTTTCGGCATCGAGCCGGACCATCATCCGCTGGCAACCTATTATCGCAATTCGATCATTCATCATTTCGTCAACAAGGCTATTCTTGAGCTCGCGCTGCTCAGCGCCAGCGACGCTCCTCCGGAGCAGGCACTGGATAAGTTCTGGCAGGAAACCTTACGACTGCGGGATTTCTTCAAGTTCGAATTCTTCTATCCGTCAAAAAAGAAATTCAAAAAAGAACTGCGCAAGGAACTGGACCTGATCGACCCGTCCTGGCAGGAACGAATTGAAAAAGGCGGGCCGGATTTGCTCGTGATGCTGGCGGAGATGTATCCGTTGGTTGCCCATTCGAGCCTGTTACCCTTTGTCGAGGCATACAGCGTTGTGTTCGACCTCCTTGCGAGGCAGGACGCAGGGGTGGGAATGCAGGAACAGGAGTGTATTGCCCTCGCTCTGAAAGAAGGCAGACAGGCCTATTTGCAAAGGCGGATCACGAGTGAGGCGTCGATCGGAAAAATTCTTTTCCAGAATGGTTATAAACTGGCACAGAATAGGGGTCTGACTGATGGCGGCAACGAAGAGGCCGCCGAACAACGTATCCGCCTGCTGCGGGACTTCAAGGAACTATCGAGAAGGCTGGAAAGGATCAGGTTAATTGCCCTTTCCAGTCATGGTGAGGAATGATGCAACAGCTTAGCGCACAGGACGCCCAGTTTCTTTACATCGAAACCGGAAACAATCTGACCCACGTGATGGGTGTGAATATCTATGATCCTGCCACCGCTCCCGGTGGCAAGGTCCGGTTCAAGGACATTATTGAGCACGTCGAGGGCAGACTCGACACGTCACCGGTTTTCAAGCGCAGGTTGATGCGCCTGCCTTATGATCTCGATTATCCGTACTGGGTCGAAGACGAATACTTTGATATCGAGCATCACATGTTCCACAGCCGCCTGCCCAACCCCGGCGACTGGCGCCAGTTCTGCATCCACCTGTCACGTCATTTCAGCCGGCCAATGGATATGAACCGGCCACTCTGGGACATGTATGTGATCGAGGGGCTGGGCCGGATAAAGGGTTTTCCCAAAGGTTCCTACGCGATCGCCACCCGGGTGCATCACGCGGCAATCGACGGCGCCTCGGCCATGCATTTTTTCAGTGCTGTGTCCGATAAGGACGCCAAGGGTACGCCCGCCATCAAGATCGCCAAAAAGGCGAAGTCCCCGGGCGGTGCCCCCTCCACCGTGACCGTGCTAAACCGGGCGGTGGTCAGCAACATCCAGTCTCCGGTCAAGATGGCCAGTACCCTGCTGCGGTTTTCACCAGCCATCTACGATTCCATCAAGAAAACCCTGCGGTCTGATGCCGGGAAAAGCACGCGGGTACCGAAAACCCGTTTCAACCAGGCGGTGTCGCCACACAAGATGTTCGATGCAACCCGCTTCAGCCTCGATGAAATGAAACAGATCAAGGCCAGCGTGGAAGGCGCCACCATCAATGACGTCGTCATTGCCATCTGTAGCGGCGCACTGCGCCGTTATCTCGATTTTCATGGCGAACTTCCGGCAGATCCGCTGGTCGCCATCGCACCGGTGAATGCGAGGAGCAGCGGAAGTGAAGCTGAAATGCCGGGTAACAAAATCAGCGCCATGTCAGTGGCCTTGCCGACGGGTATCGAGGACCCGCTGGAGCGACTGCAGGCCATCAGGGATACGACCCGCCAGACCAAGGCCGCAAAATCGGGTATTTCAGCCCGTTTGATGACCGACCTGACCAAGCACGCCCCGGCCGCGACGCTGGCCGGTGTGGCGCGAATCATAGCCAGCGGGCGGTTTACCTCCAGTTTGTGTAACCTGTTTATCTCGAATGTTCCCGGGCCGCAACAAGCGCTCTACATGAACGGCGCTAAGTTGCTGCATTCGTATGGCCTGGCGCCATTGGCCGATGGCATGGGCCTGTTCATAGCAACGCCGAGTTATAACGGCGAGATGACTTTCAACATCATTTCAGCCCGTGAAATGTTGCCGGATATCGGATTTTTCAGGGAATGCCTGGATGCGTCTTTCGACGAGCTGCTAGCCGCGGTCTGAATGTCAGCTTACTCCCTGGGGCTATTGCTCAGCATTATTGTTTACCTGCTGGTCGGCAGCTATGCCGGGCGCAAGGTCAAGCATCTGGAAGACTATTTTGTGGCCGGGCGCAATGCGCCCACGCTGTTGATCGTCGGCACCCTGGTTGCCAGCCTGATGAGCACCAATGCCTTCATGGGAGAGACCGGCGTGGGCTATTCCGGCTTTCCCTCGGTCGTGATTATCCTGACCGCTGTCAATTGTGTTGGGTACGTACTCGGAGGATTATATTTCGGGCGGTTTCTGCGCCGCAGCCGCGCATTGACGCTGGCCGAGTATTTCGGCCAGCGATTCTCCAGCCGGCGGGTGCAGGCAGTGGCGGGTATCACGGTGGTGCTGGGCTGCACCGGATACCTGGTCGTAGTGACCCAGGGCGTGGCCACGATCATCCATGAAGTGACCGGACTTTCATTCCACCTGACCCTGCTGGTGGCCTGGCTGGGATATACCCTGTTTACCCTGTATTCCGGATCACGGGGTGTCGTGTTGACGGATACGATAATGTTCCTGCTGTTCTCCGCCGTTGCCTTGCTGGGTCTTGCGTTTATCGTGGAAGACGCCGGTGGCTGGTTTACAGCGATCAGGAACCTGGCGGGGTTCGAGGCCAAGCCGGAGATTATTTCCTGGCATGGCGCGATCGGACCGGATGCCATCTGGAAGGCGCCGGCCGAATCGCTGATCTACGGAATTATTCTGGGAGTCGGCTGGGGCATCGTGGTCGCGGTCAGTCCGTGGCAGGCCAGCCGCTTCCTGATGGCTCGCAACGAGCACACGGTCATTCGCTCCGCCGTCATCACCGCTGGAGTGATCATGGCGCTCTACCTGGTGCTGATGTTCTCCGGCGCCGCCATCAACCTGATCAACCCGCAAATCGATCCCGCCCAGGAGAATATGATCTGGGCTGCGATGAATATCATGCCCTTGCTGGTTGGCGTATTGCTGATGTCCGGTATCATGGCGGCAGGTCTTTCCTCGGCATCGACCTTTCTTTCCCTGGTCGCCTTCAGTGCCAGCAATGACATTATGCCGCCGCGCCACCTCGATGACGGGGCGCGCCTGAAACTGAGCCGGCAGGCCATGTTAGTTCTCAGCCTGGCGGCGCTTGCCATTGCTTTCCTGCTGCCCGAGGGACAGTTGTTCTGGATCACCTATTTTGCAGGCACGCTGTTTGCTTCCTCCTGGGGGCCGGTCGCGTTCATGAGCGTCTGGAGCAACAGGATTACGGAGGCAGGCGCGTTTTGGGGGATCATCGCCGGACTACTGGGAAACGTCGTCACCAACATCATCGCATTGCTGCGAATTGTTGACCTGCCAGTAATACTGGACCCTATCCTGGTCGGCGTGTTTTTGAGTTACCTGACGATAGAAATCGTTTCATTCAGGGGCAAGGTGAGCGACCGGGAGCACGCCTGGCGAAAAAGGCTGCATGAAACACCGCCGGAGGAAATCGATTTCGCCCGGACTCGCCGGACCCTGGTTTGGTCCGGTGCCATGATCACTTTCGGGATCGCCCTGTCCATCCTGATGATTCTGTTTTACTGGATTCCTTATCGGCAGGTTGCCGCAGACAGCGCCCTTGGTGAACTGGTTCTGTCACTGGGTGTGGGTTTTGCGGTTGCCTTGACCGGAGTTTTGGCCTGGCGGGGTACGTTGAGGTCCTATACGGTCAATAAGTAAAAATGTATATTTCAGAACACAAAGAAGGAGTAAAACCGGATGAAAACCCCTCTCCTGGGAAGATCCTTGCTGATATTTCTGTCGATCGTGCTGGTCGTAACCTCAGCTGTTGCCAGTTCACGCAAGTTTAAAAATGCTCCGTTGCACGCAGATAACGCCGCCTGGTATGTCGGTAGCTGGGCTGGCACGAACCTGGCCTTCGATCCACCGTTGAATGTGGAAATCACGATTCTGCCGAACGGAGAAGTCTACGCATACTCACACGGCGGCGGCAAAGGGTACCGGGTATCGACCCATGGAAAAGTGATCAAGTTGAGAAAACTGGCCGATACCCCGATACGTGGAAAAATGCAGAGTGCGTCTGCAATGATGCTCGAAGACGGGGGTATTCTGAAAATTGACCCGGTAAATAATGGGCTTCAGACAACGGCGGAAAAACTCGGCATCATTGTGCAATACGAGGCAGTATCCGACCGCCAGCAGCTGGCCGAAATTCAGCAACGTGTGCTCGACCAGAAATCTTCAGAGCCCCACCACAAAGACAATGATTTCTGGCACAGCCCGGAATTCTGGGGGGCGGTGGTGGCCGGGGCAGTGATCAGCGCCAACAATCACGATGATCATGTCACCCTTGAAAATTCGGGCGTCAGCCAGGCTGATATCCAGTCATTGCAGAAATATTACAAGTAATGGGAGCTTAAGAAAGGCGATGACCGACACTGTCACCGACTGGGTTGCTTTCCACGCCCTGACCACGCCGGAGAAACTGGCCACGGTAGACCTGGCCAGTGGCCGCAAACACAGTTATGCGGAGATGAATGACCGGGTTTCGCGCATCGCCGGGTTCCTGCGCGAAGCCGGTATCGAGCCAGGCGACCGGGTGGGTCTGATCGCGATGAACAGCAGCGACGTGCTGGACATTATTTTCGCGACCTGGCGAATCGGCGCTGTTCACCTTGCGTTGAACTTCCGGTTGACCGCTCAGGAACTCGCTTTCATCGTCGATGATGCGTCACCGAAATTGGTCATCTCGGATGTCGCATTCGCCGCCATGGTCGGGGATCTGCGGTCGCAAACATCCGGCGTGCGCTGGGTGGAAACCGATGGGCTGGGTGGAGAGACAGAGTTCGAAAACGCCCTGAAAGGTTCCAGCCGGATTGGGGAAATCGAGGCTCTTGGGATGGAAGAGCAGGCCATGCTGATGTATTCATCCGGTACGACCGGTCGCCCCAAGGGCATCATCATTACACACGGCATGATGCTGGCGGCGGTTCTTAACGAGGCCATCAATTTCGAGGCCAATCGTAACTCGGTCAGCTACGCGGTCCTGCCCCTGTTCCACATCGGAGCCATGATGGGTTTTTCCGTTCCGGTTCTTTTCTTTGGCGGTACCGCGGTCATCGAACGTGTATTTGAACCAGGGGCCATGCTCGAAGCGATCACCTGCGAAGAATTTGGCGTAACACATTTCCTGGGCCTGCCGGCGGTTTACAATGCACTCAGCCAGCACCCGGACTGCAAAGATGCAGATTTTTCGCGCATCATCATCGCTGCGGGGGGCGCCGAACCCATGCCAGAGCCTCTGCTGCGCTGGTGGTTCGACCACGGTGTTCCCATCGTTGAAGTGTATGGCATGACCGAAACCTGCGGCCTTGCCTGCAGCCTGTTACGCGAAGATGTCCCCGGCCGAATAGGTTCAGCAGGTAAGGCGGCGATGTTCATTGACATGAAAATCATGAAATCGGAAACGCAGGAGGCTGCGGCGGGCGAGCAGGGTGAAATCTGGATGAAGGGCGCCAACGTGACGCCCGGTTACTGGCAGCGGCCGGAAGCCGACGAGCAGTCTTTCGTTGCCGGCTGGCTGAAATCAGGTGACATCGGCCGCAAGGATGAAGACGGTTATATATACGTCGACGACCGCATTAAGGATATGTACATTTCCGGGGGTGAAAATGTATATCCCGCCGAAGTCGAGAACATTCTGTACATGATGCCGCAAATCAGTGAAGTGGCCGTGATTGGCGTGGCGGATCCGAAGTGGGGAGAGGTGGGTTGTGCCGTGGTTGTCCCCGCAGACAATCAATCGCTGGACCTGGAAACGATTAAAAGGCACTGCGATGAGCACCTGGCCAAATACAAGCACCCCCAAAGCCTGGATATCCGCACTGAACTGCCGCGGAACGCGACCGGCAAGGTTTTGAAATTCATTCTGCGTGACGAGCTGGGTTGAGGCACTAATGGCGGTCTCGGTCGTTCAGGCCCCGTCCTTCCCCGATCAAGGAATTGGTCTATAGCGGCTTCACCATCCACGAATTACATGCGGAATGACCGGTATTTCCCATCGGCGCATCGATGCTTACAAATCCGCGCTTCCGATACAGGGTACGCGCCTGGTGCATGTGTTTCATTGTCTCCAGATAACACTGACGATACCCGGCTTCGCGCGCTGCATCGAGGATGGTGTCCAAAAGTTTTGTCCCCAGGCTGGCGCCGCGCAATTCAGGCAGGAAATACATTTTCCGCAACTCACATACGCCAGGCCCGCCTTCCAACAGCGGCCCCATCCCGCCACAGCCCAGCACCGTACCTGAGCACTCGACAACGAAAAACGCCGCCCCGGGTGCCGGATAGGACTCGTACATGTTGTCGACTTCCAGGTCTGAAATCGAGCAATCGCTGCCCACCGCATCAAACTCGGTCATCACCTGGTGAATGATCTGCGCAACGGTGGAGTTGTCTGACCTGCGCACCGGCCGGATCACGCAGTTGATTTTAGTAAGGTCGGTTACCATTGTTTTGACGGTCGTTTCCCTGTGCGATCCCTGAGATAATGATAGCCATTCCTGATGGGCGCACAACAATGATCGAACTTTACACTTCCCCTACCCCCAATGGCTACAAAGTCTCCATCATGCTGGAGGAGACCGGCCTGGATTACGAAATCCATCAAATTGAC
Source organism: uncultured Lysobacterales bacterium (assembly GCA_937924405.1). Taxonomy (GTDB): domain Bacteria; phylum Pseudomonadota; class Gammaproteobacteria; order Xanthomonadales; family SZUA-36; genus JAHEFT01. Next base: position 23,217 of record CALDVW010000116.1, read on the forward strand.
CTGGGGAAACAGGAGCAGAAATCACCGGAATTTATGGCCATGAACCCGAATGGCCGTATCCCGGTCATCGTGGATCATGATAATGACGACTTCGTGGTGTTCGAGTCCGGAGCGATCCTGATCTACCTGGCGGAAAAAGCCGGCATGCTGATTCCGGCCGGGGAAAAAGCCCGCTCACAGGTGTTCCAGTGGCTGATGTTCCAGTTGGGTGGCGTGGGTCCGATGATGGGTCAGGCCAATGTGTGGTATCGCTATTTCGAAGAACAGATTCCGGCTGCGATTCACCGTTATCAGCACGAAGGACAGCGGCTGCTCACCGTGCTCGACCGGCGACTGACCGGGCGTGACTATCTCTGCGATGAATACAGCATTGCGGACATCGCAACCTGGCCCTGGGCTGTGACGCACAAGTGGAGCGGCATCGACATCGAAGGGCTGGTCAACCTGCAAGCCTGGCTGAACCGGATGGCTGAGCGTCCGGCCGTCGCCAAAGGCCGGAACATCCCGGCGCGGGCTTCAAAACGCGATACCAGAGAAGCAGGTCAAAGCATTATCGTCAGATAGAAAAAGTCTCGCTTCCCTCGGCAGAAGCTTCCGCTCCTGCTTACGCCAGGGGCTCTTTAGAATCGTACGGCGAAGGTTGCGCCAAAAAGTGGTGCCGGGTCGTACTTGCGCTCATCAACTGTCACATCCATGGCGTCTTTCATTCTCAATTCGCCGGCAAACTCCAGGCCCGCAAACACCGATAGATTGATCCTCGGGTTGATGTAGAGGTTAGCCGATGCCACCAGCGGCAGCGACCGGTCACGTCCAACGCCACCGGGCGCCGGGCCTTCATCGTCGAGACGGAACTCGATATTTTCATACCGCCCGGAAAGACCAAAAGACCAATTTTTATTCATCTCGTAACTCAGTGTCAGACCGGGCCCCTGTGATGCAGCCAGTCCGCGGCCGGTCGATAGATTCCAGCGCTCGCTGATATTCCAGTCTATGACCAGGATTGGAAAAACCCGGGCGCTATCCTCCAGTCTCGAAAATACACCGATACCCGGGCCGATAGTCAGGTTTTCATCGATCCGCCAGGCAGCGGCGGCAAACAGGCCGAAAGTGCGACTGTCACTCGAACTGGCGCCTTCTTCGCCATTGAATCGAACCGTGGGGATGATAATCGCCGTCCCCTTTTCACTGAACGAGAAACGCCCCGTGATCGCCGCCCGGGTTTCTTCGATTTTGTTCCATGGTTCACTGCCCGCAGGCCCGGTCAGGTCGTCGAATTCGTAGCTGGAGTTGCCGCCGCCCAGGGTAAACCCGAGCGCATTGCGCCGGTCCCAGGCGTAGGTGATCCCGGCGCTGACAAACCAGCGGTCAACCGCAAAACTTCCTTCACTGTCTTTCAGATCCGTCATGGACTGATGAGCCGCACCGCCGTCTATATCGAATATCAGCGGGCCTTGCTGTGGCGCCTGCGCTGCAATCGTTGAGCTGCACAGCAAACAAAATGCCGCAAAGGCGGCTTGCAATTTACCGGTTTCCAATATCCCGTTCTCCATTGTTCATTCTCAAATCTGCTCGTCGACGACGCTGCTGCTTTATCGTGTTGCTTCTCCGCAGCTAATCTTTTAGTGAAGACGCCAGGGCCACACAAAGTGCTCCCTGCAACGCCCAGTCGGCGTCCGTGCTGGCCGCCGAGCGCGCGCTGTGCAGGGCGATTACCACATTTTCTTCAGGGTGGGCGCATATCCCCTGCCCGAAAATACCGATCCCCTGGAATGAGCGGCCCCGGCCAAGCCACCAGAGGTAGCCGTATCCGTCGTAACCTTTGAAAGGGGTTGTCGATTCGGCCATCCAGCCATCGGCCAGCATTTCTGTGCCATCGGGCAGGCGTCCACCGGCCAGGGCGAACAGGCCCAGGCGTGCATAATCCCGCAAAGTGGCGCTGATGCAGCAACCACCAAATTCACCACCGCCAGGCTCGGTCAGCATCCACAGGGCATCGTTTTCCATGCCGAACGGCACCCATATTTTTTCCGACAGGTAAGTGGAAAGATTGTTTCCAATCGCAGAGCGCAGCAACGTGCCGACCAGGTTGGTTTCCGCGGTATTGTAATTGAATAATTCTCCGGGTTCGGCGTCACGCGGCTTGTTTCGCAGGAACTCGTACAACGCCAGAGTCTGATAGGGGGCCGTGCTGACGTCGGATTCGGGGTCGTCATAGTCCTCATTCCATTGCACGCCTGAGGACATCTGCAGAATGCTGCGAATCGTCGACTGATCATAGGAAGACCCCTTCAACCTGGGCAGGTAGTTGGTGACCATTTCATCTACGCTCCGGATGTAACCGTCGCGGATGGCAGCTCCCACCAGCATTGAAACAACGGATTTGGCGACGGAAAATGAAATCCAGCGGCTGTCCCGTGTATTTCCCAGGCCATAACGTTCGTAGACAACATTGCCGTCCTTGATCACCATCAGGCCGGCCACGTTTTGTTGCACGAAGTATTCGTCAACCGTCATCGAGCTGTTGCCGGCGGCAATTTGTACTCCGCCGAGATCCTGCGGTGCAGAAGGTAAATCGAGCACGGTGCCGCCAGCGGGGATGACCCGTGTCGGAAAGATTTTTTCCACGTTGCGATAGCCGGCCACCTGCTGCTCCGGGGTCCAGACCAGGATATTGCGGGGGGAGCCATAATAGGTGGGATCATCCGAAGGGTCTATGAAGGGCGCCTTTGCCTGCGCAGTGGAAATGATCGCCACGAGGGCGACAATCAGTATCGCTTGTTTCATCGAATTAACCGGGCTGAATCACTGGGGTTGCATGATACCCCAAAGAACAACGGATTCCTGCGACTAGTTTTCCAGGGGCAAATCGTCGTTCATGAACCAGGTATAGAACGCCAGCGCCGCGACCACAATCAGCACCACTTGCATCGTCGTCGTCCCGGACAGGGTTTCGGTAAACAACCAGGTAATTTTCTCGGAAAGAATCAGCGCGCCGGTCAGGCCAAACAGGGCGCCAACCAGGCCGAAGGCAAACAGGATCAGCTTGCGCGTACGCTCTTCCCGCCTTACCTGATTCATCACGGTTGCGACGAATTCCCCGGAATCGGCTTGCGTCGAGTCGGGGTAACCCAGTAATTGTCCCAGTGATTGATCGATTGTGTCTTCAGGCACGGTGTGCCTCCTTTGCCAGTTTCGCCGTGGCCTTGTCGGAAATTGAATGATCATGTTTTATCAACCATTTTTGCAACTTGTTTTTGCCTCTCTGGATATGCGACTTGACGGTTCCGAGCGGCATATCGGTAATTTCGCCGATTTCGTGGTGGCTCATTCCGGCCGCGTAGGCCAGGGTCAGGCAGGCGCGCTCTTCGGAGCTCACCAGGCTCATCAGGCGAGGCACCAGGATTTCAGCGTCGACCGCCTGGCGGGGGTCAGAACCGGGGTCAGGTGGTTCGGCCATGACCTGTTGCCGGGAGTGTTTGCGTGTGAATTGCAGGAACTGCCGGTAAGCGATGGTATGCAACCAGGATAGGAGGCTGCCAGAAGATTTCAGGGTGTGCATTTTCCGGTAGGCCATCAGAAAGGTCTCCTGGGCGAGGTCATCCGCCGTGCCGTGGTCACCACTCATCAGGCGGCCCAGAAATCCACGGATGGCGGCCTGGTGCCGCTGCACCAACTCCTGGAATGCTGCCTGGTCATTGAAGCCGGTGACACGCGCCACCAACTCCATGTCGGAAATCATGCTTGCCTGCCTTCAGTCTTTGTTGAGTCTCCATACTATCAGGAAGCCGACTCCCAGCATCAGCGGGAAGACTGAACCGGCGCGGATGCCGTTCACGACTTCGGGGTCTGCAAAAAACAGGCTGCACAGCAATCCGCCAATCCCCAGCGACAGGAATACGATGCCGCGCCGCATGTCACGCATTCTTGGATTGACCGCGGCGCCCAACTGCGCCAGCAACTCCGGATTAAATTCGCTGCCGCTCTTGATGGCCTTTTGCACCGTTTCCATGACGGTGGAACGATTTTTGTGATTCCAGTAAAAATAGCCCAGCACGGTGATGCCGATAACGATAAACAACACAATCGGTATGAATAATTCAACCATTTCGATTCTCCATCGGGTTAGTTTGATACAAAGCTACCTGTTAGAGGGAACTGGCGGCCCATTTGGATGCAGGCCGATAAAAAACGATAATGGGCACATGAACTGGAATCTGCATCGGTATCTCCTGGCCCCGGTTTTTGCCCTGGCAGGATTTTTTATTTCGGCACAGGCCGAGCCCACCAGGATATTGGCTGGGGGTTACATTTCACCGGAGTCTTATCCCGGCATGAAGCTGGCCTGGCGCGAGGAATTCAGGAGTAAAAACCTTTTCGACTCCAATTGGCTCCAGGAAACGGGCACCGGCCGCCATGGCTGGGGAAATAATGAGTTGCAATACTACCGTCCGGAAAACCTGGCGTTGCAGGACGGTTATCTTGTGATTACGGCGACGTCGGAGGCCTATGAGGGCAGTCAATATACTTCTTCGCGAATCGTATCCCGCGAGTCCCGGCAGTTCTCCGCCGGCCGTATTGATATCCGGGCTTCCCTTCCGGGCGGACAGGGCATGCGGCCGGTATTGTGGATGGAGGGTGAAGCCGGCGCTGGCATCGATCTCATGGAGATGATCGGCGGAAGCGGCAGGGAAAACACGGTTCACGGCACCCTGCATTGGCGGCAGAACGGCAAACGCCTCTACGAAGGCGGTTCTGTGACACTCCCGAATGACACCTTCACCGGCCAGTTCCATGTATTTTCAATTATCCGGGACGGGTCAAAAATCCAATGGCTGGCAGACAACCAGGTTTATTTCCAGATGGACGTCAGCGCGCCTGAATTTGCAGCATTCAACGCACCTTTCTCTGTTGGAATCAACCTTGCGATTGGCGGTGAAGGCCCCGGCGCACCCGATTCCACCACGCAATTCCCCCAGCGCCTTGTAATAGATTACGTGCGCGTGTTCCAGAAAACCCAGTAAACCTGTGGGAGCGGACGCGCGACGGCATTTCGCCAGCGCCTCTTTGCCTGCGGTAAAGCCGCACTCGCTCTACTACCTGCACTGCGCCCGCGATATGAGTCAGTCGCAGGAGAGGCATCCGTTAGCCCTTTCCAGGACACGCTCCAGACTCCCTGTGCGCTAAGCAACTGTTCCCGACAGTTGATTGTCCTGGAAAGGGCTAACGGATACCTCTGTCACGGCCATCGCAACGTGAGCGACTAAAACCTTTCCAGAGGTGTCGGGTATCTGTCTGTAGAACCTTCGGGCTGTCGGGAACAGCCGAAGAGTGCACAGGGCCGTCTTGAACGTGTTCTGCAGACAGATACCCGACGCCTCCCGTGGCACGGACTTAACAATCGCGGGCATAATCCGCTCCCAAAAGCCCACCCCATCAGTTCATCGCAACTGAAAATCCGGTTATCTCAATCTGCGAGACAGCCGGAATCATTGAGTACAGACTCCCGGAGTACTTCAGACAACCAGGAGTTAATCGTGAACACAAAGTTTCTTATTCCCGCAGCCAGCGTTTTGCTGATGCTCTCCAATCCTTTGCTGGCAGAGTCGTTGCCGCTTAAATCAGTTAACAAGGCAGGGGAGGTTATCGATGCCGCCGTTGAAGCACACGGTGGAGCCGAAGCCCTGGCTGGTCTCAAGACGATGGTTCGGGAAGCTGAATTCATCAACTTCCGGACCGGTCAAAGCCGCAATCCGGGCCCTCCGTACGATACCAGTCATACCCAGAGTTTCAATGCAGTTGACCTGGAAAACGATATTTTCGTGGCCCGCAACTGGGGCGAGGGCGGTGGCTATGTTTTTAATCAGGGCACCATCATCAACGATGAAAACAGCTGGCAGCTGAATTACCGTTCAGGCACAGCCGCGCCGCTGGCCGAGCCTGATTTCGATACGCAGTCCGGGCCGTTTATTCGCGTCACGCCCGCCTTGCTCATGAAACAGCTGCAGGACCGCCGCGGCCAGTCCAACTGGTTGGGTGAAGCAGAAGTGGACGGCCGCATGCACGATGTCATCACGTTGGTCATGGCGGTCGGGCCCGCACTGGCTCTGTATATCGACCAGGAAACACATATGCTCACGCACATGGAGCGGGCACTTCCACCTTTTGGCCAGGTTGAATACAGTTTCCAGGATTACACCATGATTGACGGCATCGCCTTCAACCAGAAGTTCAATCTCTACGTAAACGGCGAAGATAATCTTGTCATTGATATCAAGTCATTGAAAACGAACGTTCCCGTGGACCAGTATCTGCAGGTACCGGGGAACTTGGAGAAAGTCGCGGCCATCACGCCTGATGAAATGAGCACTAACGAAATCGACGAAGGTGTGTTCCTGATCGGTGGGAACGGTACCTATGCCCTGTTTGTCGAGATGGAAGATCACGTGGTAGCAGTGGGCGGCACCCAGACCGTACCGGCCAGTATCAAGGAAATGCGCAAGGAAATTCCTGACAAGCCGATCAAATACGGCGTACTGACCCATCACCATAACGATCACACTCCAGGTGCAGCAGCCTATGCGCAGGAAGGCGCAACCATCGTTACCTTCAAGGAAAATGAAACCCTGGTGCGCACGGCGGCAGGCGATGAAAACGCCAAATTGGAATTTGTCGATGAAAAAATGACGTTGACTGATGGCAACAAGACCATCGAGTTCTATAACATCGGACCCACGCCCCATGCGGAGAATATCCTGATCGCCTATCTTCCCGGGGAAGGTATCATCTTCGAGGCGGACCATTTTCCCCAACCGGCCAGCGGGGTGATTCCTGCAGCCGTACCTGCCACCATGGCTTTCGCCAAAGCACTCGATCAGCTTGACCTCGAGTACACGAAACTGGTTGGCGCGCACAGCGCACGGATTGCCGGTCCGGCGGACGTTGAATCCGCAATCAGCCGCCAGCCCGTGTCAGCAACCGGCGGTAACTAGTAACAGGTTCGGAGCGGGCTCTGCCCGCTCCGGCCATTATGCCGCCTGTGCAGGAATGTCGAATTCGAAGCGGGTGCCTACGTTCACCGTGCTGCTGACCGTAATCCGGCTACCGTGCAGGTCAAGAATCCGTTTGACGATGGCCAATCCCAGGCCGGCCGAGTTGGAGCGTTCTTCCTCTCCCTGTTCAGAGCGGTAGAAACGGTCAAAAATTCGCTCGAGGTCCTGTTCCGCGATACCGCAGCCGGTATCGGCCACTGCCACGGAGACGCAACCCGGCTTCTTATCCAGGTTGATCGTAATCGTGCCCCCCCTGGGTGTGTACCGAACCGCATTCCGTAACAGGTTTTCCAGCACCCGTTGCATCAACCCGATGTCGGCGCATACCATCGAAGCCTCCGGCCGGGCGTTGACCTCGATACCGATTCCCTTTTGCTCCGCCTGTAATTCGAATTCCTGGGTCACGTCCTGCAGCAGTTCAGCCAGTGAAAACCATTCCAGGGAAGGCTGCACGCTGGCAGAGTCCAGCTTGGACAGCTCGAACAGGTCGCCAATCAACTTCCTCAGACGAAGCGAATGTTTGCGCGTGATTTGCAGGTAGCGCAGTCGCTCTTCCTCGCTCAGGGAATCGTTTTTCAACAACAGGGTTTCCACGTATCCATGCATGGACGCCAGTGGTGTGCGCAGGTCATGTGAAACGTTGCTGACCAATTCGCGGCGCAGCCGGTCGGTTTCTTCCAGGCCCTCGAATTGCTCACGTATCTTGCAGGCCATTCCTGAAAAAGCCTCTCGTAACTGGTCAATTTCATCCCTGGCTTCAGAGTTGGGCCGGGGTTGACGCGTCGCCGGCGCAATGGTCTGGGGATCAAAGCCCGAATCCGTGAATTCCTTCACTTCGCCGGTCAGCCGGGTCAGTCTCCGGGTCAGCAGGCCAAAGACCAGCAAACCCACCAGGAAAGCAGCCAGGACGATAGCGACCAATGCGCCGATACTGAGTTTTTGGACATAGCTGCCACGCACGCTGGAAGCCAGTTCGTCGTATTTCTGACCACCGAGAACGGCATACAGGTAACCCTGAAGCTTTTCATTGTGCATCACCGGGTGGGCCGAGAAAATTTTCTGTCGATCGGTATTGCGCGGATCGGTGCCGCGCAGCGGCATCGCCGTTTCACCACCCATCAACTCCTTTATCGGGGCCAGTTCTACCTGGTCAGTCTGAATGGACTCGGGCGGCATGGCATGCGCCAGGATTTGCCCTTCCCTGTCCAGCAGATAAACCTCTACCGTGGGATTGATGATCATCGCGCGCTGCGCCAGCAAAGTCAGTGCTTCTTCGTTGACCGTCCCCTCCTCGATCAGTTGCATTTCTCCTGTTACGTACATTGCGATCGATGCATTAAGGCGCTGGGTGACCTCTTCGTAATAGAGGCGTGTGCTGAATTGTTCGACCAGGAAAAAGCCGCCGCCGATCAGGGCTACGACCAGCAATAGCGCCGCACTCAGCTTGGCAAAAAGAGTTCTCATGCTGCCTGCACCTGCGGTTGTGCGTCCAGTTTGTAGCCAACGCCCCAAACGGTCACGATAAGTTCAGGCTGGGCCGGGTCGGGTTCGATCTTGGCGCGCAGCCGGTTGATGTGGGAATTCACCGTATGCTCGTATCCATCGTGTCCGTAACCCCAGACGCTGTCGAGCAGCTGGGCGCGGCTGAATACGCAGTTCGGATGACGGGCAAAATGCAGTAATAGATCGAATTCGCGTGCGGTCAGCGGCACGATTTCGTTGTTGACAAGAACCTGCCGCCCGGTCGCGTCTATTTGCAACGGACCGATCGCCAGCGCCTCCGCGCCGCCCGGATAGCGTTTTTCCAATGATTCGACACGCCTGAAGATAGCCTTCACTCTGGCCATCAACTCCGACACGCTGAATGGCTTGGTGACGTAATCATCCGCGCCAAGCTCGAGGCCCAGGACACGGTCAAGTTCGGAAGATTTCGAAGTCAGCATCAGGATGGGAACGTAGCGTGATTCACGACGCAGCGCCCGGCATATGCTCAAGCCGTCCGGGCCGGGCAGCCTCAAATCCAGTATCACCAGGTCCCAGCAGCGTGCGAAAGCCTGGCGCATGCCTTCGTGGCCGTCTGCCGCCAGCGTGGCCTCGCAATTGATATCACGCAGATGCAGAGCCAGCAATTCCGCAATGTCACGTTCATCTTCGATCACCAGTACTTTTCGTTGATCCATGTGTGGGCTTTCTCCCGTTATCGCTTGAAAAAGTAGACCAGAAATCTAACGAAAGTATCACAAGGAAAAAATTCAGCTTATTAAAATCCTTTTATTCCAATTAGATAAGGCATTTTGACTCGTGATAGGCATGTGAACACTGTTCACCAGAATATGCATCGGGACAGGAGTTGACCCGCAACAAATTCCAATGTGTAAATGAACAGGAGATTTAGCAGATGAAGAAGACAATATGGTTAATGTTTGCCGCGGTAATGCTCAGTGCTTCCGCTTTTGCCGATCACGACACGTCGATGTACGAAGTGACCATTACCAACATCACCGGTGGTCAGACCTTCACGCCGATTCTGGCCGCTACCCACGGCAGAGGAGTCAGCCTGTACGAAGTGGGTGAACCGGCCAGCGAAGCCTTGGAGATGCTCGCTGAAGGCGGAAATACCATGCCTTTGCAGGAGTATCTGGATTCCATGCCGGACCAGGTTCACGCAACCACGACAACCGACGGCCTGTTGGGTCCCGGTGAATCAGTCAGTTTCGAAATCGGTTCAAGCTACGGCTATTTCCGCATCAGTTTCGCCGCCATGTTGCTGCCGACGCACGATACCTTCGTGGCGGCCGGATCAGTTAGCCTGCCGGTCTCAGAAACCACCTTCATGGTGCCCGCCTACGACGCCGGTACCGAGTTGAACGACGAGCTCTGTGAAAATATTCCCGGCCCACAGTGTGGCGGTGCGGCCATTTCTGAAGAGAGCGGTGAAGGGTTTGTGCATGTTGCCAGCGGCATCCATGGCATCGGCGACCTCGATCCAGAGGTGTACGATTGGCGTAATCCGGTTGCCAAAGTAACTATCCGCCGGGTCTGGTAAAGGGCCGGTTTGTGGAATCGGGAGCGGCCGGCCGGCCGCTCCCGAGCGCATTTTCAGCTTTCAGAGCCAAAAATTGCTTGGACGAGCTTCAGAATAAGCATAAATTAAGTGGTATCCAGACACCTGGTTGTTGCCATCAATGCTCGAATGTGAAGTCAAGCGCTACTCCGCCTACTTCAGAGGCTGGTGTCAGGCTTTTGGGGAACATGAAAGCATCCAGGGCGAACAGAGTGGCATCAGTCTCTTGTTCGCCGAACATCAGGTTGGCCTGGTTCTGCCCAAACCGCTGATAAAACCGCTCAACCGCGAGGTTCTTTTACATGAACGTGTGCCACCCTTGAACTTCGGCGCCAGGGGCATGCACGTAGGTTCTTTCCATGTTGAACTTCCCAGTGAGCAGGAACAGAAGGGCCTGTCTACCATCAGGGATTTTTTTGCAGCCGGCAATCAATTTCACCTGTTCCTTACTTCCCATCTGCTCTATCAAAGCGGAAGCAGGATTATCACTTTCTCAGATAGGAAGCCACTGCTGATAATCTACAAGGAAAAAGGCACCATGCAGGTCCGCTTCAGGTCGAAAGGCTGAAAACCGGCTGGAGGTTTTCAGGTGCCAGGGTTGTTTGGCCCGGTTAAAGTTGCAGGCCCGCAGCGTATCCGGATGACCAGGCCCACTGGAAGTTGAATCCGCCCAGGTGGCCTGTCACATCGACTATTTCGCCAATGAAAAACAGCCCCGGCGTCTTCGACTCCATGGTTTTTGATGACAGGTCGCGCGTGTCTACACCGCCCAATGTGACTTCAGCCGTGCGGTAACCTTCGGTGGCGGCCGGTTTTAATTTCCATGCCTGCAGTTGCCTGGCCAGTTGTTGGAGTTGGCCATCCGACCAGTCGGCCAGCGGCTGCTCACTGGAGTCCGGCCACAGCAGCATTTCCAGTTCATGAGCGAGTTTTCCCGGCAGCCTGGTGGCCAGTAACGTGCGCAGCAGAGAACGTGGGCGCTGGCTTTTCCACTCCATCAGCAGGGCCTTTGCATCGATGCCGGGGAACAGGTCAATTTCGACGGCCTCGCCGGGTTTCCAGTAACTGGAAATCAATAGCACGGCCGGCCCACTCAGACCGCGGTGCGTGAACAACAGGTCCTCGCGAAATGAGGCGCGCGCATTGGATATGACTGCTTCAATGGAAACTCCGGACAGGCGGGTGAATACCTCGTTCAGGGCGCCCGTGAATGTGAAGGGAACCAACCCGGCACGGGTTGGCAGCAGCCGTTGCCCGAACTGCCTGGCCAGCTGATAGCCAAAGTCTGATCCACCCAGGCTGGGAATGGACAATCCACCGGATGCCACCACCAGGGTATCGGCGGAGAAATTACCCGTGCTGGTCTCGAGATGGAATCCCTGCTCACGGGTCACGTCCAATGTTTCACAGTTCTGACGAATTTCGACACCGGCCTTAGCGCACTCCGCCAGCAACATCGCCACGATCTGCTTCGACGATTGCCGGCAAAACAGCTGGCCGCTGAGTCCATTTACCGTTTTTTTCTCAAAATATTCGATTCCATGGCGTTCCACCATCTCGATAAAATCCCATTGCGTATAGCGGCTCAGGGCGCTTTTGCAAAAGTGCGGGTTGGCTGACAGGAAGCGGTCCGCAGTCACATGCAAATTGGTGAAGTTGCAACGCCCGCCTCCCGACATCAGAATCTTTTTGCCGGCCTTGTTGGACCGTTCCAGCACCAGCACGCGGCGGCCGCGCCGGGCGGCGGTAATCGCACACATCAGCCCCGCAGCGCCTGCGCCAAGAATAAGGGTGTCAGTGATTACCGGCATGCGCTCCAGGGCTCGACGATGGAATCGCTCCAATTCTACCTTGCTTGTGCACTATGCAGCCTGCCACCATGTAAAGAAACCATGGCCACTTCACCTCATTCTTCGCTGCCGGAAAGCACTCCCGAAAATCCGCGTCGCAATTTCTTCGGAGTATTTCGCTACAGCCGGCGGGCGCTGGAACTGGTCTGGACGACCAGCCGCAAACTGACTTTGGTGCTGGGCCTGTTAACCATATTGGCTGGCGTGCTGCCGGCCGGTATGGCTTTTGTGGGCGCGCTGATCATCGATGCCGTGGTGGCGGCTTCCCGTTTGTACCGGGAAACAGGGGCCGCTGAATTTACCCCGGTGTTTTCACTGGTTGCCCTGGAAGCCGCAATAGTCGCGTTTCTGGCCGGCGCACAGCGTGGAATTTCACTGTGCCAGGCCTTGTTGCGGGCGCAGCTCGGCCAACGCGTCAACGTGATGATCCTGGACAAGGCGCTGACGCTGGAACTTGCCCAGTTCGAAGATTCCGAGTTTTACGACAAGCTCACCCGGGCGCGCCGCGAGGCTTCCAGCCGGCCGCTGTCCCTGGTCAACCGGACCTTCGGGCTGGTGCAGAACCTGGTTTCACTGATCAGCTACGCAGTGTTGCTGGTGCAGTTTTCACCCTGGGCCGTGCTGGTGCTGATCGTGGCTGGCCTGCCCAGTTTTGTTGCTGAGACGCGTTTTTCACAGGAGGCTTTTTCTCTGTTTCGCTGGCGCTCTCCGGACACCCGCAAGCAGATTTATCTCGAAACCGTTTTGGCGCGTGAGGATAACGTCAAGGAAGTAAAGCTGTTCGGTCTCGGCCCGCTGTTACTGCAGCGTTACCGTGATATTTTCAAGCGCTTGTATGTGCGTGATCGTTCGCTGGCGATCCGCCGGGACGGCTGGGGTTTCCTGCTCGGACTGATTGGCACTGCCGCTTTGTACGGCGCTTATGCCTGGATCGCAGCGGCGGCCGTGTTGAGCAGGATCACGCTGGGCCAGATGACCATGTACCTGATGCTGTTCCGCCAGGGCCAGGCAGCTGTTTCGGCCATATTGTCGGCAATCGGTGGCATGTATGAAGACAACCTTTATCTGTCCACTTTGTATGATTACCTGGAAACAGAGACGCTTGCCGACAGCTCCGGATCGCCTGTTAAAGGCAGAGAAGCAATGCAGGGGCCTGATCCGGAAGATGGAATCCGCTTTGAAGGCGTGTCTTTCACCTATCCCGGCGCCAGCCAGCCGGCCCTGCAGGACATCGATTTGCACATTAGCCCAGGCGAATCGCTGGCCCTGGTGGGTGAAAATGGTTCGGGCAAGACCACGATGATCAAGCTGCTGACCCGCCTCTACCGGCCAAATTCGGGCCGTATCCGGCTGGACGGTATGGACCTGGATGACTGGGACGAGAGCGCGTTGCGTCAGCGCATCGGCGTTATCTTCCAGGATTTTGCCCGTTACCAGTTTTTGTTGGGTGAGAATATCGGCGCCGGAGATGTGCGCTATTTTGATGATTCCGGGCGCTGGGAAGAAGCGGCTGTAAAAGGCATGGCGGACAGTATCGTCAACGAACTGCCGCAGGGCTACCAGACCCAGTTGGGCAAGTGGTTCAAGGGTGGGCAGGAACTCTCGGGGGGGCAGTGGCAGAAAATTGCGCTGGCCCGGGCATTCATGCGCAGCGAAGCGGATATCCTGGTTCTCGACGAACCCACTGCATCCATGGATGCGGCTGCCGAGGCCACCATTTTCGAGCACTTCCGCAAGCTCACTCAAAACCGGATTGCGATCCTGATCTCGCATCGTTTTTCCACTGTCCGGATGGCCAGCCAGATCGTCGTGATCGAGAATGGCAGGATTATAGAGCGCGGCAGTCACCAGGAACTGATGGAACTGGATGGCCACTATGCGCGCTTGTTCCTGTTACAGGCGGCGGGCTACCGTTAGCCATGTCTTTACCTCGCTCCAGGCATGGCAGCATCAGCCACGAAGGCCGGCTGATTGAATACCAGATCGTCCACCGGGCGGCTGTCACCCGCAGGATTCACCTGGAAATCAACGAACGGGGCGGATTGCTGGTGGTTGCGCCGCGCAGGATGAGCGTTCGGGACATCAACAAGGCCTTGCAAAAGCGGTCGCAAAGGGTTACCCGCTTCCTGGCCGAAGCGCGGGCACACAAGCGGGATTTGCCGGCGCTGAACTACCGTAATGGCGAGCGGCACCTCTTCTTGGGAGAGAGCTATCCATTGAATATCACCGAACGGTCCGGCAAACGCGGGATGGTCAGGCTTGATGGGGATGGTTTTAAGGTTGTGGCGCCCGGGCAGGGCCCGGAAAACGTCAGAAATCTACTAATCCGCTGGTATCGCCGCCAGGCGCAGCAGCAATTTGAAAGCCGGCTCGCCTCTTTTGCCGGGCTGGCGCCCTGGACCGATGGCGAGCTGCCGGCCATGCGCCTCAGGCTGATGAAAAGAACCTGGGGAAGCTGTTCGTCGAAGGGGATAATCACCCTCAATCCACACCTGGTCAAGGCGCCTGCCGAATGTATCAATTATGTGATAGCACACGAAATCTGCCACCTGCGGGAACACAATCACGGCCGTGCTTTTTACGTTTTGCAGGAGCAGTTATTTCCGGATTGGCGTGAGTTCAAAGACCACCTGAAACAAAAAGGCCACATTTATCTTCATGCATAGAATTTCATGCCGATGCCGCCTGGGAAGCTTCGTTGCCGGTCTTGCTGTGCAGGACCAGGCGGGGTAACAGTGG
>CALDVW010000117.1 GCA_937924405.1 uncultured Lysobacterales bacterium
CTTTCCGCCCGAAAGCGGAACTTACTCCAGTTGTGCCTTCAATCTCCGCTTTCGACCCGAAGCGGACATTTGGTGTTTGTTCTCCTACACTCATAAAGAGTACCTACTGGACTGACAAATGGTCGCAGATCGCACAAATAAATGGTTAACACTAACCGCGAATGTCGGGGTCATCTTAAGCCTTCTTTTTCTTGCCTACGAGATTAATCAGTCAACCAAGGCCACTATTGCTGCCGCAAGTCAGGGCCTGACAGATCAGAGTATCTTGTACTTCGATGCGCAACTTGATCACGAAGCAATTTCACAAGCCGTCTACAAGCACCATCAGGATGACGAGTTGTCCGGCTATGAGTTGCATCAACTCGACCTTCTGCAACAAATGAATTTCCGCGTCTTTGAAAATGCATTTTTGCAATACAAACGTGGTCTTTATGAGGAAAGAGAATGGGGTCGATATAAAAGGATTATCGCCGGACACATGGCCGATAACCCAATTGCTATTCAGATGTGGGAAAGAACCCAAGGTGGCTGGACAGACGAATTTGCAGCAGAAGTAGAGTCACTGAGGTAAGGAGTGACGTCCGCTTCTGACCGAATGCAGAATCAATTTAGGATCTCCTTGGAAGGTTCAACAACTCAATTTCCCCAGCGATCATAGAGCCGATTAAGAATTCGATTGCTCCCGGAACTAACAATCTGATCACTTTTTTTGAACACAAAGGAAAAGTTGCTCTCCATGCGATAAGTTACTGAGTTTGTAAGATAAATTTGCAAACAGACCCGACATCGAGCACCATTCAAAGATTCTTTTGAACGGTTTTGAACATTGTTCAAATTTTGACCAACCGTAAAGAGTTTCAACTGGTTGAAATATAAGAAATTTTGGTGCCGGCACCAAGATTCGAACTCGGGACCTACTGATTACAAATCAGTTGCTCTACCAACTGAGCTATACCGGCATCGTGATGATCTGCGGGATGCGTATTCTAAACCAAGTCAGTCGACCAACATACCCCTGAATACCAGCCAGGGATCGTGTATGTAGTCAAAATCAAACGATACAAGCAGCTGTTCTGCGGCACCGCCGGTGACGATCAATGACGGCTCACCCTGGAAGCGCTCTGAGACCGCTCGCATAAACTGATTGAGTGCGCCCAATTGTGCCGCCAGCACACCCCCTCTAATGCCTTCCGAGGTGGTAAGGCCCGGTACCGGCGGCGCGTATTCCAGCACCGGCGGGACCATCAGTTTTGTGTCCCTGGTGAGCGAATCCAGCATGGTGCCGGGGCCGGGCAATATCAGTCCGCCGAGATGCTGCCCGCTGTCGTCAACCGCATCCAGGGTCGTCGCGGTGCCGAGGTCCCAGATCACCAGCGGTTTGCCATGCCGGCTGACCGCTCCCACGATGGCCAGCCAGCGGTCGACACCCAGCGTCGCTGGCTCCTGGTATCCATTGCGGACTCCGCCCTGCTCCGCTCTCGATTGCAAGAGATCAGCGGTCACACCCCACTGGGTTTCGCAAAAGCGTGCTACTTTCTGCGCTCCGGCGGAACCCGCCACGCTGGAGACCAGCACCGAACCCGGGCCTTCACCCGAAACCGTCGATTGCAGCAGGGAGAAAGACTCAAAGTCGCCGCTGCCGGCGCTCTCTTTATCGATTTTGCCGTTTCTCGCACAGACCCACTTGAGCCGGCTATTGCCCAGGTCAATCAACAATTTGGATTCAACCATAAATCACGCTGACCTCGCCGGAATGGAAGGCCCGCACTTCGCCGTCTGCACCTTCCAGCAACAAGCCGCCGTAGGGGTCGACTCCGCGTGCCCTGCCCGCCGGATTCGGCCCATCCTGCTCCAACTCAACCGTGTTCCCGTAGAGCAGATCCAGGTTTTCCCAGTCCGCCCTGAATGGTTCGAATCCCGAAGCCTCGAAAAGCTCGAGGGCCGGCAGTGTTTCGTCGAGTATCATGGCCACCAGTTCATTGCGCACCGGCGCCTCACTGTTCATGCCAAACCGGGAAGCCAGGTCCGTCCAAGGCCGGTCAATCGCCAATTTGAGATCATCAGATTCTGCATTCGGCATGCGAATATTCACACCCATTCCAATAGCCACTATCGCCGGCCCACTGCCTGCCGACTGCATTTCCACCAGTATCCCGGCCAGTTTCCTGCCGTCCACCAGGACATCATTGGGCCACTTGATTCCGTGATTTTCCAGGCCGGCACGGGACAATGCCTTGCAGACGCCTATTGCCGAGACCAGGGGCAAGGTGGAAAGCGGGTATTCAACCTCGGCGAAATGCCACCCAAGACTGAGATAGATATTTCCCCCCGCCGGGGAATACCAGCTTCTCTGCCGCCGGCCTTTGCCATGTCGTTGACTCTCCGCCAGCACCGCATGGGCATGTTGCTGATCCTGAGGCAGGCGCAGTACATACGCATTGGTTGAATCGGTTTCATGCAGTAAAGTCAGGTGCCGCAGCCTGGCCCGGGCAGTTTCTGTCATCCCTTCACGAATGCATTTCGCATCAAGGCGGTCTTCGATCGGTGAAATCATCGGATTAAATCTAACGGAACCAGTTGGCCACGCGAATACGCTCGAAGTGGTATTCCGTGCCATTGAACATGTTGACGATGTTCGAGCGGTGAGTGAATACGATAAACAGCGCCAACAGAACGCTGAATACGATTTTGGCTGACGTTGCATCAAGCCAGATAAAAGCCGGGATCAGGCTGATCGCCGCCAGCATGGTGGCCAAACCAACCCAGCCGGTAATCACCAGCACCAGCAGCCAGGTGGCGACCATCGGCAACAGGGCCAGGGGCTCGATCACCAGTAGTGCGCCCACGGCGGTCGCCGCACCCTTGCCGCCCCTGAAACCATGCCAGAGCGGGTAGCAATGCCCGACAACCGCGGCAAAACCACAGGCAAGCAACTGGATTTCCATGGCGACCGGTTCACCGGGCGTCGCAATGGCCAGCATGGGAATCATCCAGGTAGCGAGCGCCCCCTTTCCGATATCGATGATGACCACGCCCAGTGCAAACCAGAAACCCTGCGTGCGAAACGCATTGGTTCCGCCCGCGTTACCACTTCCGCTCTTACGAATGTCAACGTGGCGGAAAGCACCCACCACCATGCTGCCCGACACCGAGCCCAGCATGTAGGCAAACAAAATCTTGATCAGCAGTTCAATCATCGTTACCAGACTACCGCAATAAGGCCGGCCCTGAATTGAGTATCGTCAATTCAAAGCGCCTGGTTGCGGGGTGAATGCCGCAATCAGCCCTCCGGGACCCAGGTGTACACCCATCGCCGGACCCGCCTCGGTCACGTGGCAGGAATGAATGCGCGCATGTTGGCGCAGGATCTGCTGGCGTGTTTCAATCGCGCCCTCAGGGTTATTCGCATGGGCGACCAGCACCCGGTACATGGTTTCAGGCTTCATTTTCCGCAGCGCCGTCCGCGCCAGCTTGGCCGGGTTGGCGCCAGTGCCGGTATGGAAACCACCCAGGCCCATCTTGCCTTGGGTATTGGCCGTAAGCACCGGGTTCAGGTGCAGGAAATCCGCGACCCGCTTCACCCAGGAAGGAACCCGGCCGCCCTTGACGGCGAACGACAGATCATCGGCGATGCCGAATACTTGTGTCGGCGGGATCAATTCCTTTAGCACCGATTCAATATCACCCATCGACAATCCTTCAATCGCAGCTTCGGCCGCCACCATGGCCAGCAGCCCCTGGCCCGCGGTGACGCTGAGGCTGTCGACGATTCGAATGTCATCCCTGCCCAGGCGGTCAGCCGCCTGGATCGCAGCCCCGGTGGTGCCGCTGAGTTCCTGCGACAACCCCACGGATATGACCGAGTAGCCATGGGACGTGAGCAGGCTGTAAACACGTGAGAAGTCCTGGGCCGGCGGCTGCGACGTCAGGGGTGCCTCGGCTGACTCGCTCAAAAGCTGGTAAAAAGCCTCGGAGTCGAGCGTGACGCCATCCAGGTACTCACGGTCGCCGAAGCTCAACCGCACGGGGACCACGTGAATTCCAAGACGTTCGACTTCGTCGGCTGGAATGTCCCCGCCAGAGTCTGTCACGATGGCCACTTTCCCGGCATGATCCAGCAGGCCGTGCTGGCGTTCCATATCGTCTGCCTTCTGCTGCTTGATGACCCCAAATTCCTCGCAGGCGAGGAATACTTCGGCCGGGTTGTTGACATGAATGTGGACACGCACGCGCTTTTTGCCGCCGGCGACAACCAGGGAACTCGAATCAAGCGCTTCCATGCGCGCCATCACGGCATCGCGGTCAATATCCCGGCCCTCAAGCACACACTCGGTGCAATAGCGGTGCTCCCCCACTTCAAATTCCTGCAGGACCGCGGTCTCTCCCGTGGTCAGGTCAGTGACCGCTTCATCTGTCTGGCCGCTTTCAATATAACTCCAGATGCCCTCCAGCAGATCGACGAAACCCTGGCCGCCCGCATCCACCACTCCGGCCTGCTTCAACACGGCCAGCTGATTCGGGGTATTGGCCAGTGACGCCCTGGCCCGGTCAAGCCCGTAAGACAACAATGCCTGAATATCATCGACGCCACCGGCGGCCCGACGCGTCAGTTCACGGGAAAAATCCTCCAGAACCGTGGGTAATGTGCCTGGCACCGGGTGAGACATGGCTGTCCAGGCCGCATCGGCGCCGGCCAGGGCCGCATCGGCCAGGCCCTTTGAATGCAACAGGCTTCGGCCGGCCACGGCCTCGCGAAAGCCGTGAAAAAACTGGGCCATGATGGCGCCCGAGTTGCCGCGGGCCCCGTCCAGGGCAGCGTCGGCGACGTGATCCATCAGCTCGTCGACACGTTCATCCGGTGAGGTCGCTGTTGCGTCAAGAATCGTTTTGAAGGTGAACGCCATGTTGGTGCCGGTATCTCCGTCCGGCACGGGGAAAACGTTGATGCGGTTCAGGTACTCCCGGCGCTGGAACAGGTGGGCGATTCCCGCCGATAATGCCCGCAGCAATCGGGGGGCGTCCAGGTAGGCAATGGCTGTTCGGGGCTGCTCCATTGGATGTAATTATATGGTCAAACTTCCCACCGATTGGCAATTTTCACCTGCACAGGCCTGGAACTTGACCTGGCCAACGGCCGGGCGGGCCTGACTTCCGGCATATGCATCATTGGCATGCTTCCTGCATGATTAAAGTAAGCATTAATTCGGGAGCAAATCATGTCAGCAAATAGTGTTATTGACGAAATCAGGGATTCCCTCAATGGCAGGCCGGGGCAGCCGATCGTTTTCGGTGTTTGCAGGGCGCTGGCTGACAAATTCAACAAGGAGCCCTGGGTATTTCGCCTGGCCGCCCTGGTGCTCACCCTGTTCTGGACGCTTCCGGCCATTGCCGCCTATATCATTTTGGGCTTCGCTCTCAACGACACCGAAGATCGCACCCGGCGGTTTTTCTCCGGCCTGGCCATTATTATTCGCGAAGGGGTCGATAAACTCAGCGAGTCCCTGCGGGATATGTTTGGCCCCGAGCGGGTCTAGGGCAAAAGAGCTTACCCGCATCCGGCTGAGTCACCGCCTTTGACGAACTTCAACATCTGTTCTTCATTGAAAGGATAGTAAAGTTCTCGCCCGGAAGCCGGATGTTTGAGCACGGGAACGTGCAATCCATAAAGCCGAACCAGCTCCGGATCACCATCGATGTCGACCGGGCGCCAGCCCACGCCGGCCCGGTCCATCATCAAAATCACCTGGTCACAGAGGTGACAATCCGCACGCGAGTACAAAATCAGGGGTTCATTCGCTGTCATTGGTCCATTCTCGCAGGTTAAACTGCCGCAATCGAGAATTGGAGGCCCTGGCGCCCGGAAAACCATGTCAGTCAGCGTATTCGACCTGTTCAAGATCGGCATCGGCCCTTCGAGCTCACACACGGTGGGCCCGATGAAAGCCGCAAATTCCTTTGCCTGCAGCTTGCAGGGAAATGGCCTGTTGGAGAGAACAGCCCGTATCCGGGTTCGCCTGCACGGCTCACTCGCCCACACCGGACGGGGCCATGGAACGGACAAGGCCGTCATGCTGGGGCTGCAGGGTGAACTGCCAGACGTAATAGATCCCGATTCAATGGATTCCGCACTGCAACTGATCCGATCCGAAAAACAGCTCAACGTGCTCGGACTTCACCCGGTTGCCTTCGAAGAAAAAAATGACCTGGAATTTCGTAAGCGTGAGTTATTACCTCATCACAGCAATGGCATGCGCTTCGACGCGCTGGACGTTGCGGGTGATCTGCTCGAGCATCGCGAATATTATTCAGTCGGCGGTGGATTCGTGGTCAACCAGGACGAAGTGGCGCAGGAGCGGATCGTACTGGACACTACCCTTCTGCCCTACCCTTTTGAAAACGCCGATCAACTGCTGGGACTGTGCGAGGAGAATGGCCTGCGCATTGCACAAATCATGCTGGCCAATGAGCAGCAGTGGCGTACCGAGGCAGAAATCAGGGCTGGCTTGCTAAAGATTCGTGATGCGATGAAAGCCTGTATGGAGCGCGGCTACCGGCAAAAAGGCGTGTTGCCCGGCGGTTTGAAAGTGGTACGCCGCGCGCCCTCGCTATACGAGGAACTGAATAAGCAAGCTGGCGAACCGGACCCTTTGGCAACCCTCGACTGGGTAAATTTGTACGCACTGGCCGTTAACGAGGAAAACGCCGCGGGCGGACGCGTGGTCACCGCTCCCACCAACGGGGCCGCCGGCGTCATACCCGCCGTGATCCAGTACTACTGTGATTTCGTTCCGGGGGCCGACGAGAAAGGGATCATCGAGTTCCTGCTGACTGCCGGTGCGATCGGTATTCTGTACATGCAAAACGCCTCGATCTCCGGGGCAGAGGTCGGTTGCCAGGGCGAAGTAGGCGTGGCCTGCTCCATGGCGGCGGGCGGACTGACCGCTGCATTGGGCGGCAGCATGTCGCAGGTCGAAAATGCGGCCGAGATCGGGATGGAGCATAATCTTGGTCTGACCTGCGATCCGGTCGGCGGCCTGGTACAGATTCCGTGTATCGAACGTAACGCCATGGCGGCGGTCAAAGCGATCAATGCGCAGAGAATGGCGTTTCGCGGTGACGGCAAGCACCACGTCACCCTGGACAAGGTGATCAAGACCATGCGGGAAACCGGTGCGGACATGAAGGCTCATTACAAGGAAACTTCACGCGGCGGTCTGGCGGTAAATGTAATCGAATGTTGAAACCCAAATACAGGGATGTGGCTCTTCTGGCGGCAGCCTTGCTGCTGTGCACGACAGCCGCTGCCAAGAACATCTACAAATACCAGGATGAAAACGGAATCTGGCACTTCACCGACCGCGCGCCTGAAGAAGATATTCCGTTCGAAACCGTCTACATGGAGCGGGAGCCGGAACCCCGGCTTAAATTGCGCCAGACAGGCGCCAAAGAAAGCCCCCTCTATTACCTGTTCAACGATTTCTGGGGTCCGGTAGAGGTCGAGCTGATCCTGACCGATGCAATCAATGTATTGTCCGAACCCCCGCTGCCTGCCCGCTATGTCATACCGGGCCAGAAAGAGCAGGTGCTGGTCGGACTGGGTCCGCTCGACCCACGCAGTGGTTTCCAGTATCGGCTGAAAATGAGCTCGGTGCCGGGACGCCCAGTCCCCACGCCCGTTGGAAACATCGTTGCCCTGCCACCCATCGCCGCGGGCGAGGAATACCCGGTCAGCCAGGGTTTCCAGGGCGGCAAAACCCACCTGACGCCGGAAAGCGAATATGCGATCGACATCGGCATGCCGGTCGGGACGGCCATTCACGCGGCGCGCTCCGGCACGGTCATGGACGTTGAAGAGGATTTCAACCGCGGCGGCACTGATCTCGAAAAATACGGCGACAAGGTCAACCAGGTCCGGATTCTTCACGATGACGGCACCATGTCTGTCTATGCCCACCTCGACCTCGCCAGTGTTTCGGTCAGGCCGGGCGCCCGCGTTCGGGCCGGGCAGAAAATAGCACGCTCGGGAAATACCGGCTTCAGCTCGGGCCCCCACCTGCATTTTGTCATTCAGCAGAACACGGGCATGAATTTGATTTCCGTTCCGTTCAAATTCAAAACTGTCGATGGCTCCGTACAGGCTCCGGAAGAACTTCAGTTCCTGCAAGGCACTTCAGGCAACCGTTAGGTGCCGCTTCTGTTAAAATGGCGCGCTTTTCCGCGTCCAGGAATCCATGTCTGAACTAAGCAATGAAATCGCCAGGCGCCGCACGTTCGCGATCATCTCGCACCCGGACGCCGGCAAGACCACGCTGACTGAAAAACTTCTGTTATTCGGCGGGGCGATCCAAATGGCGGGCGCCGTCAAGGCCAAAAAGGCCGCGCGGCATGCAACTTCCGACTGGATGAAGCTGGAGCAGGAGCGCGGCATCTCGGTGACTTCCTCGGTCATGCAGTTCAAATACCGCGACCGGGTGGTCAACCTGTTGGACACACCGGGCCATGCGGACTTTTCCGAAGACACCTACCGCACCCTGACGGCCGTCGATTCCGCCCTGATGGTCATTGATTGCGCCAAGGGCGTGGAGGAACGAACCATCCGCCTGATGGAAGTCTGCCGTTTACGGCAAACACCTATCTTTACATTCATCAACAAGCTCGACCGCGAAGGCCGCGAGCCTATCGATCTGCTTGACGAAGTCGAATCAGTGCTGGGCATCCAGTGTGCGCCCATCACCTGGCCCATCGGCATGGGACAGCGGCTCAAAGGTGTCTATCACCTGATAAACAACACAGTTCACCTGTACGAGTCGGGCAAGAATTACGTCACCCAGCAAGCGGAAATCATCGAAGGTATCGACAACCCCGAGCTGGATGAACGGCTGGGTCCCGACGCGGCTGAATTGCGCGATGAAATTGAACTGGTACAGGGCGCCAGCCATGCTTTCGACCCGGCGAGCTACCTCGCCGGCAACCAGACCCCGGTATTCTTCGGATCGGCTATCAATAATTTCGGTGTAACGCCGCTGCTGGACTCTTTCGTGGCCCATGCACCCGCACCGGGGCCCCGTGACACGGTGGGCCGCAGGGTCGAGGCCGGTGAACCAAAGCTGACGGGATTCATTTTCAAGATTCAGGCCAACATGGACCCGGCGCACCGCGACCGGGTCGCGTTCATGCGGATCTGTTCCGGCTGTTTCCAAAGCGGCATGAAAATGCAGCATGTGCGGCTGGGCAAAATGGTCAAAGCAGCCAATGCCCTGACGTTCATGGCCCAGGACCGAGAACACGTGGAGAGCGCCTGGCCGGGCGACATCGTCGGCCTGCACAACCACGGCACCATCAGCATCGGCGATACCTTCACCGAGGGCGAATCACTGCAATTCACCGGCATTCCGCATTTCGCGCCGGAATTGTTCCGCCGCGCCCAGTTGCGCGACCCGCTCAAGTTGAAAGCCTTGCAGAAAGGGCTGGCTCAGCTCTCGGAAGAAGGCGCAACCCAGTTTTTCAAACCCCTGGCCAGCAACGAACTCATTCTCGGGGCAGTAGGTATCTTGCAGTTCGATGTCGTGGCTTACCGTTTGAAAAACGAGTACAGCGTCGAGTCAGCATTCGAAAAAATCAATGTGCAAACGGCGCGCTGGATTTCCTGCGATGATGAAAAAATGCTGGCCGATTTCAGCCGGCAATTGCACAACAACCTGGCGCGGGACGGCGCCGGACAACTGGTGTACCTGGCCCCGACCCGCGTCAACCTGCAATTGACCGAGGAACGATGGCCGGATATCCGTTTCGCCGCGACACGCGAAACCACCATTTTCGCCAGCTGATTTCATGACCTCTCTCACCGCTCATTTTGGCAACGCCTTTCCGGACCGGGGGCGGCGCAAGATGATCTGGGCAATTGCCTTGCCCATCATGGGCGGCATGATGTCGCAAAACGTGCTCAACCTGGTCGACATCGGCATGGTCGGGCGTCTCGGGGACAGCGCGCTTGCGGCGACCGGAATCGGCAGTTTCAGCAACTACCTGGCCATCTCTTTCATTATCGGGCTGTCGGCAGGCGTGCAGGCGCTGGCCGCACGCAGGCTGGGCGAGGGGCGTGATTCGGAAACCGCAATACCGCTCAACGGTGGCCTGCTGCTGGCGCTGATGATTGGCATACCCCTGTGTATTGCGCTGATATTACTGACGCCATTCGCATTCAATTTTCTGACCGGCGACCCGGAGGTAAGGGAACTGGGCATCCCTTATTTACAGATTCGTATTGCCAGCATGATCGCGGTGGGAATGAACTTTTCCTTCCGTGGGTACTGGAGCGCCATTCATCTCACGGGGATTTATCTGCGCACCCTCCTGATCATGCACGCCATCAATATCTTCCTCAACTGGGTTCTCATATTCGGCAACCTGGGCGCTCCGGAACTGGGCGTGTTCGGCGCCGGTCTGGCCACCACCATTTCGCTGTATATCGGCACCAGCCTTTATTTCTTCTTCGCAATCCGCCACGCCAGCGACAAAGGATTCCTGCACGGCATTCCATCCAGAAACACATTGTGGCAACAACTCAGGTTATCCCTTCCAGCCAGCCTCCAGCAGGTGTTCTTTTCCGCTGGATTGGTCACCCTGGTCTGGATCGTGGGGCGCATCGGCACGGCGGAAGTCGCGGCCATCAATATCCTGATGACATTCCACATCACGGCCATGCTGCCCGCCTTCGGCATCGCACTGGCCGCCACCACGCTGGTGGGCAATGCACTGGGCAGGGGTGATGTAGACGACGCGGCCGCCTGGGGCTGGAATTGCACTGCGCTGACCTTCATTTATGGCGCGGTTCTGAGCCTGCTTCTGATCCCGCTGGCCTACCCGATTCTTGGCCTGTTTCTCACCAATCCTGAAACCCGGCAACTGGCCCATATTCCCATGGTGCTGTGGGCACTGATGATCAGCTTCGATACAGCGGGCATGGTTTTGATGAATGCCCTGATCGGCGCCGGCGATACCCGCCGCAGTATGTGGATCAGTATTTTCTGGCAATGGGCGTTTTTTTTGCCGCTGGCTTACCTGGTCGGACCGGTTCTGGGATTCGGGCTGTTGGGGGTGTGGATCATCAACGGTTTTTACCGGGTCGGGCAGGCCATCAGTTGCGGCACTCAGTGGGCCGGGCGCAAATGGGCTCATATCAAGATATAGTGTATAAAACGAAAATCACTCTGGAGAGTATTTCATGATCGGCACAGTTGCCTTCGGGATCTTCGGTCTCGCAGTCCTGATCAGTATCGCGCTTGGCTTTTCCTCCAACCGGAAAAATATAGATTGGAAACTGGTCGCCTCCGGAATCGCCCTGCAATTGTTCTTCGCGATCCTCGTCATCCTGGTGCCGGGCGGGCGCGAGTTCTTTGAAGGACTCAGCAGAGTTTTTGTGCGCATCATCAGCTTCGCCCTGGACGGGGCGGCATTCATTTTCGGGCCACTGGCAGATCCATCCAACCTGGGATTCATTTTCGCCTTCCAGGTGCTGCCCACCATCATCTTTTTCGCTGCGCTGATGGCGGTTCTCTATCACCTGGGCATCATGCAGAAGATCGTTCAGGCCATGGCCTGGGTAATGCTGAAAGTCATGCGCATCAGCGGCGCAGAATCTCTCTCGGTGGCGGCCAATGTATTCGTCGGCCAGACGGAAGCTCCACTGGTGGTGCGGCCCTATATTTCACGCATGACCGAATCTGAACTGCTGACGATGATGATCGGCGGCATGGCGACCATTGCGGGTGGAGTGCTCGCGGCTTATATCACCATGCTCGGCGGCGCTGACGAAGCCATGCGGATTTTCTACGCCAAGCACCTGTTGTCCGCCAGCATCATGGCGGCCCCCGCCACCATCGTCATCGCGAAAATACTCAAGCCCGAAATGGAAGAATCAATGACCCGGGGTGAGGTCAAGCTGAATGTCGAAAAAACCGCAACCAACGTGATCGAAGCCGCCGCCAATGGCGCTGCTGATGGCTGGAGGCTGGCGCTGAACGTGGGCGCAATGCTGCTGGCCTTTATCGCCCTGATCGCAATGATCGATTATCCACTCGGCTGGATCGGGGAGCTGACCGGTTTCGACTCAGCCACGGGCAGAGAGCTAAGTCTGTCTACCGTATTCGGTTTTTTGCTCTCGCCGCTGGCCTGGGTGATCGGTGTGCCCTGGCAGGACGCAGTCACGGTAGGTGGCCTGATCGGTGAAAAGGTCGTGACAAATGAATTCGTAGCCTACGCCCATTTGACTGAAATCCAGGCAACTTTAAGTCCCAAAGCCTTGCTGATCTCTACCTATGCCCTGTGCGGCTTTGCCAACTTCTCTTCCATCGCCATTCAGCTCGGTGGAATCGGTGGAATTGCACCGGAACGGAAGCCTGACCTGGCACGCCTGGGGCTGCGTGCGGTGATGGGCGGAACCCTGGCGACCATGATGACCGCGACGATTGCCGGCGTACTGACCAGCATCGCCTGACATGTCCGGAAATTCCCAATTCGAGTTGTTCGGACAAAGGCGTTTCATGCCGTTTTTCATGACGCAGGGCCTGGGCGCGTTCAATGACAACATTTTCAAGAATGCGCTGGCGGCGCTGCTGGTCTTCCAGGGCAGCAAACTGGCTGGACTGAACACCGACCAACTGGTCAATCTCAGTGCGCTGGTGTTCATTCTGCCCTTTTTCCTGTTTTCCGCCCTGTTCGGTCAATTCGCCGACAAGTACGAAAAGTCCATTCAAATTCGCCGGGTAAAATTGTTCGAGGTGGTGATCATGTTGCTGGCCACGCTGGGATTCTGGCTCAACAACATACCCCTGCTGATGTTCGTCCTGTTCCTGTTGGGCTTGCAATCCACCATTTTTGGGCCGATCAAGTATGGAATCCTGCCCCAGATTCTCAAGCCGGAGGAGTTGGTGGGCGGCAATGCCTTGATCGAAATGGGCACCTTTGTCGCCATCCTGGGCGGCACCATCGCCGGGCCACAACTGGCGGGAGTCGAGGTCAGCTGGCCCTATTGGGTCGGTGTCGGCTGCCTGGCAGTGGCCCTGGCCGGATACTTCTACAGCCGCCGGATTCCAGTGGCCGATGCCGCCGACCCCGACCTCGCAATCAACTGGAATATTTTCACTGAAACGGTAAACAACCTGAGTTTCCTGAATAAGAACCAGGTCGTCCTGAACAGCGTGCTGGGTATTTCCTGGTTCTGGTTCTTCGGCGCCACCTTCCTGGTACAGATTCCCAGTTACAGCCAGAATGTTCTGGGCGGCGACAAGAACCTGATGTCGGCCCTGCTGGCGCTGTTCATCATCGGTATCAGCACCGGTTCGCTGCTGTGCGAAAAGTTGTCGGGCAAACAGGTGGAAATCGGCCTGGTTCCGTTTGGCGCCATCGGGTTGACCCTGTTCGGGCTGGATCTCTATTTCGCTTCGCCGGAAGCACCGACCGCCGGCATCACGGTCATCGAGTTCATCACCGCTGGAACGAACTGGCGCATTATGCTCGACCTGGTGTTAATCGGCACTTTTGGCGGATTTTATATTGTTCCGCTCTACGCCCTGGTGCAGTCCAGGTCGGCGCCCGCTCACCGTTCACGCGTCATCGCCGGGCTGAATATCCTCAATGCCCTGTTCATGGTGGTCGCTGCCATCATGGCCATGCTGATCCTGGGGCCCGCCGGACTGACAATCCCCGACCTGTTCCTTATCTCAGCAATTTTGAACGCCGTGGTGGCCATCTACATTTTCACCCTGGTGCCCGAGTTCCTGATGCGCTTCCTGGTCTGGATGTTAATCCATACTATTTACCGGGTGCGCGTTACAGGAATGGACAACGTTCCTGACGAAGGCCCCGTGATCGTGGCGAGTAATCACGTGAGTTTTGTCGATCCCCTGATCCTCGGCGGCATGATACGGCGCCCGGTAAACTTCGTGATGTACCACGGTATTTACAAAATACCGGTTCTCAATTTCATTTTCCGCACCGGTAAAGCCATCCCGATCACCGGGCGTGAGGAAAACTCCGATATACTGGAAGAAGCCTACCGCCGCATGCACGGCGTGCTGGAGGCAGAAGACGTGCTGGGGATTTTCCCTGAAGGCCGCATCACCAGTGACGGTGAAATTCAGGACTTTAAACACGGAATTGACAAAGTCATCAGCGAACAACCCGTTCCGGTGGTGCCAGTGGCGCTATGTAACCTGTGGGGATCGCTGTTCAGCCGCCGCGATCCCTTGCACAAGCGCAGACCGTACAAGCTGTGGGCCAATATCGAGTTGAGAATAGGCAGGCCCATTCCGCCCGAAGAAGTCAGTGCAGAACGCCTCCAATCGGAAGTAGAGAAATTGCGCGGTGAGGACAGATAACATATGTTTGTGAATCAATGGTTACCCCGACTTTCCGGTGTCTTGATCGCCTGGGCATTTACCGCGCTGATTTCCTCACCGGTGCTGGCAAGCAGCGTCCTTCTGCAAACTCCCCTCGGTGATGTGGAAATCGAGTTGTTTGACCAGGAAACGCCACAGACCGTAGCCAATTTCCTGGAATATGTGAATTCCGGTGACTATGCCAGCACATTCATTCACCGCAGCATGCCCGGATTTATCATTCAGGGTGGTGGATACACGTTCATCGACGGTGCAGTCGGGCAGGTGCCGACCAATCCGCCTGTAGTCAACGAACCGGGTATCTCAAATCTGAGGGGCACCGTCGCCATGGCCAAACAACCCGGAAATCCGGACAGCGCGACCAGTCAGTGGTTTATCAACCTGGCCGACAATTCTGAAAACCTGGATGGCCAAAACGGTGGCTTTACTGTGTTTGGACAAGTCAGCGCCGAAGACATGGATGTCGTCGATGCGATTGCCGCACTGAGAGTGTGGAACGCGAGTGCCCTTTTTACCGACTTGCCCCTGATCGACTACCCAGGCTCCGGAGACATTAACGATGAATACCTGGTCATGACCGATATTGAAGAAATTGATGATTTCCCCATCAATCCCGGTCTTAACGATGCCTGGTTCAATCCCGAGACCAGCGGTCAGGGCTTTCTGATCTCGGTTTTTCCAGAGATTGAGTCCATGTTCCTGGCCTGGTTCACCTTCGACACGGAACGGCCCGACCCGTCTGTGGATGCCTTCCTCGGTGACCCGGGACACAGATGGCTGACTGCCCAGGGAGACTATTCAGGCAATAAAGCCGTCCTCAAAATTTTTGTTACAGAAGGGGGGATTTTCGATTCCGGTACTCCGGTGCCTGAGGCGAGACAGGATGGCAGCATGACGGTCGAGTTCAGTGACTGCACCGCGGGCACGGTGAGTTATGACATTCCTTCGGTCGGCCGCCAGGGCGTCATCCCGATCGAGAGGATCGTCCCTGACAA
>CALDVW010000118.1 GCA_937924405.1 uncultured Lysobacterales bacterium
GACATGCCGGAACGCGCCTTCCAAATCCATGCCACAGCGGAAGGCCACGCGCAGCATGGCTTGCATCTGGGTTGCCGACAACGCCGGCCCGAAGCCGTGACCCGTGGCGTCGCCCATCAATATGAACAACTCACCGTCCAGCACCACCAGGTCGAACAGGTCTCCACCGGCGTGCCCGGTCGGAATGAAATGACCGTGCAGATCGTAGCCGGGTATTTCGGGCATTTCGGTGGGTAAGGTACTCATCTGGATTTCGCGGGCCAGCGCGACTTCTTCATCCAGGCGCTCCTTGAGCAGCAAGGCTTCGGTCAGCTGGGTCCGCTGGACCGCTACCGCGCACTGCGCGGCCAGCGTAGAGGCAACGTGCTCATCGTTTTCATCGAAAACACCGGTGAATTTGTTCAGCAATTGCAGCACCCCGACCGGCCGTTTCTCCCAGCCGAGCAGCGGCACGTTCAGAATCGACTGGGTTTTGTAGCCGGTGGCCTTGTCGACTGCGCCGCGAAAGCGGGCATCTTCGTATGCATCGTCAACCTTGATGATTTCACGGCTTGCCAGGCATTCGCCCACCAGGCCGTCACCGGGAGCAATGCGCGGAGCCGGTTCCAGGGCGGGAACCATCATGACCAGGTCCTCGCTGGTAGCGTCGTACAACCACAGCGCACCCTTGTCGGCTGCGAGCACGGATTCACCCGCCTGGACGACTTCGGTTAGCATCTGAACGAGATCGAACGGCTGGGCCAGTTGCTGTGTTACGTCAAGTATCCTGGCCAGCGCGTCCTGGTTCAGCCACGGTGGTGTATTCGCCTCGGTCATGCTCCCTGAACACTTACCTTCTTCTGCACTATGCTTTTAATGTAACAGAGATCATTGCAAAAATAGTGAAATATACGAGGAACAAACAGGGTCTTTTGTTATCATAATCGTTGATACCGTTACCGTTTCAGGACCAATTGATCATGAACCACCTCATCATACGTGCAATGTTAATTCTCTCACTCTTCTCACTGACCAGCGCTGTGCTGGCAGAATCGGAGCTGCCTGAAATATCGCTGGAAGGTCTGGAACTGGTCGAAAAGGACCGCCGGGGCGAGATCTATGCCGATCCCGATGTCGATTGGACTGTTTATACGCAAATTCAGCTGGACGAGGCCACCGTTGCCTTCCGCCGCAACTGGCAGCGCGATCAGAACCGTTATCAGCATATGAAGGTCCGAACCCGGGACATGGAAAAAATCAAGACGGATCTATCAGAGCTTTTTGGCGAAGTTTTCACCGAAGAATTGACCACCAACGGTGGTTATGAAATCACGGAAGAGACGGCGGACCACGTGATGAGAATCGAGCCGCATATCGTGGATCTGGATGTCTATGCGCCGGATACCATGAACACGTCCGGTATCAACCGCTCATACACGGAGAGGGCCGGCAAAATGACTCTTAAACTTCGCGTTTACGATTCGGTGACCGGCGACCTGATCGTTGCCGCCAGCGACCGGCGCGAAGCACCCCGCCGCGGCTACATGCAGTGGACCAACAGTATTACCAACAAAGCCGAGGCCCGGCGCATGCTCCAGAAGTGGGCCGAGGGGCTGAGAGAAAGACTGGACGAGGCGCGCGGCCGCTAAAGCCTGGTACGCCTTAAAAAATCCGCACCCGAAGACACCTGATGCGGATTACTTACTGGATACGAAACTGCGATTAACCCTCAGCAGCGGCTTTGCGTTCTTTGTAGTCACGAACAGCCGTGTTGAAACGTTCCGCTACGCGCTCTTCCATTTCCACTGAATAGTTGAATGACGACACGATGGCCTGCTCGTTGCCGGGCGTGTTATCCGGGTTTTCTTCAGCCGATTTCAGGCAATTGCGGAATACTTCCAAATCTCCCTGGAATACAGCAATCTGCTTTTTGGCATTTACCAGGTCTTCGTAGACCGCTTCTTCGGGAATAGCATCCGGTGATGCAGGCAGAACACAAGCCTGGGCATCTGCAGGAAGAACTACTTCATAATCGGCTTCGTTATCCTGAGCCTGTAGGGTATTGAACAGCAGCGAGGCTGCAATAAAAACAAAAAATCGTTTCACGGTAAAACTCCTAGATTGCCGAATGGCGATTATACAATGTGTCTCTTTGAGAAGAAAATTTGACAAAATTTTTTTCAGGGCCGAGTCTTACGCGTTGATTAAAACTCCAAGGAGTCCTGGATGCAGCATTCGTCGGCACCCGGCAAGTTCGTTTTTTTCGTCTCAGCCTGGTTCCTGATCCAGGCCACATCTCTGCATGCAGCTTTGGATGCTGATCTGCTTGAAGGCCTGGCGGCCCGCACGCTCGGGCCTGCCGCGGTCAGCGGCCGCATCACGGCCATCGATGCCGTCGCATCGAACCCCAACCATATCGTGATCGGTTCCGCCACGGGCGGTGTCTGGATTTCGGAAAATGGAGGGTTGACCTGGGAGCCGGTTTTTGATGAGCAAGCGGTGGCGTCCATCGGTTCGGTGGCCATCAACCAGCGAAATCCGGACATCATCTGGGTTGGAACGGGTGAGGGAAACGTGCGTAATTCCACTTCGATTGGCGCCGGAATGTTCAAATCCATCGACGGGGGCCGGACCTGGGAAGCGACCGGGCTGGAGCACAGCGAAAGGATCAACCGCATCGCTTTACATCCGGCCAACCCTGATATTGCCTATGCGGCTGCACTCGGGACTTTGTGGGGTGAGAACGAGGAAAGAGGAATTTTTAAAACCTCGGACGGTGGCAAGAGCTGGCAGAGAATTCTATATG
Organism: uncultured Lysobacterales bacterium; assembly: GCA_937924405.1. GTDB lineage: Bacteria > Pseudomonadota > Gammaproteobacteria > Xanthomonadales > SZUA-36 > JAHEFT01. The sequence continues at coordinate 2,786 of CALDVW010000118.1, forward strand.
TGGATCAGAAAACCGGCGGAACCGACGTCAAACTCGACCCGTTCAACCCGGACAAGCTCTACGCCAGCCTGTGGCAGCATCGCCGCTGGCCGTACCATTTCAAATCCGGTGGACCTGGGTCAGGCATGTACATTTCCTGGGACGGGGGCGAAAACTGGCAGCGTAAAACGGAAGAGGACGGCCTGCCTTCAGGTGAGCTGGGACGGATCAGTTTTGCGCCCTCACCGGCTCAGCGCGGCAGGGTATACGCCCTGGTCGAGGCCGAAAAGAGCGCGATGCTGCGCTCTGATGATGGCGGTGAGAGCTGGATAAAAACCAATGAAGACTACAATATTGCCGAGCGGCCTTTTTACTACACTGAAGTGGCTGCAGACCCGGCAAACCCGGAACGTGTCTACAACATTTTCACCCGTTTGAGCACCTCAATCGATGGCGGAAAGACTTTCCAGCTTAACCAGGTCGTTGACTGCTGTGCGGCAGGCAATACGATTCACATCGACAACCATGCGATCTGGATTAATCCGGGCGACCCGGCCCACCTGATACTCGGAAACGACGGCGGTATCGCAATCAGCAGGGACCGGGGTGAAACCTGGCGTTTTGTACGGAATCTGCCGCTTTCCCAGTTCTATCACATCCGGGTGGATAACGATGAGCCGTACAATATTTACGGAGGCCTGCAGGATAACGGTTCATGGAGAGGGCCTTCGGAGGTCTGGGAAAACGCGGGTATTCGCAACCTTCATTGGCAGGAAGTCGGATTCGGCGATGGATTCGATACGCTTCCTGACCCGGAAAACTCGCGCCGCGGCTATGTCATGTCGCAGGGCGGCATGTTATCTACCTGGAATCTGGATACCGGCGAGCAGCGCGGGATACGGCCGGCGCCGCATGCTCCTGACATTAAATTACGATTCAACTGGAATGCCGCGATAGCCCAGGACCCCTTCGATCCCGCCACGATCTATTACGGTAGCCAGTTCGTTCACAAATCAACCGACCGGGGTGCAACCTGGTCAGTTATCAGTGATGACCTGACGTCCAACAATCCGCAATGGCAGACCTTCACCCAGAGCGGTGGACTGACCCCTGACGTCACGGCAGCGGAGAATTTTACGACTATCGTTTCGATCGCAGCCAGTCCGATCGAAGCAGGAACCCTGTGGGCAGGCACTGACGACGGCCGCGTTCACGTGACCCGTGACGGCGGTCAGAACTGGAGCAGGATTGACCAAAAAGCAAAAGGCGTACCCGCGGGATCCTGGGTGCCGATGATCACACCTTCCCCGCACCATGGCGGAACCGCATTCGTGGTATTCGACAACCACCGCCGGTCCGACATGAAACCTTACGCTTACCGGGTGGAACAGTACGGGAGCAGTTGGAACAACCTGGTCACTGGCGACGTTTCAGGCTACGCACTTTCCATTCTCCAGGATCACGTGGATCCTGAATTACTTTTCCTGGGCACGGAATTCGGCCTTTACGTCTCGACCAACAGCGGTGGGGACTGGACGAAGTTTACCGCCGGCGTCCCAACCGTTTCGGTAATGGACATGGCCATCCAGCAACGCGAGAACGACCTGGTGCTCGGCACGCACGGCCGTTCGATTTACGTGCTGGACGACTACAGCGCCCTGCGCGCATTGGAGACAGCGAGCTTTACCGAGCGGCTTGCGATACTGTCGACGGCCCCAGGCCAGCAATACGACGCCAACCAGACGCCATCCACGCGTTTCACCGGCTCCGGGGAGTTCCGGGCAGCCAACGAGCCCTACGGGGTTATGATCACGTTCATGGCCAGTGGCGATGATCTGCCGCATCCCGATCAGGATGCAGAGCGCGCCCGGAATATCCGCCAACGGGCGACCGCACCCAAAAAGGAAGGCAACGAAGAAATCGAAACCCCCAAGGTGGAGATGATAATTACCAACGCCGGCGGCGAAGTCATCCGCAGCCGAAAACAAAAAGTCCACCAGGGAATCAACCGGATCATCTGGGGTATGGAGCGGGACGGTGTGCGGCCAATGCCCGGCCCCGATCCGGCTGATCTGGAAGACGGCTTACCGGCCGGCATCCAGGTGCTGCCCGGCAATTACACGGTCACCCTGAAGCTCCTGGTGGAGAGCGGTGAAACGACCACGGCCAGCGACGGCGTCAGCGTTCTGCCCGACCCCCGGTCGCCGTTCAGTGCCAACGCCCGCCAACTCAATCACCAGGCCATGCTTGAACTGCAGGAAATGCACGAAAGCGCAGTGCGGGCAGTCGAAACGATCGTCAATGCCCGGGCCGATATCGACACGGCGATCAAGCTGATCGGGAAGCAGCAAAAACAGGAGCCGGGGCAAGACGCGCGCCTCAAGGCCCTGGATGAACAAGCCGCAGCCATCAGCAAGGGTCTGGATGAACTTGAAAAGCGATTTCGAACTCCTCCCGAAACCCGCGGTATCGTGTACGATGACGACAAGGTCGTCAATCTGATCAGCACCGCCAGGAATTACACCGGCAGCAGCAAAGACGCACCCACGGCCACCGCTGCTGTCTATCACGACCTGGCCAGGCAGGGCCTGGAGGAGGCGCTTGCCACACTGGATGAATTCATGACCGGCAAAATTGATCCGTTCAGCCAGTCTGTGGCTGATGCCGGCATTGGCCTTTTCATGAGGTAATACGCTTTGAACATGGATACTTGGGCGGGGGTTGCACAAACCATCCTGAATGGTTTCAACCGCCACTATTCGCTGTTTCGCCAATACAGCCGCGAAGGCAAGGAATGCTTCGAGCACGCCGATTGGATGCGTGCTGCCAAGGTCAGCCGGGAGCGTATCCAGGGTTATGAAAAGCGGGTGCAGGAAACCGTTGACTCCATCCATCGTGAATTCCCTGAAGCCGGGAAAAACAATGAATTGTGGCCAAGGATCAAGATTGTTTTTATTGGTAAGTTGATGGATCACCTGCAGGCGGAATGTGCTGAAACATTTTATAATTCAGTCGCTTGTAGAGTATTACATAGAGATTACTATAAGAGTGAATACATTTTCTGGCGACCTGCGATAAGCACTCAGCACCTCGAGGGCAGCAAGCCGACCTATCGCAGCTTCTATCCGGGCAGCGACGGATTAAGGCACAGCCTGCTGGATATTCTCACGGGATTCGGCCTGAAGACAGGCTATGAAAACCTGCGGCGCGATGTCCGCTATCTGGAAAGAGCAATCCTGGAACACCGTTCAGTAGACTGGAAAGCCAAACCCAACTACCAGATCCAGGTGCTCGACAGCCTGTTTTACCGCAACAAGGCTGCCTACGTCGTGGGCCGGATGATCAATGGAGACGTCATCCAGCCTTTTGTCATTCCGGTCCTGCGAAACGAGGATGAAACGGCAGCTGTCGACGCCTTGCTGATGCAGCAAAAAGATGTCGCCATCCTGTTCAGTTTCTCCCGGGCTTACTTCCTGGTGGACATGGAAGTGCCATCCGCTTATGTGAGGTTTCTTCTGTCCATCATGCCGAGAAAGTCGATGGTCGACCTGTATGCCATGCTCGGCCTGCAAAAACAGGCGAAAACCCTTTTCTACCGGGAAATGCAACACCACCTCAGCCACTCGAGGGATAATTTCCAGATTGCGCCCGGGGTGAGGGGCATGGTGATGCTGGTGTTCACCCTGCCCTCTTTCTCGTTTGTGTTCAAACTGATCAGGGATCGTTTCGATCCGCCCAAAACCTCTTCCCGCCAGCAGGTGGAGGAAAAGTACCTGTTGGTAAAGCACCATGACCGGGTTGGCCGGCTGGCTGATACGCTCGAGTACTCCAACGTGGCAATCCCGCTGGACCGCATCGATCCAAAGCTCTTACAGGAACTGCAGGAAGAAGCTGCCGATTCGATCGAAACCGATGGCAGGATGCTGGTGATCAAACACGTCTACATCGAGCGTCGCATGGAACCTTTGGATAATTACCTTGCACATGCTTCGAAAGCAGATCGGAAACTGGCCATTAGAGACTACGGCTATGCCATCCGGGATCTTGCCGGCGCGAACATTTTCCCGGGCGACATGCTGAAAAAGAATTTCGGCGTGACGCGCCACGGCCGGATCGTATTTTATGACTATGACGAAATCTGCTATATCACGGAATGCAATTTCAGAAGGGTACCGCCTGCACGCGATTACAACGATGTCATATCCGACACCCCCTGGTACTCGGTCGAGGAAGACGATGTCTTTCCGGAAACCTTTGGGCCGTTTTTCTTCGCTGACCGTAAAGACATGAGTTACTTCAAGCGGGATCATGCGGAACTGATGACCGCGGCGTGGTGGAAACAGGTCAAGGAAGATATCCTTTCGGGTAGCCAGGCGGATGTTTTCCCCTACCGCAAAAAGCGGCGCTTCAGGTTTCGCTACGGTGGGGAAGCCTGAATCCAGCCTGCTACGGCGCGAGCCCAGGTTTCGCCATCTTCCTCCTGGATGAAATGATGGCCCTGCAGAGTGATATGGGGCTGACCCCGGGTTCCGGGAACCTGCTTGAGGAACGGCCGGTCTCCCCCCTTCATGATGGGGTCGGCGTCTGAAAAGCACATCAGGGCGGGTTTTTCCCATTGCATCAATACTTTCCAGGCCCGGCGGTTGTCATCGGCTGCCGGGTCGTCCGGCCTGGTGGGAACCAGCAACGGAAACTGCCTCGCGCCCGCCTTGTATTCATCTGAAGGAAACGGCGCACGGTAGGCCCGAATTTCCTCTTCGCTCAAGCTGCCACGCCCAAACAGGTTGACGATAAAGCCGGTGTCGAAATCCGGGTCTTCCTGGCTGAACTTCCGCCAGCGCTGAAACGCTTCGTTGATCGCGTGATCACCGGTTGGCAGCGCCGTATTGGCCAATGAAAAACGGGCAAATTGCTCAGGGTTTTCAGCCAGCAGGCGCAGGCCGATCAATCCGCCCCAATCCTGACCCAGTAGCGTAATATCGCTTGCGCCCACTGCTTTAAGCCAGTCGGCCATCCATTTGACATGCTTGCGGTATGAGTAATCCCTGCGCTCGGATGGTTTGTCTGACCGGCCGAATCCCACCAGGTCGGGAGCGAGAACACGCAATCCCGCGGCAACAAAAACCGGGATCATCTTCCGGTACAGGTAACACCAGGTGGGCTCACCGTGCAGACACAAAACCACGGGACCGTCTTTCGGGCCCTCATCCAGGTAGTGGATTTGCAGAGGACCCAGATCTTCATCCGGTATTTCTAGGTAATTTGGCTCAAAATGGAACCCGCTGAGTTCTTCAAAGCATGCTTCAGGCGTGCGCAGTACGGCCATGTTTTTTCCCCACCAGGCGGGTGCCCAGGAGCACCGCCAGGATCAATGCATAGATGAGTGGTTCAAGAGTATCCAGTTTGACCTGCCAATAAAAGTGCCACACGCCCAGAATCGCAATCACATAGACAAGGCGGTGCAGTTTCTGCCAGCGCCTGCCCAGGCGTCTCATCATTGCATTGGTCGAGGTAAGCGCCAGGGGAAACAGCAGCAGCAGCGCGGTAAACCCAACCGTGATGTAAGGCCGCTCCACGATGTCCTCCAGGATCACGGCCAGATCAAACCTCTGGTCCAGGCCTGCATAGATCAGAAAATGCATCAAAATATAAAAAAAGGCGAATAAACCCAGCATCCTGCGGAACCGGAGCAGCCACCCTTTTCCGGTCAGGCGGCGCAATGGCGTAACGGCCAGTGTGATCAGCATGAATTTCAGCCCCCATTTCCCAAAGCTGTGGATCAATTCCTCAACGGGGTTGGCTCCCAGGCTGAAGCCGGCTAATCCGAATGTTTCCAGCAGCAGTTGGCCCAGTGGCACCAGGCACAGCAGGAACAGCAGGGCTTTCAGCCACCGAATGGACCTGGCGGTCATCAGTAGTTTTTGCGCAGGTCGAGGCCACTGTACAGGTGTGCGACCTCATCCTGATAGCCATTGAACATCAGCGTTGGCTGTTTCGGTGCAAAAACGCCTGCCCCGATGCGGCGTTCGCTCGCCTGGCTCCAGCGTGGGTGATCGACCTGTGGATTCACATTGGCGTAAAAACCGTATTCCCCGGGTATGGATATCTCCCAGGACGTTTTTGGCTGACGCCTGGTGAATTCAATTTTGACGATCGACTTGATGCCCTTGAAGCCATATTTCCAGGGAACGATCAGGCGCAGCGGAGCGCCGTTCTGGTTGGGCAGTTCCTTGCCGTAAACTCCCACCACCATCAGTGTCAATGGGTGCATCGCCTCGGCGATGGTGAGTCCCTCGACATACGGCCAGCGCAACACTGGCCTTTTTTGTCCGGGCATCCTTTTCGGATCGTGAAGGGTTTTGAAGCGAACGAATTTGGCATCGGAATTGGGCTCGAAACGCCGCAGCAAATCCGCCAGCGGAAAGCCGACCCAGGGGACCACCATGGACCAGGCCTCCACGCAACGATGGCGATACACCCGGTCTTCCAGCGTGTGCGGAGCAACAATATCCTCGTAGTCATAGTCGCCCGGTTTTCCGCATTCGCCCGAAACCTTTACGCTCCAGGGCCGGGTAACGAAATCCCCCGAATTCCGATAAGGATCTTCCTTGCCTGTGCCGAACTCGTAAAAGTTGTTGTAGGTGGTGACGTCCTCCCAGGAATTGGGCTCTTCGCCAGTACTGTAGGGACCGGGCACGGTTTCCAGCTCCCGGGTTGAAGCACTGGAGGAAAGGGGTAATGCAGCAGCAACGGCGGAACCCCCAATGGCCAGGCCGGCGTTGCGGATAAACTGCCGCCGGTTATGGTAATTGGTCTCGCTGGTAATTTCCGAAGGAAGGATTTTGAGATCGTGTTTCATATTCGTCAGGCCAATGGATGCGGTGTCGTGGCAATAGACCAGCCAGGCAGCGAAAACATTTCAGCAAATCAGCAAAAAAACGGCCCCATATTCAATCACAAGCCCGGCAACAGCCAGCCGGTGCGGCGTTTGTAATCCTTCCATTCCGGGTAGCGGGACATGCTTGCTTCTTTCACTATCATGTTGACCGCAAACAGCCCCGCCCACACCCAGGCCAGAACCAGAACGGGTAACCAGTGCCAGATCATCATGGCGAAACTGCCGTAGATCATCATTTCACCCAGGTAATTGGGATGCCGCACGTATCGATGCATACCGTCTGTGATCAACCCGCGCTGCAGTCTCAGTGTATAAAACTTCTGGGCGTCCGCCGCGATCATAATCACGGTGCCGACGATGCACAGGCTTATGCACAAAGCAAACCAGGCGCCATCCGGAAGCGGATAGTCCGGTTGGGATACCCCGGAAATCAACAGCCAGCCGAACACCCAGTACCAGCCAAGCACCGCAAGGAAGGCGTTGATCCCTCCACCGATGGTAATCCGGGTTTGCCAGCCAGGGTCTGGAAACGCCATGTCCTTGATGAACCAGGCCAGGCCATAACTGCCCTGCATCGCCAGGTACACCCAGGCAGCTGTTGAAAAATTCTGGTAATACCACATCAGAAAACCGAGAAAGAAAAACGTCCCGCATTTTTGAAAATTGATCACCCATGCGAATTTCCACGGCCGGGGCCCGCCGCCAAAATCGTAGACCATGTAATCGGTGGCTTTTCTCAGCCCGGCTGCCCAGCCGGGCGCATTTCGTTTTGTGCTCTCCATTCCGGGAATTTATTCTCCTGCTTTCTCTTCCACACTGCCCGCCCCGCTGAGGCGGTCCGCATAGGGCTTGAAACTGATTTCACGGCCCAGGAAGTCGCTCACCTGTTCTGCAGCCGGCTTGGCGCCGCCCTGACCGAGAATCGAGTCCCGATATTCGCCGGCTGTCTCGACATTGCGCAATCCTTCCTCTTCAAAGCGCGTAAACATGTCGGTGGCGATGGCCAGCGACCACTGGTAGGTGTAGTAAATCGCTGAGTATTGGTCCAAATGGCCAAAGGCGGCGAAAAAATGTGCGTCCGGCATGGGTTCGAAACGGGTAAAATCGCGCGCAATGTTGTCACTGAATTCTTTGATGTCGAGACCTTCCGGGTCGCGGTTATACAGGCCCAGCGACAGGGCTGCCAGGCTCAGCTGCCGTCGGGTACCCATTCCCAGGCCAAAATCCCGCGCAGCAATCATGCGATCGAGTAAATCGCGCGGCAGGGACTCACCCTCGGTGTTGCGAGCGAACGGGGCTATTGTGTCGTAATCCCATACCCATTCCTGCAGCATTTGAGACGGTGCTTCCACGAAATCCCATTCCGTGCTGATTCCCGAGACCTTGTTCCAGTCATGGTCTCCGGCAAACAGGTGGTGAATCAGGTGCCCGAATTCGTGCAAAAACGTAACCACCTGGTTGTGCTGCATCAGTTCGTCACCACGTGGGAAATTGCATACCAGGGTTGCCAGGGGCAATTGTATGCCAGTGTATCCATCCTGTATCTGGAACGCGGCCGCATGCCCGTATTTGCCATCACGTGGATGCATATCGAGATAGAATCTACCGATCAGTTCCCCGTTATCCCAGAGCTCGTACGCTTCAACATCCTCGTGCCAGGTCTCGGTGGCCCACGGTTTGATCTGCACACCGAACAGGTCCTGGGCCAACGCCAGTATGCCGTCTCGCGTCGCGTTGTAATTAAAATATTGACGTACGATTTTCGAATCCACTTCGAACTGCTCCGTGCGTACTTTTTCCCTGAGATACACGCTCTGCCAGGGCTCAACGCGTTCGGCATCAGGCTGGTCCTTTCTCAAGCGCGTCAGCAGCATATCGTAGTCACGGTCCTGGGCTTCAGACGTATAGCCTTTCAATTCTGCAAGAAACGATTCCACTCTTTCAGGTGATCCTGCCATCTTGTCCGCAGTGATCAGTTCAGCATAATTTCGAAAACCGAGCAGTTGCGCCAATTCATAGCGCCTGGCCAGCAAGTTCTCCAGAACTTCCATGTTCTGTGGATAAGCCCGGTTGTTGTAGAGCAGCAGCATATCGTGGCGCACAGTGTGATTTTCCGCGTAGGTCAATAGTGGAAACAGGTCCGGATATTGTGTGGAAATCCGAATGATTCCGTTCTCATCCGGCGGGTGGGCGGCTATATAATCCTCGGGCAACCCCGCCAACAGATCGACCGAGTCGAGTTCAAGGTAACGAACGTCGTCACTGATGTTGCGGGTGAATTCCTGACCGATCGCGACGATCTCATCATTGAGCGCCTTCACCTTCAACCTGGTTGTTTCGTCCCGGTCGACGCCGGCCAGGCGGAAAATCAATAAAAGCTTTTCAACAAAGCGTTGAGCACCGGCATCCGCTGCCGCCATATCCATGCCGCTGACGGCATCGTAAATCGGGCGCGAAAGGGTCAGGTCAGAATAAACTTCGGTCATGGCTTGGCGGCAGGCGTCGGCGGCGTCTCTGATGGCAACGTCGGGATGGACGGCAGCCAGCGCTTCCGAACTGAAAGTCGTGTTGTCGTAATTGACCAGCACACGGTTGAGGCTTTCCAGGTATTCATCCGAATCCACCTGGCCGCCCGCCGTTTCCAGCAGATTGATATCCGCCCTCAAAGTAGTCAATCCGTTTTCACAAGCTTCCTCAAGCTGCTGCGCGCTGGTCACAGCAGCCATGAGGCTCGGGCGGATTTCGGAGCTGAGTTCCTGTACTGCAACGTCTTGTGCTAAATCCCCGGATACGGCTTGCTCGGCGGAGTCACATGCCGTCAGAAAAGCTGCCAGCAGCAAGGCTGAAAATAATTTCATATACATTTTGAGATAGTCCTGTCTTGAATTTTTGATTCGGGCCTTATTCCGGTGATGGATAGGGTTGTGAGAAACTGAAGGCGAATGTCGAACTCCCGTTTTCCCTGAGCCACTCCAGGCGGGCTTGTGCTTCCGCCACAGTGGGATGTTGTCCTGCCGGAATCCACCACAGTACCATGGTTGCATCGTCGATTGGCTCGAACCATTCCCGGCGGCGCTTCATAATGGCCAGGTGCAGGTCGGAGCGGACAAAGGATAACAGGCTTCCCAGCTCATTCCAGACCGACATGTTTACCAGCCAGCCCGGATCGTTAAAGATCAGGTCGCCCTCTGATTCATCCGGATCGGATTCGAGACGCCAGACAAAACCCGGTTTGGTCTCGGCTGATGCGTTTACCGTATCGAGCGCGTTGTTAAAATCCTGCATCTCCCGAGAATCCGGCGCATACATCATTTTTGCGATGTTGAGTTGGGCCAAATGCCAGGCCATGGATTGTACTCCGCTTTCAATACCCTATAATTCGCCGATGACAAGATACTACAGTCGAATCGCCGGTGTCCTGGCCATCGTATTTTCCCAGTTTGCAGCAGGGAATATTGGTGAATCAAGAACCCTGAGTTTCTACCACACCCATACCAGTGATCAACTCAGGGTTACCTACTACCGGAACGGAGCCTACATTCCGGCTGCAATGGACGAACTGAAAGTCTTCCTGGCCGACTGGCGTAATGGTGTGCAGCACGAAATCGACCCGAAGTTGATGGACATCTTGTGGCAAATACAACGGGCAACCGGAAACCGGGAAACGTTTGAAGTCATATCAGCGTACCGGTCTGAACAAACCAACCGGCAACTTCGCAGCAAGAGCCAGGGTGTCGCCCAGTACAGCCAGCACCTCCTCGGGAAAGCCATCGACGTCCGGCTGCGGGGGCTGGATACCCGTGAGCTGAGGGATACCGCCCTGGAACTCCAATTGGGAGGAGTCGGATATTATGAAAAAACGGATTTCGTTCACGTTGACACCGGCCGTGTTCGCCGCTGGTAAGCACCTCTGGCAGGGCGCATTGAAAATGCCCGGAGCCATGAAATAATCCGCCGCAGTCTTGCTGATATGTCTCGCATTGACAGATATTGACGCCCGTTAGCAAACAGCCGCCACCCAGGCTGTGCCTGAGATCAACACGGGCATCCAACAGCTGCTGCAAACGGAAAACCTGCGCATTGGAGATGTGGAAATCCTGGCTCAGGAGATCAACAGGTTCTGGGCATCGAGTATGGAGGCGTAGAGATCATTCCGCCGAAACCGGCTCCCTAGGGCAACTGCTCTCTGACTGCCTGGTCGGCATGACGCCAGATGTGATCGAGCTTTTGCCGGTTGTACGCTGCAGCCGCATCTTTGCCGATCCGGGACTGGGCCCTTGAAAGCCCCATCAGCGACCTGGATTTCTGGTGACTGCGCTGCAATTGAGTCTCGTAAGCTGCCACCGCGTCGGCGTACTTTCCGGTTTGGGTCAGCAGATCCCCCAGAAATTCGGCGGAAGGCAGGTCCACGAATGGCGGCCCGAAGGAAAACGGCATGTCGCCTTCCAGGCTGTTAGCCCGCTGCAGGAATTGAACAGCCTTGTTTTTATCTCCGCGCGCCAATTCGACGAAGGCCAGCAACTCCAACTCCATCACCTCCAGACGGTCAAGGTAAAGCAGGTCAGTCGGTGCTTTCTCGTCCTGCCGTGAGATCAGTCCTTCCAGCTCGAATTTCAGGCGCTTGAATTGCTCGGTATATTGTCCCGCTTCGGCCGCCATGCTGCTATCGGCCGCCTGCAACGCACGGATGAAACTGACCGTCAGATTGGGATCGAATGCTTTGCCCGTGTTGAACGACCAGCCGGCCACCTCACCGGACCAGCCGCGGGTTTCGATCACATAACGCGCCCACATCTGGACAACCGAACCAACCAGTGAACGATCCGGATCGAGGATCATGGGATCGGCCGGCGACTTGCCATCGGCCAGCACTTCTTCGTAGGCCGCTTTGAGAAGCTCCAGTGCTTTTTCAAACCGGCCCTGCTGCAGATACCCATACAGCAGCCAGTAATTGTAATGGCCCCAATGACGCTCAACCATGCCCTTTTCCCCGCGCATCCGGTTTTGTACCTCGACCGCTGCCTCGTTAGCCGTAACAACGTCATCCCACATACCCACTGCCGTGAAAATATGGGACGTCATATGTTGCGAATGACCGGCATCCGGCGCCATCACCGCCAGCGACCTGGCAGCGCGAAGGCCGAGTACGGCATGCACCGGGTCATCCACCCCGTGAATCAGGTAATGCGCAGCACCGGGATGCTGCGGGTTTTCACTGAATACATCCTGTGCAATCGCCGTACTCATCATGTAACTGGCCGTATCCCTCACCCCCGCATGCACACCGAACAACGACAGGGCATAAAAAAGCTGAACCTCGTGGTCCTGCGGATAACGCAAGGCCAATTGCTCCATTGCCCGCATATAAGCCAAATCCCGCTGGGCCTTGGTGCCCGGGCCATACAATAACTCCACCGCCGCCAGGAACCCCTGCTCGCGAGCGGCAGCCGTCGTGGCCAGGCGTTGCTCGGGTGAAGCCCCCAGTTTCAGCAGTGCATCCCGGCCAGCCTGCAGGTCCTGCCTGTCCCAGATGGGGTGATTATGGGTCATGGCCTCGCCCCAGTAGGCCATGGTAAACCCCGGATCGATCTGCTGGGCCTTGAGGAACTGGTCCCGCGCAAAGGGATACTCGAACAGGTGCAGCAACAGCATTCCCTCGATGAATGCCTGCTGGGCTTCGGTGGACTGCGTCGTGGTCGGAAAACTTATTTTTCCCAACACCCGTCCACTGCCCGGTGCTGTATCAACGGCCTGGTCGTCACCCTCGTGGCCATTCAGTTCAGGAGACGACAGCAGGGACAGGAACAGGAGGAACCCCGGGAGAAAAAACATGGATCGGAGAATGTGCATCATGAAAGTATAATGAATTCCACTCTTAATCTGGCGGGATAATTGAAATTCATGAGCGAGCGGAAATTTATCGCGATTGCAGGCAATATTGGCTCCGGAAAATCTTCCCTGCTCGATTTTCTCACCAGCAGCTACGAAGTAGCACCGTTCTATGAGCCGAATGACGCCAATCCCTATCTCCCGGATTTCTACCTGGATATGAAACGCTGGGCGTTTCAATCACAGCTCTTTTTTCTGAGTAACAAGTTTCGTATTCATCAGGAAGCAGACCGGACTTCGGGTGTGGTTATCCAGGATCGCACCATCTTCGAAGACGCAGAAATATTCGCAACAGCGCTTCACCAGATGAGAAAAATCGACCAACGCGACTGGCAGACTTACTGGGCGTTTTACCAGAGCATTCTTGAGGCGATTCAACCGCCGGACCTGATGATCTACCTGCACTGCCCGATGCGAACCCTGCGGCGCCGCATCCGGCTGCGCGGCCGCGCCATGGAGCAGGATATACCACTTTCCTATCTCAAACGGCTGGAACGGCTGTACCAGGAATGGATTGCCAGCTACGACCTGGGCGAGGTTCTGGTTCTCGACTCCGCCAGGCTGGATTTCGTGAGTGACCTGGTCGACCGTCAGGACGTGAGGGAAAGAATCGAAGGGTTGTTGCCTGAAGCACTGCGGCGTAACGGTAAATGATATTCTGAACCACATGACTGACTGGCCATTCCAAGCATTGGATTTCACGGAAAAATCTCCGGAAGACATGCTGCAGGCTTCGCGTCTTTTTTACCGGGAAATCAGGAAAAGACGTACGGTCAGGGATTTTTCCAGGCGCTCGGTCGAACGCGAAATCATTGAAAACGCATTACGCGCCACCGGCACCGCCCCGAGCGGCGCCAACATGCAGCCCTGGCATTTCGTGGCAGTTTCGAATCCCGGCTTGAAGAAAAAAATGCGCGCGGCCGCCGAGCTCGAAGAGAAGGCATTTTACCAACATCGGGCATCTGACGAATGGCTTAAAGCGCTGGAACCGCTGGGAACCAATGAAGACAAGCCCTTCATGGAAATCGCGCCCTGGCTGATCGTCGTGTTTCTGAAAAAATTTACCTTCGATGAGAACGGGAAAAGGCACAAGAACTACTACACTGCCGAATCCGTTGGGATCGCTTGCGGGTTTCTGCTTGCTGCCCTGCACAGCGCCGGCCTGGCCACGCTGACCCACACGCCAAGCCCAATGAAATTTTTGAACGAAGTGCTGGAACGCCCAGCGGACGAGCGCGCCTACATGGTTGTTGTCGCGGGCTACCCGGCTGAAAATGCCACGGTGCCGGTGATAACCAAGAAAACACTGGGGGAAATCGCCACTTTCAAGGAGTAGCGGGGTCTTTGTCTTCGCCCTGCTCGTCTTCCTCGTGCTGTTCCTGTTTGGCCTCTTCTGCCAGCCTGATGTTCTTTTCGAAGGTCGGATCAGGTGCAAACATGGAGAGCAAAGCACCTGCA
>CALDVW010000119.1 GCA_937924405.1 uncultured Lysobacterales bacterium
ACCGCTTCGTAAAGCCGTGCCGTGTCGTACCAGCGGTCGCCTTTGAAAACGGCCACCGTTTGCCGGACCGCGCTGATATTCTCCAGGGGGTTTGCCGCCAGCAGAACGAAATCCGCCTGTTTGCCCACACTGATTGAACCACTCACCGCGGCCTTGCCGCTTAACTTTGCGGATTCCAGGGTCGCTATTTTCAGGATATCGGCATTGCTGATGCCCGCACGCTGATAAAGCTCCAGCTCACGGTGAAGCGTGAACCCGGGCATGGCGTCAGTTCCAGCAACCAGGGGCACACCCGCACGGTGTAGCTTGCCAATCATTTCCAGCAAAGCATCGGCAGATCGGGAAAAGCGCACTGCGTTGGCGTCGTTGATGTCCATCTCGCCCGCCAGCATGCCGCGCCTGATCGATGGTGGCATGTGATCGGCAATCATTGCATAGGAAGGGTCGAGTTCACCGGAACGGTGGCGGAACATGCTGTCGAAAACCGTCACGGTGGGGTCGACCACGACGCCTTTTTCTTTCAACAGGGCTATGAAATCAGTTACGTCGGAAGAACCCAGATTCATGTCCCCGGCTTTATCCGCCACCAGCGAAAACCGGAGTGGCGTGCGGGTATCATCTTCCGGGCCCGCCAGAAAATTCAAAAAAAGCATGTTGATGTGCTGGATTTCATCAAAACCGTCCAATACCGCCTGTTGCGCGGTCATGTACGAAGGGATATGGCCGGACAGGCGCATGCCACTGCTATGAATTTCCGTGGCCAGAGGCTTGACCCAGGCAGGCTCTATGGAAGAGTAGATCTTGATTTGCGGATAACCCTGGCCGGCGTAAGCCCGTACCATGTTCAATGCGTCCTCCAGGCTTTCAGCAAGGCTGCTGGTGGGTGCAGAGTACGGGCTTTTGCGGTCGATGAATCCCGCGGCCGTCGTGTGCGGCCCAATCACCTCACCTGCAGCGAAGGCATGGCGTATTTCCGCCAGCCTTTCAGGTTCATTACCCAGGTCGCGTGCCGTGGTGACACCTGCTGCGATATGAAGCAAACCGGATTCCATTGAAAGATGCGTGTGCATATCCCACAACCCGGGAGCCAGGATCAGCCCCTGCCCGTCGATGATTTTCGGCTGAAGGTCACCATAGACGGGCAGGTTCAGCTCCCTGTCTTCTTCGATTCTCAGAATCCGCCCTTCCGAAACGACTACCAGCCGGCCGGTTATCAGCTCTCCGCTTTCGACATCGACCACCGAGACGTTGCGTAAAATCCAATTGTCCGGCAGTACCTGCGTCAATTCTTCCGCCCGTTGGCGGTGAAATTCCTTTTCCTTGCGGTCCTGGATTTCCTGCAGTTCCGGAAGCACCTGGCTCAGCCCTCTGGGCGCCAGGCCCATCGAACCCCCGGCCACGGCAAAAAGCTCCCGGTCTTCGTCCAGCCAGATATAACGTGGCGTAAAGTCCAGCCCGCTTACCGCATAAAGCGTGACTCGCTGTGCTGCGCCAGTTGGTGAAATTTTATAACGGCCCACTTCCCGGACCGTGGCGCGCCCGGCGGGAAGCAGTTTCATCTGCCCTGATGGAGCCGCCAGCAAGGCCCTCGTTAACGTGGCCAATTGTTCGAGCGTGCCCTCACTGGCCCAGTAAAAGCCCGCAGCCCGGCTATCGCCCTGTTCCAGTGTACTTCTCCAGCGCTTGATCCCGTTTTCGATCATGAACGATTCGTCAACCGGCGCACCCATGTAGGAATGACCTGTGACGGCCAGGGAAGTCAGGATGCCATCGTCACCTGCCATCAACTCCTCGTGGATTTTCGGCCCACGCCCGCGGTCGTTGTATTCGAGGTCTGTAACCCGCAAGCCATCATCACGAATGAGCAGATCATGCGAACCGGATATTTTTCCCGCTGTCAGCCAGTCGTAGTGGCGGGATTCCTCCGCCGCCGCCATTATGGGAGCCAACAAGACAAGACTGATCAGTGGCCATAAGGAACAGATTGGGCGTTGTTTGCTTGACATCGTTCGTCAATCCTTCTGCGAAACGTACAATCTGGTCATTTTAGCCGCAATATCTGGATTTTAGTGAAAGCAGTAGGCTATGCTTCGCTCCTGTTAATCAATCACGGACGACAAGCAAGATGAGACCGTCAGAAACCAGCACGGAAACCAACATGAGCGTTTCCGAAAACCATATCCAGGAACTCGTCATGGAGGCGCAGCGGCGGGCGCCCCTGGACACTGCCCAACTGTTACAGCAGGAGACTGACGAGGTCGTAGGCGAAGTGCTGAAACAGATGCATCCCGCACCTGCTTACCGGATTCTGCTGCGGTTTCCCAAGAGTCGCCGCCACATTATTGTAAAACTGGCGGGTGAGCATGTGGGTGAACCATGGGGCGACGCCCAAAAGTTCCCCGAAGACAGCGTCGGGCGTCTGATGGAACCTGCTGTTGCGGTGTTCTCACCGGACCTGAAAGTCTCCAGCGCAGTGGAAAAAGTCCGTGAATGGACCCACGATACGCTGATCACCTATGGTTACGTCGTTGACGACGACCAAATGCTGATCGGTGTTCTGGCCATGCGGGATCTTCTGCTGGCCCGCCCTGACGACGAACTCGGCAACGTGATGCTGCGGGATCCTTTCTTGCTGAATCCGGAAACAACGGTCAAAGACGCCATGAAAGAAGTCGTGTACCGGCACTATCCCGTATATCCGGTGTGTGACAAGGAAGGGCGTTTGCTCGGCACTGTGCAGGGTTACATGCTGTTCGAGCATCAAAATTTCGAAATCAGCGCGCAAGCCGGCGCCATGGTGGGTGTGCGCAAGGAAGAGCACGCCACGACCCATTGGCGCAGCTCCCTGAAAATGCGCCACCCCTGGCTGCAGCTCAACCTGGTTACCGCCTTCGTTGCCGCCTTCGTGGTCAGCCTGTTCGAGGACACCATCGCTCAGGTCGTGGTGCTGGCCGCTTTCCTGCCGGTGCTGGCCGGTCAATCGGGTAACACCGGCTGCCAGTCTCTGGCCGTGACGATCCGCGGACTCACGCTGGGGGAATTCAAATCCGGTGTCTACCATCACGTTCTGGTCAAAGAGACCCTGCTGGGCTTGGTCAATGGAGCCGTTGTCGGTTTGGTCGCCGCCATCGCCATGGTTTTATACGCCTACCAAACAGAAGCCGCGCAGCCCCTGATGCTGGGACTCGTGGTTTTGCTGGCAATGACCGGCGCCTGCCTGGCGAGTGGCGTAACCGGAGTCATGGTGCCACTGACGCTGAAACGCCTGGGCGCGGACCCGGCTACTGCGTCGAGTATATTCCTGACCACCGCCACCGACGTCGTCAGCATGGGCATGTTCCTGTGGCTCGCCAATGTGCTGGTGCTCAGGTAGGCGGTTAATGCCCCAGGGCTTTCCTCAGGGCGGCAAACTCACCCGGAATGGTTTCTGAAAGTAGCTGTTTGTCCTGCACGGCTTCGAGTTCGGGCGGCAGTGGCCATTCCATTCCGTGTATTTCCTCGAGAACCTCGAGGAACTTCGCAGGGTGGGCAGTACAAAGGAACACGCCTTCCTCGTCGGGAAGCAAAGAGCGGTCGAGCGCCGCCCAGGCCAGGGCGCTGTGCGGATCAGCCAGGTATCCGCGTTGACGGAGGTCGCGCATCGCCTCCGCCGTTTCCGCATCGCTCAGGGCCATTGACGAAAGCATGGATTCCAAAGGCAAGCCATGCCGCTCGCCCAGTTCCATAACCCGGGGAAAATTGTTTGGCAGGGAAACGTCCATCGCATTGGTAATCGTTGTCACTGTGGGATAGGGATCCCAGCGGCCCGTAGCAAGAAAGCGGGGCACGGTATCATTCGTGTTGGTGGCGGCGATGATGCGCTTGTAATCCAGGCCGATGGCCCGGGCAATCAGGCCAGCTGTCAGGTTTCCAAAATTGCCACTCGGTACGCTCAGCACCAGCCTGGAAAGGTCTGAAACTGCGGCGCCCGCTTCAAAGTAATAACAGACCTGAGCCAGAAGGCGGGCAATGTTGATAGAGTTGGCTGAGTTCAGTCCCAGGCCCTGCCTGAGCTCATCATCTTCGAAACAGGCTTTGACCAGGTGCTGGCAAGTGTCGAAATCCGACTCGACGGCAATGGTCTGAACATTGCCGCCCAGCGTGCAAAACAGTTTTTCCTGCAACGGCGTAATACGGCCTTTGGGATAAAGAATCACCACGTTGATGCCTGGTTGCCCATAGTAGGCATGCGCAACGGCGGCACCTGTGTCACCGGAAGTGGCCGTCAGGATGGTCATCGGGCCACCGTCATGAAATTCAGCCAGGCAAGCGGCCATGAAGCGGGCGCCAAAGTCCTTGAACGCCAGGGAAGGGCCGTGAAACAGCTCCAGCGCTGATACCCGTGCGTCCAGCGCGGGTACTTCCAGTGGAAAATCAAAAGCCGAAGCCACCATTTTGTTCAAGGCAGGCTCGTCAATTTCATCCCCGATCAGATGACCAAGCACCGCTACGCTCCGCGGTATGAAATTTTCCTGCAGCAAGCCCTCCACATCAGGTAGGGGCATGAATTCACGGGGAAAATAAAGCCCCTGGTCGCGCCCCAGCCCCTGAATCACCGCTTCCTGGAAACTGGCGCCCTCCGAAGGATGCTTGATATTGATTAAATGCAAAATCCCGGGCCCTCTTAGCTGATACTCCGCGCTCCACCCAGGTCTGCCCTGCAGACATGGACAAAGCCCTGCTCGTTTTTCCGGTAATGATCGCCCAACCAGGCTTCGGCCTTCCTGGCTACCTCATAATCATCGACCAGCGCGAAAATCGTCGGCCCGGAACCGGAAATGCCGACCGCCAGCGCACCGAGCGCACGTAATTCAACCCGTGCCTCAGCGAAGCCGGGTAATAATCTGGCCCGGTAAGGCTCCGCCACGTGATCCACGATGCATTCGGCTGCCAGCTTCGCTTTTCCCGTGTGCAGGGCGTGGACGAACTGGGCGCCATGACGAACTGCGGTTTTTCTCGGAATTTCATCCGGCAGAACGGAACGGGCCTCGCGGGTAACCAGCTTGGTGCCAGGCCAGCAAACGACTGCCCGCCAGGCTCCCGGCCAGGGTAAGGCATATTCTTCCTGGCTGCCGGGAGGGCACAGACGTAAACCCCCGTAGAGGCATGGGGCGACATTATCCAGGTGGACCTCGCCACTGATGCTGCCTTCCATATCCGCCATCAGGCGGAAAATCGCCCGCGTGCTGAGCAGGTTTCCGTGCCAGCGATTGAGCGCTTCGAGAGCGGCGACAATGGAACTCGCGCTGGATCCCAGGCCGCTTCCGATGGGCAAACGCTTATCCAGCCTGACTTTCAGAGGATAAACATCCACTCCCTCCCTCTCAGCCGCTTCCTGGTAAGCGCGGCAGCATGAAATAACGATATTGTCTTCCTGCTCGGCCGGAAGTGCTGATGCGAAAGGGCCGGCCAGTTCGAGACACCAGTCACCACCCTCTTCTCCATTCTTGAATGGCCTTAACTGCACCAGGTCACCGAGCAGCGCCCCGTTCATCGGCGCCAAAGCCAGGCCCAGCGCATCGAAGCCGACCGACATGTTGCCGATCGAGGCAGGGGCGTATACAGACAGGGAACGGGTGCTGACGTCAATATTCACATCAGTTGTCCAGTGGTCGCCAAACGGTCCTCAGCAGGTCGCCGAAAACACCGGCAGCGGTTACCGCAGCCCCTGCGCCGTAACCCCGGAGCACCATGGGAATGGGCTGGTAGTAGTGCGAGTGAATGACCAGCGCGTTTTCACCGTCGCGGATACTGCCCAGCGGCGTGGTCCTGGCCACGTCCTCGATTGAAACCCGGCAGGCGCCGTCTTCCAGCCGTGCGACATAACGAAGCACCTTGTCTTGCCCGGCTGCCTTTCCGATCCGGTCGGAGAATTCCGCATCAAGGGTCTGCAGCGTTGTTATCAGGTCAGAGCGGTCGACTTTTCCAACGACTTCCATCGGCACGACCGGTTCGACCACGATGTCATCCAGATCGAGTTGCAAGCCGACTTCGCGGGCAATGATCAATAATTTCCTCGCCACGTCCATTCCGGACAGGTCATCGCGAGGATCAGGTTCCGTATAGCCCAGTTCCATCGCCTTTTCTACTGCCTGTGACAATGGCGTTTCATCTTCGAGCAGCCCGAAAATCATCGACAATGAACCCGACAGTATGCCTTCGAAGGTTCGCAACTCGTCGCCTGAACGGATCAGCGATTGCAAGGTATCGATAAATGGCAGACCCGCAGCCACGTTGGTTTCGTATAGAAATTTACGGAAATTACGGGCCGCCGCCTCGCGCATTTCATGGTAGTAATCCATGCCGGAAGTGTTGGCCTTTTTATTCGCGGCGACTACGTTGAACCCGTTGTCCAGGAATCGCACGTACTGGCCGGCCAGGTCCTCGTCGGTTGTACAATCCACGATAGTCGGACTGAGCAGCCCAAGCTTGTTGCGAATCGCCAACACGTCGTCCAGGGACCACGATTGGCCCTGGTTCGCCAGTTCTTCACGCCAGCGGCCCGGGTCTATGACATCGTCCGCAATCACCAGCTTGCGGCTGTTGGCAATGGCGCGAACGCGCAAATCCACGTGATGCTCGACCAGGCTTTGCGCCTGGCGTTGAAACTGATCCAGCAATTCACCACCGACATTTCCGCAGCCGAGAAGAATGACATCGACGTGCGTCGAGTGACTGAAAAATGCTGTGTGGCAGGCGCGTGTCGCCGGCTGCGCGTCTTCGCCACGCACGACGACGGCAATGGCGCATTCGGTGGAACCTTGCGCAATGACTTCCACGTTGACCCCGGCCGAAGATATGGCGGTCAGGAAACGGGCGGCAATGCCACGGCTGTGCTTCATGCCCTCGCCCACGAGGGAAACGACCGCGCGGTCACTCTGGACACCGATTTCCTCGATCAGCCCATGCAGGCGTTCAAAATGGAATTCCTCCTCCAGAGCCTTGCGTGCCTTGAGCTCATCTGCCTGGCGGACGCACAGGGTGATGCTGTATTCCGATGACGATTGGACGATCAGGAGGATGGATATCGACTCGCTGGCCAAAGCATCCATCACGCGCCGGGCGATGCCTACCCTGCCCCGCAGCCCCCCGCCCTGCATGGTGATCGAAGATACGTCGTGCAGATGGGAAATGCCGCGCACGACGTCGGCGCGCCGGGCTTTGCGGTGAACCAGCGTTCCCGGCTGATCAGGGCTGTAAGTATTGCGCACCTCGCAGGGAATATCATTGGATGCCAGCGGCGTCAGTGCCTTGGCGGAAATGACCTTGGCGCCGAAATAGGTCAGTTCCATGGCTTCATCGTAACTGACTTCGTCGAGGCAGCGCGCGTTCTTTACGATGCGCGGATCAGCAGTAAAGAAGCCATCCACGTCTTTCCATATCTGGCATAGTCCGGCACCGGCCGCAGCGGCGATCGCGGCAGCGGAATAATCGGTTCCGTTGCGGCCCAGCAACTGGATGCCGCCGGCGGCGTTACGGCCATAAAAGCCGGGCAGCACCATGACCTGGGTATCGTCATTCAGCCGCTCTTTCAAAAGGGGGGCAGCCGATTCGATGTCGATCAGGGAATCCAGCCAGCTCTCGTTGGCCAGGGGTAAGACATCTGTATCCGACCACTGGGCGTTGAACCCCTGGTGACGCAGCACATCCACCATCAGCCGGCTGCTGAAGCCTTCGCCACTGGCCAGGATGCGGGCGCGGGTTTCGTCCGGACACTGGCCGAGCAAACGGATACCTTCAACCCGCCGCTGCAACGTAGCGTTTTGATCTTCCAGGTAATCCCCGGCCAGCGGTATCGCCACACCCCGCTGCGCCAAAGCTTCCACGATGGTACGCTCGGCAGAGATTGCCTGCCCCAGGTATTCGGCGCCATCACCACCTTCCACCGCTGTATCGATGGCGGCCAGCAACATGTCCGTTACTCCCTTGACGGCTGATAAAACCACGATTACCTGGTAATCGCCCGAGTAGCGGCCGATTACGGTGGCGCTGGCTTCAAACCCGGCCAGGTCGGCCAGAGAGGTTCCGCCGAATTTCTGTACCAGCAGCTTTTTAACCGGATGGTTCATTTCGCTCACGTCCAAATACTCCCGTCAGTAAGCATCCTGGTGCACGCTTTTCATGGCGCGGCCGGAGGGATCATTCATTTGCTGCAGCGCCTCGTCCCACAACACCGCCTCAGGCGTGCTGCAGGCCACGGTTGGCCCGCCCGGCACCGTTTGCGCCGCAGAAGCCAGGGGAAAGTGCTGTTCGAATACGCTGCGGAACCAGTAAGCCTCCTTGGAGGCCGGCGTATTGAACGGAAAGCGCCCCGCTGCGCGCGCCATGTCAGCATCGCTGACATGCTGAGCTGTGAAGTCCTTGACCGCGTCGATCCAGCCATAACCCACGCCGTCGGAAAACTGTTCTTTCTGACGCCAGGCAATGGACTCGGGCAACAGGTGGCTGAATGCTTCGCGCAGAATCTGTTTTTCAATGCGGCCTTTGGTAATCATCTTGTCAGCCGGGTTTATGCTCATCGCCACGTCGAGAAATTCCTTGTCGAGGAATGGCACGCGGGCCTCCACCCCCCAGGCTGACATGGACTTGTTGGCGCGCAGGCAATCGTAGCTGTGCAAACGCGAGAGCTTACGTACGGTTTCCTCGTGAAAAGACTTCGGATCCGGAGCCTTGTGGAAATAAAGGTAGCCACCGAAAATCTCATCGGCGCCCTCGCCCGACAGAACCATCTTGATGCCCATGGCTCGGATCTTTCGGGCCATCAGGAACATCGGTGTGGCCGCCCGGATGGTCGTCACATCGTAGGTTTCCAGGTGGTAAATCACCTCTTCCAGCGCATCCAGCCCTTCCTGGATGGTGAAAGTGAAGCCATGGTGAACCGTACCGATATGGTCCGCGGCTTTCTGCGCCGCCGCGAGGTCCGGTGAGCCTTCCAGCCCGATGGCAAATGAATGCAGCCGCGGCCACCAGGCCGGTTTTTCCTCGTGGTCCTCTACCCTCATTTCAGCATGCTTCGCCGCCAGGGCCGCAGTGATGGAGGAGTCCAGGCCACCGGACAGTAATACGCCATAGGGCACGTCGGTCATCAGGTGGCTGACGACCGCGTCTTCCAGTGCCTGGCGCAGCGCTTCGCGGTCGGTCACGGCGTTGGCCACGGATGCATAATCCGTCCAGTCCCGCTGATACCACTGCCGCGGATCTTCAAGCCCGCTGCACCAGTAATGGCCCGGGGGGAATTCGTTGACCTGGTTGCACACTTCCATCAGGGCCTTCATCTCGGAGGCCACGAACAGCTGGCCGTGCTCATCGTGTCCGTAATACAGCGGGATGATGCCAATCGGGTCACGCGCCATCATCCAGAAATCCTGGTCCTCGTCATACAGGCAAAAGGCGTACATGCCACTGAGCTCTTCCAGGAAATCAGCGCCCTTTTCCAGGTACAGGGGCAGGATTACTTCGCAGTCAGAATGCGTCCGGAAGGCATAGCGGCCTTCGAAGCGGTCCCGGATATCCTGGTGATTGTAAATCTCTCCGTTGACAGCAAGCGCCTGGCGCCCGCTTTCGCTCATGATCGGCTGGGCGCCGGTGTTGACGTCCACGATGGAAAGACGCTCATGCGCCAGCACAGCGTTATCGGCCGTGTAAATTCCACTCCAGTCCGGGCCACGGTGGCGTAGCAGACGGGACTGGCGCAACGCCATTTTTCGAACGGACTTCAGGTCCTGGCGTATTTCCAATACGCCAAATATCGAGCACATGGATGGTCCTTTTCCTACTTCTGCCGGGCCACGTAAAAATCGCAGGCCCAAACAAGTAATATTAAGGGCTAAGTGTGGGTGAGCCAAGCATTAAAATAAATAAAAAGGAGTCTTTATTTCATACCCTGCTGCAATTTGTTCAGCTCTTCGCTGCCCGGGTTGAGTTGCTCGAATTTCATATCCTTCAGCGGTGTCGTCACCGTGCGTGACTGCGAGTGCATTTCCGGTACGTTCTGATCAATGTAAAGCAGGCCGGTAACGATTTCGCCCCGACTGCGGTGCCGCTCCAGGAAGCCCAGCGCGTTGTTGCGGCGGGTCGGATCATAGTCCGGGTCGACCTTTCTCAGCAGAATGCTGGAGCCGTCATGAAGCCGGACGGGATGAGTGTCACCCGCGTAATAACTCGCCTTGATTTCAGATCGCGCGGGTATGTAATCGGTTTCCGTAGCCCTCAGCTTGTGATCCCGGATATAGGAATAGCTCTTGGTTGAACCCACGTGGTCGTTGAAAGTGACGCAAGGTGAAATGACGTCCACTACGGCACAACCGGGATGCGCGATAGCCGACTTGATCAGGGGCACAAGTTGCTCGCGGTCGCCCGAAAAACTGCGGCCGACAAAACTGGCGCCCATCGAAATCGCGGTCGCCACGGCGTTGATATTCTGCATCTGGTTGACCTGGCCTTTCTTGGAGGTGCTGCCGGCATCCGCGGAAGCGGAAAACTGGCCCTTGGTCAGACCATACACACCATTGTTCTCGATCAGGTAAAGCATGTTCACATTCCGGCGAATCACGTGCCCGAACTGGCCGAAACCGATGGACAGGGAATCGCCATCACCGGATACGCCAATTCCAATCAGGTCACGATTGCCGGCCAGTGCACCCGTGGCCACCGAGGGCATCCGGCCGTGAACCGAATTGAAACCGTGCGCGCCGTGCACGAAATAGGCCGGCGTTTTGGACGAACAGCCGATTCCCGACATCTTGATCAACTGCTCGGGGGCGATAGACATCTCCCACAACGCCTGGACCAAAGCAGCGGTAATCGAATCATGTCCGCAACCGGCGCAAAGAGTGGAGAGTGAGCCTTCGTAATCCCGCAGGGCCAGCCCGATTTCATTCAGTTTCTGGCCCGGCAATTCAATTTTCGGCCTTACGTAAGTCATGCGGCTGCCTCCTCACCCTGATGCTCAATGACACCTCTGACCACGCATTCGCTGGGGATGGGCATACCGTTGTAATGCAGGATTGACACCAGACGGTCTGCGATATCATTGGCTTCCAGCATCAACAGCGATTTCATCTGTGCGTCGCGGTTCTGCTCGACCACAAAAATGGTGTCATGGCCGCGCAGGAATTCCACGACCTCTTTGCTGAAGGGAAACGCCCGGATTCTCAGATAATCAGCGTGGATGCCATCTTGCGCCAGCCGGTCGCGAGCTTCGATCACCGCACCGTCGGAACTACCGTATGCCACGATGCCCAGGCGCGTTTTCCGGTCGGCTTTGCTGATCACGGCATCGGGCACCAGGCTCTTGGCCGTTTCCCACTTGACCAGCAAACGGTCGATCACGTCCTGGAATTCATCTGAATCCTCGGTATAACCACCGTATCGATTATGGCCAGAGCCGCGCACGAAGTAAGCGCCCTTGGGATCCTCGCCGGGAAAGGTGCGGTAGGCAATCCCATCCCCATCCACATCGAGGTAGCGAACGAAGCGATCCATCTTCGCCAGGTCTTCCGGTCCCAGGACCTTGCCGCGGTCGGGCCGGTAACTGTCATCCCAACTCAATTCCTTGACCATCCAGTCATTCATGCCGATATCCAGGTCAGTCAACAGAAAGACCGGTGTTTGCAGCCGTTCCGCCAGGTCAAACACGGTGACTGCCATTTCGAAACATTCATACGGGTTGGCCGGGAACAGGATGGGGTGGCGAGTATCGCCGTGGGAAGCATAGGCGCAAAGCATGACGTCGCCTTGCTGGGTGCGGGTCGGCATACCCGTCGATGGGCCAACCCGTTGCACATTGATGAAAACGGACGGGATTTCAGCATAATAGGCGAAACCGATAAACTCACTCATCAGTGAAATTCCGGGGCCCGAGGTGGGTGTAAATCCGCGGGCGCCTACCCAATTGGCGCCCACCACCATGCCCGCGGCCGCCAGTTCGTCCTCGGCCTGGATAATACAGAAGCGGTGATCTCCGGTTTCCGGGTCTATCCGGAACTTCTCGCAATACATGGTGAAGCTGTCCATGACGCCAGTGGAAGGCGTGATCGGATACCAGGCGCCCACGGTTGCGCCGGCATACAGGCAGCCCAGGCCGGTTGCGTCGTTACCTGTAATGAGAATATTGCCGCTGTTATCGCCCATGGTCTCGGCGCGTACCGGTAAGGGACAGCTGAAGTTTTCCTTGGCGTAATCATAGCCGAGCATGATGGCCTGCAGGTTACTCTCCACCAGTTTCGGTTTGGCTGCGAAGGTTTCCTCGAGCAGCGTGCGCACGATTTTCAGATCCAAATCCAGCAGCGCGGCGAGCGCACCCACGTAAGCCACATTCTTCATCAGGATGCGTATGCGCGCCACGCTGAACGCTTCGTTGCACAGCTTGGAAAGAGGCACACCGAGTACCGTGATATCGTCACGCTGCATCGAGTTTGCGCGCGGCCAGGTCGAATCGTAGATCAGAAAACCTCCCGGGCTTACTTCCGCCAGGTCTTTCTGATAGGTCTGCACATTCATCGCGACCATCACGTCAACGCGACCCGAACGGGACATATAACCAAGATGGTTGGCCCTAACCTCGTACCAGGTGGGCAGGCCCTGGATATTGGACGGGAACAGGTTTTTGCCGGTGACCGGTATCCCCATGCGAAAAAGGGCTTTCATCAGCAGGCCGTTGGCACTGGCGGACCCCGTGCCGTTGACGGTCGCGATCTTCAGGACAAAGTCATTTATACGGCTTTGCTTTGCTGGCATGGCTTCTCACCGGGTATGTTACCGCCGTCGTAATCAGCGGCTTTGGGGAATTTAAGCAACGACTTCTGCATGTCCCAGGCTGCAGTCGGGCAACGTTCTGCGCACAGTCCACAGTGAATACAGAAGTTCTCATCTTTGACCATGACCCGGCTGGTCTGCTTCAGTTCATCGGACACGAAGAGGGGCTGATCATATTCCTGTACGGGCGCCTTGAGTCGCTTCACCAGGTCGTCTTGATCTCCGTTTGATGTGATGGTCAGACATTGTGTCGGACAAATGTCCAGGCAGGCATCGCACTCGATACAGAGTGAATCGAAAAATACGGTCTGGATGTCGCAGTTCAGGCAGCGTTCGACTTCTTTTGCCGTCTGCTCGGCATCGAAACCCAACTCGACTTCCCTGCCCAGTTCGTCGAAACGGATATCGAGGGGCACGTGCATCATCTTGCGCCGCGCAGCGGGGTCAAACGTATTCGAATAGCTCCATTCGTGCATGCCCATTTTGCGGCTGTTCAGGTTGAGCAGGTCGGGCAGGCGATCGGTCAGCGGTTCACCCTGGCAGTGCCGGTGGATTGAAATGGCGGCCTGGTGTGCATGCTCGACGGCCCAGATGATGTTCTTGGGCCCAAAAGCGGAATCACCACCGAAGAAAACCCCTTTGCGCTTTGATTCGTAGGTTACCTCGTCGACCATCGGTTCTTCCCAGGGATTGAACTCAATCCCCAGGTCGCGCTCGATCCACGGAAAAGCGTTTTCCTGGCCGATGGCCAGGATGACGTCATCGCAGGGTATGAATATTTCGCCGGTGACTTCCTGGTCGAGAATGCGGCCGTTCTCAATCGTGTATTCCATCAGCTCGAAGTTCATGCCCTTGAGCTTGCCCTTCTCAATGACGAATTCCTTGGGCGAGTGATTGACGACGATCTCGACGTTTTCCTCTTCAGCGTCTTCGAGTTCCCACACCGAGGCCTTGAAAAACTCCCTTGGCTTGCGCGCCATGACCTTGACGTTTTTGGCGCCCAGACGCAGAGAAGTGCGGCAGCAATCCATGGCGGTGTTGCCTACCCCGATAATGAGTACATTCTCACCGATGGAATCGATATGTTCAAAGGCCACGGATTCCAGCCAGTCGATGCCGATTGAAATATTTTCGCTGTCGTAACGGCCCGGCAATTTGAGTTCTTTACCCCGCGGGGCTCCGGTGCCAACGAAAATCGCATCGAAGCCCTGGCCCAGCAATTCCTTCATGCTCTCGATACGATGTTCGTAATGAATCTCCGCACCCATGTCGAGAATGTAGTCAATCTCTTCGTTCAGTACCTGAATGGGCAGGCGGAAAGACGGAATATTGAAGCGCATCAGGCCGCCGGCAACTGCCTGAGCCTCATAAATCGTGCACTCGTATCCCAGCGGCAACAGGTCATTCGCCACTGTCAGCGAAGCGGGGCCGGCACCGATGAGGGCTATTTTTTTGCCGTTCCTTTCGTTGGGCGCAGCGGGCAGTCGATCCGTAATGTCGCCGCGATGATCTGCCGCAACCCGTTTGAGCCGGCAAATGGCCACCGGTTTTTCATCCATGCGGCCGCGCCGGCAGGCAGGCTCACAGGGCCGGTCGCAAACCCGGCCGAGTATTCCCGGGAACACGTTGCTTTCGCGGTTGACGATATAAGCATCGTCAAAACGGCCCTGGGCAATCAGGCGGATGTATTCGGGGACATCGGTGTGTGCGGGGCAACCCCACTGACAGTCCACGACTTTGTGGAAATAATCCGGATTAGAAGTGTCGGTACGCTTCATGGTCTATACCATTACGCCCTCATGGCATGCGCTGTGCGCGAAAGGATAACTGTTTTATGCAATTTTCGCATCATGCTTTTGTCGAATTGCGACCGACCGGTGAATCCGCCACGGCTTGCAGTCATGCCTGCGGCCGCCTAAGGTTGATATCAACCAACCCCGCACAACGGACATACAATGACATTCAAATCTCTCAGGCTGCTTTTGATCTACTCGCTGTCGGCGTTTTTCATGACCGGGTTTCAGTCCCCCGCACAGGCCGATCCGGCAGCCGTCGCGGAACAGGCCCGCCAGTGGCGCCAGGCCCACGAGCAGGAGATCATCGATGGCTTTGCAGCCCTGCTGAGCATCCCCAACGTCGCCAGCGACACCGTCAATATCCGCCGCAACAGCAGCCACATCAGCGGCTTGCTGGAAGCGCGCGGCTTCGCCGTGCGCCTGCTGGAAATCGAGGGCAGCCCGCCCGCCATATTTGCTGAGCGCAAGACGCCCGGAGCCGAAAAAACACTGATGATCTACGCGCATTATGACGGCCAGCCGGTGAACGCGGATGACTGGGCTTCCGACCCCTGGACTCCGGTCATGCGGGACGGACCGGTCGAACAGGGCGGGCGGATCGTCCCGATGACTGCACCCTTCGACCCCGAGTGGCGCCTGTTCGGCCGCTCGGCGGGTGACGACAAGGCGCCGATCATAGCCTTGAGCGCGGCCTTGGATGCGATGGAGGAGGCCGGCATTTCACCTACCGTGAACCTGAAGCTCTTTTTGGAAGGAGAGGAAGAGGCAGGCTCTCCACACCTCGGACAAATGCTGACGAAATACCGGGAATTGTTGAACGCCGACCTGTGGTTATTCTGCGATGGGCCAGTTCACCAGAGCAGGCGCTGGTTACTGAATTACGGTGTGCGTGGATCATACGGCTTCAGCCTGACCGTAATCGGCCCGAACCGCCCCCTGCACAGCGGCCACTACGGTAACTGGGCGCCCAACCCGATCATGCGCCTGAACGAGCTGATCGCCACCATGCGCGACGTCGAAGGCAATATCCTGGTCGCTGGTTACCATGACCAGGTCGTTCCTCCGACTTTATTGGAAATGGAGGCTATCGAGGCAGCACCATCCGTTGATGAGGGGCTGATCAGGGAGTTGGGCATCGGGCGATCGGAATCAGCAGAGCGTGTCGAAATGGCGATCATGCGACCTGCAATGAATCTGCGCGGCATCCGTTCAGGAGACGTTGGAGATCGCGCGCGCAACAGCATCCAGACATCAGCCACGGCTTCCATCGGCCTGCGCCTGGTGCCGGCTCAGACACCGGAATTTCTGCAGCAGGCCATCGAGCAGCACATTCGAGACCAGGGCTACCTGGTTGTTTACCAGGATCCAACGGAGCAGCAGCGCGCCGCCCACGACCGAATCGCCCTGCTGGATTGGTCCGAGGCCGGTTACCCTGCCTACCGGGCGCCGTTCGACCTGCCCATTGCGAAATCCATCGCAAATATCATGAACCAGTTGAACGACGACTCCCTGATCCAGCTTCCGACGATGGGTGGAAGCCTGCCTCTTTACCTGATCGACGAGGCGACGGGTGCACCTATCGTGATCCTGCCGATCGCGAATCATGACAACAACCAGCACGGCAAAAACGAAAACATCAGGTTACAAAACCTGTGGGATGCCATTGAAATTTATACCGCCGTGCTGACCAACCTGTAGGAGAGCAACATGACCCCCGAACTGAAATATCTCGCATACATCAGCGTTTTCACCGCACTGATGTGGATTCCTTATATTCTGAACGTTTTAGCCCGGAACCGGATCGCCGACGCGGTCGGTTACCCGGACACCCCGTTGCAGATGGCTGCCTGGGCCGAGCGTCTCAAAAAAGCGCATTACAATGCAGTGGAAAATCTCGTGGTGTTCGCGGCGCTGGTCCTGATTGCCAACGCCATGGAGCTCAGCAACAACGCAACCACGTCGGCGGCAGCAGCTTTCTTCTGGGCAAGGATTGTCCATACCTTCGCCTATATGGCGGGTATTCCCTGGGTCAGGACATTGTCGTTCGCAGTCGCCTGGGGTGGAATCCTATGTATAGCCTGGCAGGTGTTGATGCTCACCCATACATAAATACTGCTCCGCAAAGTAAGGCCGTGCCAGAGGAGGTGCCGGCCACCTCCTGGAACCATTACCAGTAATCGTGGGGTTAGATGAGTTCGTCCAGGGTGCTGATCAGGCGGCTGACTTCGTCCGGGTGGGTGTAGTGCACGAAGGAGGCCCGCACGACGCCGTCGTCAATATCGATACCCAGCGCCTCGACCGCCCGGTAGGCATAGAAGTGCCCTACTCCGACGCCCAGGTTTCGATCCGCAAGCATTTTGCCCAGGTCAGCCGGACTGTGGCCGTCGACCGTGAAGGAAACCGTGGGCGCACGATCGCCCGCCGTGGTTTTACCGATCATCCGGACCTTCGGGTGACCCGACAGGAAATCAAGCAGAGGCTGTAGCAGCAGGGTTTCGTGATCCCTGAACAATCGCCGGATGGTCCTGGCTTTACGTGCTGCCGGCACATCCAGATCCCGATGGTATCGGTACAGCGCATCCATGTAGTCCATCACGCCGTTGACCGTCGCGATCTGCGCGTGATCGGGGCCGGCCGGCGTGAAGCGCGCGGCGGGAATCCCCGCGTTGAAGAAATGACCCTGGTAGGGCAACTCCGCGTTCAATTTGCTGCTCAGGTACATGGCGCCAAGGTGCGGGCCGTAGACCTTGTATAGCGAAAACAGGTAAACATCGGC
Organism: uncultured Lysobacterales bacterium; assembly: GCA_937924405.1. Lineage (GTDB taxonomy): Bacteria > Pseudomonadota > Gammaproteobacteria > Xanthomonadales > SZUA-36 > JAHEFT01. Next base: position 17,368 of record CALDVW010000119.1, read on the forward strand.
GCCCAATGACTCAACATCCGGCATACCGTGCGGACAGAATGAAACGCCATCGACGATGGCCCAGGCGTCGAATTCGTGAATCAGGTCGGTGATTTCCCGCACCGGGTTGATGCTGCCGACAAGATTCGAACAGTGGGTGAAAGCGACTGCCCGGGTACGCGGTGACAGCAGGGCCTCCAGGTCCATCGGGTTCAGTTCAGCCGTGTCGGGGTCGATTTTCCACTCACGGACCACGATTCCCTCGTCCTCCAAGCGGCTCCATACGCCGATGTTGGCTTCATGGTCCTGGTTGGTGACGATGACTTCTTCGCCCGCGTTGAGTTCCTGCCTCAATGCCTGTGCCAGCACATAGGTGTTCTGGGAGGTCGAAGGCCCAAAATGAAGTTCTTCGGTATCCACGTTCAACCAGGCGGCCATACGCTCTTTTGCGACGTCCATCTGCTCGCCCGCGGTTTTTGAAGCGACGAAATCGTAATAGGGTTGAACCTTGGTCTGCCGGTAGTAGCGGTCCAGCCAATCGATGGTCTGCCGACAGGCGTAGGAACCTCCGGCATTTTCGAACATAGCGAACCCCTCGAGCGACGACTCGCTGAAGGCGGGAAACTGTGAGCGAACGAATTCAAGATCAAGTGCAGACATCTTTGTCATCCCTGTGAAAAACTGAAAATCAGGGTAAAGAGGCGAAAATTTTCGGCCTCACCCACATCAGGCATTAATACCGGCCAGGGTGATGTACTTGATCTCGATGTACTCGTCCATGCCGTACTTTGAACCTTCGCGGCCTGTTCCGGACTCCTTGACGCCGCCAAACGGCGCTGTTTCCGTCGAAAGGATACCGTCGTTGATGCATACCATTCCATATTCCAGGCCTTCGGCAACCCGGAAAACCCGGCCAAGGTCGCGTGCATAAAAGTATGCCGCAAGTCCAAACTCGGTAGCATTGGACAAGGCGATGACTTCATCCTCTGTGCTGAACTTGAAGATCGGTGCGACCGGACCGAAAATCTCTTCGGTCGCAAACGCCATGTCGGCGGTCACTCCGCTGACCACGGTCGGCTGGTAAAAAAGACCCCCCAGGTCGTGCCGGTCGCCACCTTCAATGACACTGGCGCCCTTGGCTTTTGCGTCAGCCAGCAGTTCTTCCACCTTGTCGATGGCATCCGGGGAGATCATCGGGCCGATATTTACACCGGATTCTTCACCGCGGCCCACTTTAAGGTCCTGGACAGCCGCAGTGAACTTCTGAACGAACTCGTCGTACACACCTTCCTGGACGTAAACCCGGTTAGCGCAGACGCAGGTCTGACCTGCATTACGGTACTTGGAAATGATGGCGCCCTGAACCGCTGAGTCGATATCGGCATCGTCAAAAACGATGAAGGGTGCGTTGCCACCCAACTCCATGGAGACTTTCTTGACCGTGGATGCACACTGCCGGATCAGGATTTTGCCAACCTCGGTGGAGCCAGTGAAAGAGAATTTGCGAACCAGCGGGCTTTCGGTCAGCACCTTACCGGTCCCACGCGAGTCTTTTGTCGTAAATACGTTGAATACGCCGGCCGGAACCCCGGCATCCTCGGCAAGAACCGCCAGTGCCAGTGCCGACAAGGGGGTTTCCGAAGCCGGCTTGATCACAACCGGGCAGCCGGCGGCCATTGCCGGCCCGGTTTTGCGCGTGATCATTGCATTGGGGAAGTTCCAGGGAGTAATCGCGGCAACCACTCCAATACCCTGCTTGATCGTAATGATTCTCCGATCGGGTAAATGGGTCGGTATCACGTCGCCATAAACACGCTTGGCCTCTTCTGCAAACCATTCGATAAAGGAGGCGCCATACATGATCTCGCCCGCGGACTCGGCCAACGGCTTGCCCTGCTCTGCGGTCATTATGGCCGCCAGGTCGTCTTTGTTTTGCAGCATGAGGTCGAACCATCGGCGCATAATCGCCGAGCGCTCCTTGGCGGTTTTTGACCGCCAGCCGGGCCACGCCGCATCGGCGACTTGCACCGCGGCCTCGGCGCCTGCCACGCCCATTTCAGGAACGTTGGCGACCAGGGAGCCGTCGGCCGGGTTGGTTACCGGAAACGTGTCGCCGTTTTCGGCAGATACCCATTCGCCGTTGATGTAAGACTGTTCGCGCAGAAGGCCTGGATTCTTGAGCTCCAGCTTTGTTTTCAGTGTGTCGAGCATGAGTGAATTCCTGTTGGTTAACCTTACTAAACTGGCGGCCATCGGGCCGTTTGTCAATGGCAGCATTTACCCGATGTGGCCACGAATGAATACCGAATCAATCAATTCTCCCGCAAACACGGATACAATAGAAGATTACGGTTCAAGTCAACCCACGGTTGCTTCCAAATGAATGAAAATTGCACCCTGAATTTCGATTTCCTGCGAAGTCAGATCATCGGCGCAGATGCCGCGATCGAAACCCCATTCGGCGAACGCCTGATGGTGTACGCCGACTACACGGCATCCGGCCGCTGTCTCGACCTGGTGGAAAAGTATATCCAGAATCTGCAGCGCATCTACGCCAATACACATACCGAGGACGACATCAGCGGCCGTTCGATGACCCAGTTGCTGGAACAGGCGGAGCACGCTATCAAACAGTCGGTCAATGCCGGACCGGACGGGCGGATCATTTGCGTGGGAAACGGTGCTACCGGGGCCATCGACAAGCTGCAGCAGATCATCGGCGTGGCCCTGCCTCCGGCAACCCGGCAAAGCCTGACCCTTATGATGAAGGAGGCGCTGGGCAGTGACGCGCACGCCCGCTTCACCGAATACCTGCAAGCGCATCAACCCGTCGTGTTCGTCGGCCCCTACGAACATCATTCCAACGAGATTTCCTGGCGCGAAAACCTTGCCACCGTCGTGGAAGTGCGCCTGGCGCCGGACGGGGGCGTGGATTTGCAGCACCTGGAATCCCTTTTACAGGACCCTGCCTACCAGGGGCGCAAGCGGATCGGTTCGTTTTCGGCCGCCTCCAACGTAACCGGCATGCGCACGCCGGTTCACGAAATTGCCAGCCTGCTGCATCGACATGACGCCATTGCCTGTTTTGATTTTGCAGCCAGCGCGCCTTACGTGGAAATCGATATGTGCCCACCGGATGGCAAATACGATGGTGACGCTTCGCTGGACGCCGTCTTCATCTCGCCACACAAGTTCCTGGGCGGGCCCGGGGCAACCGGGGTGCTGGTTTTTAACGAACGCATCTACCACCGCGAGCTGCCGCCAAGCGTTTCCGCCGGTGGCACGGTCGACTACGTCGGGCCGACCAGCCAGGATTTCATCCACGGCATCGAAGAGCGCGAGAAACCCGGAACCCCGGGTGTATTGCAAATCCTCAAAGCGGGACTGGCCTTCGAAATCAAGGATGGCATCGGTGTTGAGGCCATCGAGCAACGCGAAGCTGAGCTGTTGAACCGGGTGTTCGAACGCTGGCGCCCCAACGACAACGTTGAAATCCTGGGCAACCCCGATCCGAAACGGCGCATCAGCATTGTTTCCTTCAACCTCAGGGACCATCGTGGCAAATACCTTCATCCCAAGTTTGTCACGACTCTGTTGAACGACCTGTTTGGGATCCAGTCGCGGGCTGGCTGTTCCTGCGCCGGCCCCTATGGACATCGTCTGCTGGATATCGATTTTGAACAGTCCGAGCAGTATCGAAAATGGATCGGTAAGGGTTATTCCGGAATCAAGCCAGGCTGGTGCCGCATCAGCATGCACTACGCGATGGATGACAACGAGGCTGACTATATCGTCAATGCAGTCGAATTCGTGGCTGACTTCGGCTACTACTTCATGCCCCTGTACACCTTCGATATGCATACCGGTGCCTGGCTGCATAAATCCGATTGTGGTTGCATGGAAGGGTTTTCACTGGAGGCGGCGCTGGAGTGCCGTGGGTACCAGTCGCGAAAACTCAGTGCCGGCGAACGCAAACTCCTCTATTCGGCATTTCTGGGCGAAGCCCGGAAAATGGCGGAAGAGCTGTCAAACCAGCAACCGCCACAGGAGCACGTGCTGCAAACCGAATTGGAAGATCTGAAGTTCTTTTCCGTGCCCGAGCCCAGTGTCGCTGCTCAGGCTTCGTAAGCCGGATCGACGTTGACCCGGCTCATGTCGCCAGCGGCCAGCTCGAGTACCTTCGGGTCCATTACTCTGCGCCACAGGGGCGGCACGTAAGACAACAGAAACATGCCGAAATAGCCGCTTGGCAGCTGGGGAACATCTTCGAAATGCCTTAACGACTGGTATCGCCGGGCGGCATAGGCGTGATGGTCTGAGTGCCGCTCGAGATGAAACGTCACCAGGTTTGAAGCGACATGATTGGCGTTCCATGAATGGTGCGGCTGGCAACGCTCGTAACGGCCATCCGGCAATTTTTCGCGCAACAATCCATAGTGCTCAATATAGTTGGCGCTGGTCAGCTGCCACCAGGCGAACGCTGTCTGTATCAGCAGGAAAGGCAGGATGACTGGGCCAAGGACCCAGACCAGCCCGCTGTAGAGGGCGAGCGATACGGCCCAGGACTGCAGGATCTCGTTGCGCCAGGTCCAGGCACTGTAACCCTGGCGCCGCAGTCGCTGTCTTTCCAACCGCCATGCCCGGCGGACGCCGCCTGGAATTTCCCGCAACGCAAAGCGGTAAATGCTTTCGCCGAAGCGGGAACTGGCGCAGTCTTCCGGCGTGGCTACCTGGGCATGGTGGCCGGCGTTGTGCTCCATGGAAAAATGACCGTAGAAAGGCACAGCGAGGACCAGGCGGGCCGCCAGGCGATCCAGGGGGTCCTTTTTATGCCCTAACTCGTGGCCGGTATTTATCCCGAATCCACTGATGGCTCCAACCATCAGGCTGTGGCCCAACAATCCAAACCAGCCCAACTCGTGGCTTGCGACGAACCAGGCGCCGCAGACCAGGGTCACAAAATGCAGTGGCACGGTTAAGTGGTTCAACAGCCGGTAATAAAGGTCTGCCTCCAGTTGCGGCACAACCTGCTCCGGCGGATTGCTGCGGTCATTGGGGAAAAGGTAATCCAGCAGCGGAATCACGACATAAAGAAAAACCAGCGGTATCCACAATGTCCATTGCTGGCCGCTCCAGACCATCAGGGCCATACCGGCAAAGGGAATCAGTGGAAACAGAACGGAAAGCATCCAGAGATAGCGCTTACGATCCGCGTAGCGGACCTGACCCAACTCCGGATCGTCGAATGTGAAAATTTTCATTATCGAATCGTGCCCTGACTGCGAGTCGGGAAAAAGCTTGTAAATTGACAATTAGTGGTCATTTAGTGTCAAAATAGTATTTTATGCCCATAAAAGACCAAATCAGCCATTGGCGAATGCCGGCGGCTTACCTGAAAGTGTTTCTCCAGCATGCGGATTCGGAAGGCGTGGAGGCAGACAGTTTGCTGGAAGGCACCGGCTTGAATACCGAGCAACTTCTGCACAGTGACCAATCTGTAAGCTTCAGTGACATACGCCAGGTGCTGGCCAATTTCACGGCCAAAATGGGTGCGGGATGGCACCTTTCACTGGCACCGCGCCTGACCATTCCCTCCCACGGCCCGCTGGGCTTCGCCGTGGTCACTGCACCGGATATGCGCGCGTCTGTAGATGTTTTATTGAGATTTTTCGGCATTCGGGGGCCCTTTCTGACCCTGGCGGGCGCCATCGAGGGGGACGATTTTGTAATCCGCCTGTACGAAGCCGCAGACATGGGCGAGGAGAGGGTCATTCTGGTTGAGCTCGCGGTACTGGCTATCCAGGGTTTGCTGGAACGCCCGCTGGGCCGCGAAATCTTCGGCGCCCGGATCAGGCTGGCCTATCCTGCACCGGACTACCGCGGACGACTTGAAGCGGCATTCCGCCCTCAACTGGTTTACGCAGCCGGCGGCCATTCCATCCGCTTCCCGGTCTCCTGGCTGGATCAGCCGTGTGCGTTGCATGACGAAGGTATGCATCGCTATCTGCTGGCAAGATGCGAAGAGGACATGCGGGCAGAACTGGGCGCTCTGCCGGCAGAGATTGCCGTTCGCCAGGCCCTGCTGGCCTCGCCACAGGAACTCCCCGATTTGAAGGCGGTAGCCGCGGCTCAGAACATCTCACCCCGAACTCTGATCCGGCGCCTGAAGAAAGGAAACACCTCCTATGGAAGAATTCTCGAAGAGGTGCGCAAAACGCTGGCTTCCGATTACCTGCTGCATTCAAACGTCAATATTGCCAGCGTTGCCTATCGTCTGGGCTACAGGGACCCCTCAAATTTCGGCCGTGCATTTCGAAAGTGGTTCGGTATCCCGCCGGGGCGCTTTCGATCGCGCGCTGATTCCTCACGTTAGTGCTATTCTCAAAAAACATTTCAGGAACATTCCATGCTCGAACTCAGGTCCATTTTCAAATCATTCCACGATGGCGAAAGCGACTTGCAGGTCCTGCGCGGCATTGACCTGTCCGTCGCGGCCGGGCAAAGCGTGGCTCTTTTGGGCGCCAGTGGCAATGGCAAGAGCACCTTGCTGCAGATAGCCGCTGGGCTGGAGGATGCGGACTCTGGCGAGGTCCGGGTTCTGGGACGACCCCTGGCGACCATGGATGAACGGCAGTTGGCGATGTTGCGCAGGCGGCGGCTGGGTTTTGTTTTTCAGCAATTCAATCTGCTGCCGGGGCTCAACGTACTGGACAATATGCTGTTCCAGCGGCGCCTGAACCGCATGCCCGGTCAGGATGAGTGGGTCGACGAGCTGATTCAGGTGCTGGAACTCGGACCCATGCTGAAAAGGCCGGTGGAAGTCCTGTCTGGTGGCCAGGCGCAGCGCGTTGCCATTGCGCGTGCATTGGCACACAAGCCACAGCTTCTGTTTGCCGACGAACCAACGGGTAATCTGCACGATACACTCAGCCGGCAGATCATGGCCCTGATGATGAAGCTCGTGACCGGCTCTGGCTGCAGCCTGCTGCTGGTCACCCATAACCGGGCAATGGCCGCTTTTACCGCCCGCCGCATGCTGTTGGAGGCGGGTCATTTGCAGGAGCTTGAATAGCATTTCCGACTCATGATGCTGATCCGCACTTTATTGAAGCATTATCGCCGGCACCCGGTGCAGGGGCTGTTCTTGCTGGTCGGTATCGTCGTGGCAAACGTACTTTTGGCCGGAACCCTGGTGATCAATGCTCAGGCCCGGGCAAGCTACGGGCAGGGCGAGCAGTTTTTGAGTGCCGCACCGGCCGGACAGTTGCGGCACCGGGAGCCGAGACGGTCGATCGACACGGACGATTATGTCCGTTTGCGACTGGCGGGATTCGATATGCTCGCTCCACTGCAAAGGCAAACAGTGCGGGCCGCAAACGGTGAACTTCTCGAGCTGCTGGGGATAGATGTATTCACCATGCCTCGACCCGGGGGGATGCTGCCTGATGGTCGCGGCGACCAAAACAGAGACCCTGGATTCCTGGAGTTCGCTTATCCCCCCTACCAATTGTGGGTGGCGTCGGGCCGGCTGAACCAACTCGATTTAAAAGAGGGTGACAGAATTGTGCTCTCGTCCGGTGAATTGCTTCCGCCACTTGCTGCCATCAGGGGGCAACAACTCGGTCACCGCATGCTGACGGATATCGGCGCCCTGCAGGCACTGAGCGGCAATCCCGCAACCCTGTCGGCAATTCTGGTGTTCCCGGCTTCTGCCGAACGACTGGCCGAGCTAAGCGCGAACCTGCCGGAGCATCTGGAATTCATCAGGTCCGACGATGCGCCCGACCCGCAAGAACTGACACGCAGCTTTCACCTGAACCTGGCCGCAATGGGTTTGATGGCGTTTGTGGTCGGCGTTTTCCTCATCTATAACGCGCTGGCATTCAGCTACACCGACCGGCGTGAACTGATCCGGAAACTACGCCTTGCGGGTGTAACCCGAAGAGAGCTGGCGCTGGCGCTGGTTTCCGAGTTGGTGCTGTTCCTCGCTGCCGGGACGGTTCTGGGTTACTGGCTGGGTGCCCAGCTTGCCGCCTGGTTGCTGCCGGGAGTGGGCCGCACCCTGGCTCAGCTCTATGACGTCTATATTGCCTATCCGGACAGTCTGGTACCTTCTGCCATTCTGCTGCCCCTGTTGATGACCGGTGTGGCCGCAGCTCTGTGTATGCTGATTCCCCTGCGCGAGTCACTCAACACGCCCATGCTGGAACGCTGGCAGACCCGCTGGCAACATCAAGTGATTTCACAGCGCGAACGAGTGATGTCCGTGGCCGGACTGATGCTGTTGGGCACGTCGGCTATTTTGGCTTACTACACAAGCGACCTCTGGCTTGCGCTGACCGGTATGGCCGCCCTGTTGCTGGGTGCCGTGCTGCTGTTACCCACAGTGTTGAGAATGCTTTTCAACCTGTTCGCAAAATGCATTCCGGCACATCGTGTTCGTCTGTCCTGGCTGCTTGCTGACAGCCGCTGGTTGCTCGGTCCCGCCTCGCTTGCGTTGATGGCAATGACACTGGCGCTGGTCGCCAACAGCGGACTGAACACAATGATCAACAGCTTCCGATTGGCAACGGACCAATGGCTCGACCAACGACTTGCCGCCGATCTTTACCTCCGCGGCGGAACCGAAATGACTGATATCGGCGCCTTGTTGGCCAGAGAAGCGCCCGGCTTGCGGGTAGCCGAGCGCTACCACAGAAGAATTACCCGCCAGGGCTCATCGGAGCGAATCGTTCCTGTCGAAATTGTCAGCCTGCAGGATGGCGACCGGTTCACGAATAGCGTAGAGCTGATGGGCGCCGACGAAAACGCCCGGATCGAATTTGAGAATGGCGAGGGTATTTACATTAGCGAAAGAGCCTGGCGAATCGACGGCTGGCAACCCGGCGAATCCGTACGCCTTTGCCAGACCCACGGTCAGCTGCCGGTTCTTGGCGTCTACCGCGACTACGGCAATCCCAGTTCCCAGTGGATGGTCAGCCGAGAACTGTTCCGCAGTTGCTGGCCCGGCGAGGCGGCCGCAGGATTTGCTGTCTATGGGCCGGACGGTACTGACTGGAACCAGATCAAGGCCGTCATCTCGAATCATTTCAATTTGCCGGAAGGACGAATCATCGATCAGCATGCGTTGAAACAGGCGGGCCTTGCCGTATTCGATCGTACATTCAAGGTTACCCGGTCCCTTAACGCACTCACCCTGCTGGTCGCAGGCATCGGGATTTTTTGCGCTATCAGTGCTATCCATCACCACCGCGTGGGCCAACAGGCCCTGTTGGCCGCACTTGGAATCACCCGGCGTGAGCGGGGCGCCCTGCTGCTTCTGCAATGGAGTGTGCTGGGATTGCTTTGCATGTTGCTGGTTTGGCCGTTTGGTGGTCTTCTGGCCGGATACCTGGCAAACGTTGTCACGCCTGTCGCTTTCGGCTGGAGTTTTCCCCTGGACTGGAATTTTCACCAAAATGCGGTGCTGGCGGCACTGGCCATTGGCAGCATGACCCTGGCGGTTGTTTTGCCGACCCTGAGATTACTGCGAATTTCACCTGCGGCCATGCTACGTGAGCAGACCACGATATGACGCTTCCATCGCTTTACAGCGTTTTCCTGCTTCCTGCTCTTTTGATGGTTGCCGGTTGTGGTGTCAACGAGGCGCCTGAGCAGACCAGCGATTTCGCCGTGCTGGCGCAAAGCGCCGAAGGATACACCAGCGCCCGGCCGGGATACGCCCTGGAGTTTCCGCGCGACCACGGACCCCATCCCGATTATCGTATCGAGTGGTGGTACCTGACCGCTAATCTGCAGGATTCGAATAGCCGTCACTACGGAGCCCAATGGACGCTGTTCCGCGTGGCGGTTCAACCGCCCGGCGCACATCAACCCGGCAATGCCTGGCAGAGCAGCCAGGTGTACATGGCTCACTTTGCCATTACCTCGCCTGAAGGCCACGTTGCGTTTCAACGTTATGCGCGAGGCGGAGAGCACGGCGGCATATCCCGTTCCGGTGCCAGGAATCAGCCTTTTGCGGCCTGGATCGATGACTGGGTGCTGAGCAGCACCGGTAGCGACTGGCTACCCATGGCAGTTCGGGCGCAACAGGGCAACTATTCGATCAGCCTGGAACTGGCCAGCGACAAGCCGCTTATCCTGCAGGGCGATGCGGGCTTTTCGCAGAAACATCCTGCAGGAGGCGGTTCCTTTTATTACAGTCAGCCATTTCTGACGGCCAGTGGTGAACTCGAACTGGATGGGCAGCGGATTCCGGTAAGCGGATTGGCCTGGCTGGACCGGGAGTGGAGCAGCCAGTTTCTCCAGGGGGAACAGGTGGGCTGGGACTGGTTTTCGCTGCACCTTGAAAGTGGGGAAAAACTGATGCTGTTCCAGTTGCGTCAACGACCGGGAGACTTTCAGACCGGAACTTTTCGGCATGGGGTTCTCATCTCACCCCAGGGCGGCAAAACACTGTTGAAACCCGAACATATTATCTTTCAGGTACTGGAACAGACTCCCGTGGCAGGGAGGAACTTACCCATGCGTTGGCGGATTGAGCTGCCACAGATTGAAAGAATCCTGGAAATAGGGGCCCTGCACAGCGATCAGTGGATGAACGTAGATTTCCCTTACTGGGAAGGTGCCGTCACTGTCAACGGCTCAGGGCCGCAAAATAGCGGCCGTGGATACATGGAATTAACGGGCTATGCAGCTGATTGACTAGCCACAGCCCTCGAAGCCTTCGGAATCCATTTTGGCTTCATAAGGCCCGGCCACTTCAGTACCAGGCGTTAAGCCGGCCTTCACGCTTTCCCAGTCGTCCGGTTGTAACTGGACCATCCAGGAAGCATAAGGGTCCGCATTGGCCTGGCTGGGATTCACCAGCAACTCATCGTTCACAGCGATGACTTCACCGCCAGCCGCCGACTTTGCAGGACCGACCCATTTGCCGGATTCAACCGTGGCGCAGGATCTGCCCGCACGAACCGAACGCCCCACTTTCTTGGGTGTGAAAGCCACCAGCTGTCCGGCCATTGCCGTGGCGATAGTGGTCATTCCGATCCTGACCGTGCCATCACCAACTTCGGTGAACCAGGTGTGGTTATCCACATCGTAAAGCAGATCATCGGGAAGATTGCATCCTCGAACCGTTGGCATAATCAGTGTCTCCTTGCAAAACTGAATACAAATATTCTATATCTTCTACTGCGCCGCCCTGTCTTCGTCAACCTTTTCGCGCAAGGGCTTTGACGCACAGCAAAAATCACCCAGTTGTTCGGTTTCAATTTTGCCGCTGATGAAAAGATAGAGGTGATTAGCCACCCATCCCATCATTTTTGCGTTTTGACTCGAATCGGGGTGATCCGGCTGCAGGCTCAGCAGATTATAGTGCCAGACCAGCTCGCGACAGGTTTCACGACAGGCGTTGAAGCTGGGATCCTTGTCAGCTCCCTGGCGGTGCAGGGCGAGCAGGCGGAATCCTTCGCGTTGATCCTGCGTGGGTTCCCTGCCTTTTGCCATGATCCATTGCTCCAGGGATTGTTCACCCAGGGCCAGCAGTTCTTCAGCGTCAGCCGGCGCAGGCGGCTGGCTGATCAATTCTTCCAGGCGCTTCCCGATGTCGGCCAGAGGTGTCACGCAAGGCCCTTCTTTTTAACAAAATCAAAGGAATCTGAAACATTTTCATGCAAACCGACTTTCTTCGGCTTGAGGCCCATGGCCAGGCCCAGCAGTTGCGTGAAATAGATGATTTTTACATGGGTTTTGATGC
>CALDVW010000120.1 GCA_937924405.1 uncultured Lysobacterales bacterium
CAGACGGTCGGTGGGAATGGCCCGGGTACAGGCATTCTCAAACCATGCTGATGTTCGCTCTTCCTGAGCTCCTGCTTCTGCTCCCTGCAGGCAGATAGTCATTTACGACTATCTCCTTGAAGCGTTGATTACCGTAAGTATATTACTCCCACAAGTCAAGCTGGCACACCATGGAATACAGATTCCCTTGATCGATGGCGCCGCAGGCGGGAGCACCACTGCAGGGGTGCCGGAGGTAGAGCAAAGCAATCAGCAGCTGCCTGCAGGGATGTAGGTAAGGGGCGTGAGCAGGAGCGCAGGCTTGGCCGAGGGAAGCGAGACCCCTTAATTTCCAAATCATTAATAATCGAGTTTTATTTATTCACAATATTAAATTTTACAATGATAGCGCATCCGCTAGATTGGAGACTGCGGGAGTGCCGCTTCTGCATTAATTTCCATGTGTTCCAGGAGTTATTTTGTCTCGTAATTTCAATAAATTACATGATCCCGAAAGAGATTTCAGGGACAGTTGCGGATTCGCCTTGTTGGCCCATACGGACGGTGAAAAAAGCCATTGGCTGGTCCAGACGACACTTAAATCACTTGCCAGGCTGACTCACCGGGGCGCCGTGGCGGCAGACGGGAAATCCGGCGATGGTTGTGGAGTCCTGCTGCAATTCCCGGAACCCTTTCTGCGTGAAATAGCCAAAGAATGTGGTTTCAATCTGTCAGAACGTTTCGCGTCAGGCCTGGTGTTCTTTTCACCCGATGAAAAGCTGATCGAACGTGGAAAAAAGATTCTCACGAAACGCCTGAGTCGGTCTGCCCTGAATGTGGTGGGCTGGCGCGAAGTGCCAACCTGCCCGGAAGTGGTCGGCCAACAGGCGCTGGAAAGCATGCCTGCCATTTACCAGGTTTTTGTGAACGCACCCGCCGGATGGAGGCCGCACGACATCGAGCGGCAATTGTTTGCCGCGCGCCGGCTGGCATTCGAGGAAGAGCGGAATCTGGATGATCCGGATCCACTTTACTACGTGGTGACGCTTTCCAACCTGACCATGGTTTACAAAGGGCTCGTCCAGGCAGAGCATCTGGCCGACTTCTACCCGGACCTGAGCGATGAGCGCATGACCAGCGCCATCGGCATCTGTCACCAGCGATTTTCAACCAATACCCTGCCGCGATGGAATTATGCCCAGCCCTTCCGGTACCTGGCGCATAACGGAGAAATAAACAGCGTCAACGCCAACCGCGACTGGGCCAACGCCCGGGCCGGCATCCTGCATTCACCGCTGTTACCCAGCCTTGAAGACCTGTCACACCTGGTTAACCAGGAGGGTTCCGACTCCTCTTCCCTGGACAACCTGCTGGAGGTTTTCCTGGCTGGCGGCATGGATGTTTTCCGGGCCCTGCGGCTATTGATTCCGCCAGCCATTCGTGACGACATGGATTCCGATCTCAAGGCATTTTTCGAGTTCAATTCCATGCACCAGGAGCCCTGGGACGGACCGGCGGGGGTTGTTTCAACCAATGGGAGCATTGCCTGCTGCAACCTGGATCGCAACGGCTTACGCCCGGCGCGATACAGCGTCACTCATGACGGCGTGTTGACCGTGGCCTCTGAAACCGGAGTCTGGGATTGTCCGCCTGAACGGATCAAGACCCGCGGCCGCCTTGGGCCGGGTGAAATGATCGCCGTTGATACGCAAAGCGGTAAATTCTGGAAGAACAGTGCGATCGATGACAGCCTGAAGGCAAGCCATGCCTACCGGGAGTGGATGACGGAAAATGTGGTTCGCGTTTGGAACAACGATGAGCAGGAACGCAGGGCCGCACACAAGTTCATGCGCAAATCATCCAGCCAGATGCCGATTTTTCAAAAAATGTTCGGCCTCGGTGCAGAAGAAATCGAAACCATCATTAATCCGATGGCGCTGGAGTCGCAGGAACCGGTGGGCTCCATGGGCGACGATACGCCAGTTGCGGTCTTATCCGGCCGCAGCCGTTCCATATACGATTACTTCAGGCAGTCATTCGCCCAGGTAACTAACCCACCCATAGATCCCTTGAGGGAATCTGCGGTGATGTCACTGGAAACCTGCATTGGCCGTGAACACAATGTTTTTCACGAAACCGCATCGCACGCCTACCGGGTGCTGCTGCCCTGGCCCGTATTGAATTATGTTAAATACCAGACCTTACTCGACCTGGATCAGCGCTATTACCGAAACGTCCGCTTCAGCCTGAACTACGATCCGAATTCCCAGAGCCTGCGCGAGGCACTCGAATCGCTGGTTGAAGTCTGTGTCGGCGCAGTCCAGGGCGGCGCCACCATTCTTGTTCTCAGTGACCGGGATATCTCCCGCAACCGGCTGCCGTTGCCCGCGCCACTGGCTGTCGGCGCCGTGCACCAGGGTCTCCTGAAAGCCGGAGAGCGGCCGAACGCCAACCTGGTAATAGAGACCGGGTCGGCTCGCGATTCTCACCAGTTCGCCGTTTTACTGGGTATGGGCGCGACCGCAATCTATCCGTACCTGGCATTTCAAAGCATCAATCAGCAGCAGGAAATCGGTGCGCTCGACGGCGACCTTATTCAACTGAGGAAGAACTATCGCCGGGGAATTCGCAAGGGACTGCTCAAGATCCTGTCCAAAATGGGCATTTGCACCATGGCCAGTTATCGCGGCTCACAGCTCTTCGAGGCCGTCGGCCTGGCCCCGGAAGTGGTCGAGATGTGCTGCCCCAAAGTCGCTTCCAAGATCAAGGGCGCCGGCTTTGCGGAACTCGAGGCTGATATTCGGCAGGTCGCAGAGTTGGCCTGGGTAGACCAGACACGGCCGCTGCGGGACGGCCTGTATCGCTACATGCATGGCGGAGAAGAACACGCTTATAACCCGGACGTGGTGATGAACCTGCAGCAGGCGGTGACCAGCGGAGAGTGGGCTGACTACCGGAAATTCGCCGATGAAGTCGACAATCGCCCTACCCTGGCATTGCGGGATCTGTTGCAGCTGAAACCCGTGGAAACACCCCTGCCGCTGAGCAAAGTGGAGAAAGAGGACCGTCTTTTTCCCCGCTTCGATACGGCGGCGATGTCCGTCGGCGCATTGTCACCGGAAGCCCATGAATCACTGGCTATCGCGATGAACCGCCTGGGTGGGCGGTCCAATTCGGGTGAAGGCGGCGAGGACCCTGCCCGCTTCAACTCGGAGCGTAACTCCCGCATCAAGCAGGTGGCATCGGGGCGTTTTGGCGTGAGCGCACATTACCTGGTCAACGCCGATGTCCTGCAGATCAAGGTTGCCCAGGGCGCCAAGCCGGGTGAAGGCGGCCAGCTGCCAGGTCACAAAGTTACCGTTGAAATTGCAACATTGCGATGTTCCACCCCCGGGGTCACGCTGATATCACCGCCACCACATCATGACATCTACTCGATCGAAGATCTTTCGCAGTTGATATTCGATCTGAAAATGGTCAACCCGAAGGCACTGGTATCAGTAAAACTGGTTGCCGGTTCAGGGGTTGGCACGATAGCGGTTGGCGTCGCCAAGGCCTACGCAGACCTGATCACCATCGCCGGCTTTGACGGCGGTACCGCGGCCAGCCCCTTGAGTTCAGTGAAATATGCCGGCCTGCCCTGGGAGCTGGGCCTGGCCGAAACACACCAGGCCCTGGTTGAAAACAGTCTGCGTCACAAGATTCGTTTACAGGTTGACGGCGGCCTGAAGACCGGGCTCGATGTGGTCAAGGCTGGAATCCTTGGCGCGGAAAGCTTCGGGTTCGGCACCGGCCCGATGATTGCACTGGGCTGCAAGTACCTCAGGATCTGCCACCTGAATAATTGTGCGACCGGAGTTGCGACGCAGAACAAAGCGCTGCGGGAAAAGCATTTTCATGGCCTGCCGGAACGCGTAATGGCCTATTTCGAGTTCCTGGCCCGGGATGTCAGGGAAATCCTTGCCTCGCTCGGGGTCCGGAAATTCACCGATATCATTGGCCGTAGTGATCTTTTGGAGCAATTGCCCGGTTCATTGAGCAAACACGGCTGCCTCGACCTGAGCCCGATACTGGCTTCGGCAGCGTCCAGCAACGAACATGCTTCATTCTGCACGGAAATCAGCAATCCCCCGTTCGATACCGGGCGTCTGAACCAGCAGATTCTGACAGCAGCAAGCGAAGCATTGCAGCGCGAAGAGAAGTGGACCGGCCATTTTGGCATCCGTAATGACGACCGTTCCGTCGGGGCGGCTCTAGCCGGCGAAGTGGCGCGACTCAAGGGCCGCCCCGGGCTTCCGGCTGACGGAATTCGTGTCAACCTGACCGGAACCGCGGGCCAGAGCCTGGGGTGCTGGAACGCACCCGGTGTTTCAATTCACCTGGAGGGCGACGCCAACGATTATGTCGGCAAAGGGATGTCCGGCGGACGCATCGTGCTGACCACAGCAGACGTCGACCGCGAAAAAGCGCGGCGTAATGTCATCTGCGGCAACGCCTGTCTGTATGGCGCCAGCGGCGGCGAGCTGTTTGCCAACGGCCAGGCGGGAGAGCGCTTCGCAGTTCGTAATTCCGGCGCTCACGCGGTGATCGAAGGCGCAGGGCATCATGCCTGCGAATACATGACCGGCGGTACGGTTGTTATCATGGGGCCAGTCGGCCCCAACCTGGCAGCCGGAATGACCGGGGGTGAGCTGTTTCTCCTCGATCAGAGCGGGCAGGTCAACCGCAACCTGAATCCTGAATTCGTGGAGGCTTCCGCCCTTGAGGATCAACGATTCGATGCCCCCAGAAGGCGTCTGAAAAACCTGGTGTCATCACACGTAGGCCTGACCGGTAGCATGTGGGGGCGGAAAGTACTGGACTCCTGGGATCTGATGCTTCCGCACTGGATATACATCATTCCGAAAAACCTGTCTGCCAGTAATGAAATCTCGCAGCAGGATGTACCGTTAAGGCTGGTTAAGGCATAAGCGCGGCAGAAAATGATTCGAAAACATGACAACTTTGCTTTCCTGGAGCGCTCCCGCGAAGACCCGGACGTATTTCCGCTGAAAATCAGAAAGAAAGAGTTTCGCGAAATTTACAAGCCCTTTGAACCGCAGGAAGCTGCGTTGCAGGCTGAGCGCTGTCTCGATTGCGGCAACCCTTATTGCGAGTGGAAGTGTCCGGTCCACAACTACATTCCCAACTGGCTCAAGCTAGCCAGTGAAGGACGCATCCTCGAAGCTGCCGAGCTGTGTCATGAAACCAACAGCCTGCCGGAGGTTTGTGGGCGCATCTGCCCGCAGGACCGGTTGTGCGAACAGGCCTGTACACTCACCACCGGCTTCGGCGCCGTTACCATTGGCGCTATCGAACGCTATATCGTGGATGAAGCGCTCAAACAAGGGTGGCGGCCTGACCTGTCCAATGTCCAGACCAAGCCCTGGAGCGTCGGAATCGTTGGCGCTGGCCCTGCCGGGCTTGCCTGCGCTGACATTTTGACCCGTAACGGAATCAACGTCACTGTTTACGACCGCTATCCCGAAATCGGCGGCCTGCTCAGCTTCGGGATCCCGGATTTCAAACTGGAATTGCAGGTAATGCGGCGGCGGCGGGAGGTATTGGAAGGCGCGGGTGTACATTTCAAGATGAACTGTGAAATCGGCCGCGACATCAAAGCCAGTGAGCTCGAAAATATGCACGATGCCCTGTTCTTCGGGCTGGGGACCTACCAACCGGTTGAAGCCAGCCTGCCGGGCATGGAAAAGGGGGGTATCGTACCCGCACTCGAATTCCTGATTGGGCAGACCAGCCACATGTACAACCTCGACCTGCCCGGATATGAGCATATCAATCTTGCCGGCGAACAGGTGCTGGTGCTTGGCGGTGGTGACACGGCCATGGACTGTGTGCGCACCGCAATCCGCCAGGGAGCAGCCTCGGTGCGTTGCGTGTACCGGCGTGACCAGCAAAACATGCCGGGATCGCAACGGGAAGTTGAGCACGCAAAAAAGGAGGGTGTTAAGTTCGAGTTCAATGCCCAGCCACTGGGGCTGATCCACGAAGACCGTAAGCTGACCGGATTAGAAATCACCAAAACACGCCTGGTTAAAGCAGCGGGTGGAAGAGCGCTGCCCGAGGCGATACCGGGCAGCGAGCAGGTGTTACCCGCAACGGCCCTGATTTTCGCCTTTGGCTACCGGCCCAGCCCACCTCAATGGCTTGCAAGCATCGGAGTGAGCACGGACGGGGACGGATTGGTTGAAATCAAGGATCGATTACCCGGACAGACCAGCAATCCGGCCATTTTTGCGGCGGGTGATATGGTTCGTGGCTCCGACCTGGTGGTTACAGCGATTGCGGACGCGCGCGCGGCCGCGCAATCCATCGTCCAGTACCTGGAAATGCGGCAACCGCAGCTCAAGCGGGCCTGAAAGGAACCGGACTGGTGAATCACGTCGCACGCTATTTCAGCATTTGCATTTTCAGCTTTTCCTTCATTGCCGGCACAGTTGAAGTTTTCGCTACGGAGCTTCCATTTTTTTCGCGCATGGATATCGTTGACACCTGGGGCTCAGTGCTCTATTGCCAGTCCATATACCAGGAACCCGATATCAGGGGAAGAGTCTACCCTGGAGACCTGCAGGCCTGCGACGACTCTCACCGCCTGATGGTTAATATGGTTAAACGGGATTACTCCTCACAGGAGAGGCAGGAAATCGCCCGGGACGCCATGAAAAAAGCTTCTGCCATACGCCATAACACCCGCAGCGCACAGGATGCGGTGGGGGCATGCCGCCAACAATGCAGAAAGCTGTCCGCCATGCACGACGAACAGGAAGAAACAGTGGGAAATATTGATATCAGGCGTTGATTTATGTTTTCGTTAGTACTATAATTTATGTACTGATTCGAACATATTGATTCATCGAGGATGCATGATATGGCTAAACTTACTGCTGAGTCTGCGGCATCGCAGGCATTTATCCCCCTGATGCAGGAACTGGCTGGCGCTTACCAGGCATTTTCGCTCTATGATGCGGAAGGCTTGCGCAAATCCGGCTCTGACCTCACCCCCTCCCAGGCCCGCGTGATTTTCACTTTGGGCGACACCGATGGCATGACCTGCAAGGACATTGGGGACATTACCCTGATCACCAAGGGGACATTGACCGGCGTGGTCGATCGCCTCGAAGAGAAAGGCCTGGTCGAGCGGTGGTCGGTGGAGGGTGATGGGCGCAAGACCATTGTCGCCCTGACCCGTCGCGGTGAGCGGGCGTATGCAAAAGAATTCCCGCGGCACGTCGAGTTTCTCAAGCTGAAATTCGACAACATGAATGCCCGCGACCGCAAACAGGCCATCGCTCTGCTGCAGAAGATAAAAGAGCTGTTCTGAAACAACAAAGGCCGGTTTCTGAACTGGAAGCCGGCAACAAAGCAGGCGGCATTCCCACGACTCCTGCCAGAGTCGTGGGACGGGAGTATTTGTACAGCAACCCCGGTATTTGAAGAGCGCCACAATCACCGCCAACGCTGAATGGCGGCAAAGGACCGGTTTTCAATTTTTTTACCGCATTGCTATAGTTCAACAACCATCCCAAGCGTCAATTGGCCAGGAGGCCTGATATGAAGTCAGACCTGAAAGTTGTCGGTTCAAAAAAGCAGCGAGAAGCCGTGTCTGCAGAAGACAAGGAAGTCGCTGTTACGATGGTCGAACAACACGAGATTGATCATGCGATGGGCGGAAGCTATAGCTCCGAAACCATATCCCGGCTGCGGCGGGACCCCAAAGCCATCAGCAAGCTGTTCAAAGAGGGGAAGTACCCCTACACAGACCGAATTCCGCGCAACAAGTACGAAGAAGAAAAGGCGCAGCTTCAGATTGAGCTTCTGAAAGTGCAGAACTGGGTCAAAATGACAGGGCAGAAAATCGTCGTCATCTTCGAAGGTCGCGACGCGGCCGGCAAGGGTGGAACGATCAAGCGTTTCATGGAGCATCTGAACCCGCGCGCCGCCAAGGTTGTGGCTCTTGAAAAGCCCACTGAGCATGAAAAAGGACAATGGTACTTTCAACGCTACGTGGTTCACCTGCCGACCGAAGGAGAAATTCTTTTTCTCGATAGATCGTGGTACAACCGGGCCGGTGTCGAGCGGGTTATGGGTTTTTGCGATTCAGCCGAATATCTCGAGTTCATGCGCCAGTGCCCGGAATTTGAACGCATGCTCGTCAATTCCGGCATCCAGTTATTCAAATACTACTTTTCGGTGACCAAGAAGGAGCAGCGCCGCCGCTTCGCCTCGCGCATGGATGACCCGCTCAAGCAGTGGAAAATGA
The DNA here is from genome assembly GCA_937924405.1 of uncultured Lysobacterales bacterium. GTDB lineage: Bacteria > Pseudomonadota > Gammaproteobacteria > Xanthomonadales > SZUA-36 > JAHEFT01. The sequence goes on from CALDVW010000120.1 coordinate 8,297, forward strand.
GCCCGGTGGACAAGGCATCGGTTGGCCTGTGGAGCGAGTACACCCGCGCCAAGGAGGCCATGTTCTTCTACACCGATACCGCTTCATGCCCCTGGACCATCATCAAGTCCGATGACAAGAAACGCGCACGGCTCAACTGTATGCAGCACTTCCTGAGCATGCTGGATTATCCGGACAAGAACCTGGGTCTGGTCACGGGGCCGGACCCGCTGATCGTGGGTTCGCCTTCACAGGTGATCAGGAAGGACGTGCACCTCGACGCCTGGCCCCACGAATAAACCCTGCCCCTTTGATCGGGACCTTTCGTTACTAGCCTACCAGGATGTCTTTCAGGATTTCCCGGGCTTTTTCGTGGTCGATTGTTTCGAGGGCGACGATGCCGGTTTTTTCATCCTTGGTCACGATATGCATGCCACGAACGTTAACGTTTTCCTCGGCGAGGCGTCGCGATAACTCAGCCAGCGCCCCGGGATGCTTTTCCAGGCGTACCAGCAGGTGCTCACTGGCGATGACCCGGTAGCCCGCATCGGAAAGCATGCGAAAAACCTGTTCGAAGTTTTCTACCGTCAGACTCAGTACGGCCGTATCGCCCACCGACAGGCCGGCAAAATCCTGCACGGCAACGCCTCCCTGCTCAAGCAGCGTAGTGACCTCCGCCAACAGACCGGGATGATCTTCATGAATGATGTTCAAAGTCTTCATTTTCGAGCTCCTCCGGCTTTTCGGATATCTCCGATCAGCTCATCGATTTGCTCCCGCTGTATATGCGGCATACAGATCAGGTGACTGGACCCGCCTGCACTGGCCAGTTGCCAGTTGTCGCGGACCTCTTTTGGGGGCTCCGGAAAAACAACCGTCAATGCCTGGGGGTTACGCCACGCCTCGATGTCCGCTTTCCTGAATTCAGCTTCAGCATACGCGGCGAGCCGAAGGGAATGGGCAATCCGCTTCTTCATGCCTTCCTGGCCCAGGGACCGAATGGCATACCACAACAGCAGTGGCGTGAAACCATTGCGCGATCCGCTGATCGTGGTGTCAACGCTGCCAATGTAAGCCACAGAATGACCGATACGCTCGACATGTGATCTGCGCGCGAGAACGATCCCGCAGGGAATGGGTGAGCCGAGGAATTTGTGACCGGAAATGGCGATGCTGTCGGCGCCGTCCTCGAAGTCCCAGGCCGGCGGCGGATCGAGAAAGGCCGCATAGCCGCCGCAGAGCGCTGCATCGCAGTGAATATAGCGGTTTTCTATGGCCAGGTCGTCCAGGATGGAGCGAATAACTCCGATGTCATCACGGGCCTCTTTCATGGTTGTGCCGACATTTGCAAATATGATGGGTGGAGCATCCCTGCGGATCCGCAGCGTTTCACGAAGATCGTCGTAGTCGATCTCTCCATTCGGCTTTGAACGAATCATGATGTGACGCATGTTCAGGAAATGCAGGTTTTTGCCGACGCTGTAATGGCTGTCCTGTGAAAAATAGACGATTCCATCCGGCAACAACTCGCGTGCCAGGTACAAACCGTAAAGATTGCCCTCCGTGCTGCCATTGGTAACGTAGCCCCACCATTTATCATCGGGCGCCCGCGCCAGCTGCGCATAGAACGACACCACCTCGCGCTCGAAATCGTGAGAATTGAGCAAATAGGTCATGGGTGTGAACGGGTCGCCGGCATTGTTCAGGCTGAAAGACAGGAACGGCGCTAACGCGCTGTAGTCAAAATCGAAAGCGACCGGATAGCCGATTTCCGTGGCAGCCACTTTTTCCAGGTAATCGTAAAATCTGTCCAGTTGCATCTGGTCGGTGCGGGGTAACAACATCCCTATAATCTACCGCGTTTTATGATCTATGATGTAGGCTCAGATCAAGTTTCCGGGAGTCGCTTTTTGGACTGGTCAATTCTGTGGTGGATTCTTGCGGTTCTGGTGGTCATCGCGGGCCTGGCCGGCACCGTCATACCGGCATTGCCCGGCGTCCCACTGGTGTTTGCCGGTCTTTTTGTCGGCGCCTGGATCGGAAATTTCGAGACAGTTGGTTGGACGACCATAGGCATTCTCGCCCTTCTCGCGGCCGTCGCATGGGTCGTGGATTTCATCGCCGGCGCCGCCGGCACTCGATACCTTGGCGCCAGTTCCAGGGCGTTCTGGGGCGCCACCATCGGCGCTATTGCCGGACTGTTTTTCGGCCTGGTGGGTATGCTGCTGGGGCCGTTTATCGGCGCCGTGCTGGGCGAGCTTAGCGGAGGCAGCAACATGGTGCAGTCGGGACGCGCCGGGATCGGCGCCTGGATCGGGATGGTGGTCGCCACAGCAGTAAAACTTGCCATCGCGTTCCTGATGATCGGAATTTTCGCTTTCAGCCTGGGCCTGGATCAGGTTTCCGCCTAGCGGTTTTTCATTTTTCTCCACAGGGCACGTCCGATAATCCGCAATTTGTTGCGTGTATCGAAGCGCTTGATGTTGGTTTTGACCGTTCCCACCGTGAACTGGGTTTTTTTCGAATAGTCGATCCGCACGTCCACGATCACCGGGCGGTTTTGTTGCATCCAATCAATCGCCGCTGCGATTCCCGCCTCGATTGCATCGTCGTTTTCGATTGCAACGAACTCACAACCCGTGGCCGCGGCCAGCATGCCGAAATCCAGCGTGCCGACGGTCGTACAGGTCTTGCGCTGGTATGGCATTTCCTGGGCCTGCGCAATCTGCGATAACTCACCATCATTGAACACGAACCAGGCCACGCCCAGCTCATTCTTCACGGCCGTCACCGTTTCCAGCCCCGTCATCAGGAAGCCACCGTCACCGACAATACCGATCACCTGCCGCTCGGGCCGGGCGAGCTTTGCTCCAATACAGCCGGGTACGCAGTACCCCATGCAGTTGAAGTCGGTCGGCGACAGGTAGCCGCCGCCTTCCCAGATCGGCATCAGTTCGGCGGTCATGAAAGTGTGATTGCCATCGTCCGCCACAATGATCGCATGGGCATCGAGATTCGAGCGCAGCGCGCTGAAGAATTTACCGGGATTAACCCGGTCGCCCGAATCATGTGTCTTCCATTCCTCCAGCCAGCCAGCTTTGTCCGCGGCAATGCTTTTTTGCAGCGCCTTGCTGTCGCGGGCAACTCCAGATTCCAGTAATCGTTGCGCTAGTGCCGGTACCGCGTCACGGGCATCGGCCAGAACCGGTACAGGGGTAGGGTAGTTTCTTCCCAGGGCGCCCGGATTGATGTCGATATGCACCAGATTCTCCGGCGGGATCGCACCATAACTCCCGGTGCAGATTTCCGCAAAACGAGTCCCGACGGCGAGCATGGCGTCGCAGTCCCTGAATGCATTTTGTGCCGCCGGTACCGCTGAAGGGCCAAAACCCATGCCGGTGTGCAGTGGGTGGTCAGCCGGGAAAGCCTGCAGGCCCTGTAACGTTGTTGCAACCGGAGCGCCCAGGTGCTCTGCAATGCGCCGGATATCGCCGCTGACCTCCCTGGCGCCCCAGCCCACGAAAATACCGGGTTTACTGGCCGCGGATAACAGTTTGACCGCTGACTCGATCGTTTCGGGGTCCAGCCAGGGGCGTGTTGATTCGTCCTGAAAGGCCGGGACTCCCTCAACTTCCGCGCTCAACAACTGCAGGTTGGCGGGTAATTCTATATACACCGGGCCGGGCTCCCCTTCGATGGCCTTGCGATAAGCCCGGTAAACAGTAGCTACAACCTCGTCGTAACTTTCGATCCGGTAGGTTGCCTTCGTCAGGGGCCGCATCAGCGCCTGCTGATCGACGTCATGCAACTGGAATCCCTGTTCCATGTCGCTGCGCACACCGCCGGAAATGATCAGCATCGGAATACCGTCGAGGAAAGCTTCACCGATACCGCTCATGGCGTGGGTCAGCCCTGCTGCCGGAACCACGATCAGTACACCCACGGAATCTGATACCCGTCCGACCGCATCGGCCATGAATGCAGCGCCCACTTCGTGGGTGACCAGTAATGGCAAAATACTTTCGGATTCTTTCAGTTCGTCGTAAAGCTCGATGTTGTGGACACCCGGAATTCCGAAGGTATAACGAATTCCGATTTCTTCCAGGGCCTGGCGGACCAGCCAGGCGGCAGTTTTTCTCATTCGGCACCTTAATTCCGTACAATGTCGAACCAATGTATCAGGAAGGGCTAAATCTGGCGATACCCTATTAATATGAAAACCTCCCGCCGTAATTTCCTGGCCCGGCTGGCAGCCGGAGCGACCCTGACCGCAGTGCCCTTTTCGATTAAACGGGCATTGGCCCAGGATCCCGGTCCTGCGATCCGGGATTTGTATGATCGAAGCGTGGTGATCGATGCGACCGGCAGCCCGGAAGATTTCATGGGGGGCTGGCCCCGTGCACATAGCCTGCTGACAGAGGAGGAGCTGACCGAAATCGCAGAATCCGGCGTGACCGCGGTCGATGTCACCATCAGCGATCCGGATTTGATGCACACCATTCGCAATATTGCCGGCTGGCATGGCGCGGTAGCCAACCAGCCCGGGAAATTGTTGTTGGTGCGCAAGGTCACTGATATAGACGAGGCGAAGCGCTCCGGCAGGCTGGGCGTGATACTGGGTTTTCAACACACCGAGATGATGGGCCGCGACCTGGAGTGGCTGAATCGTTTCAACGACCTGGGCGTGCGCACCATCCAACTGACTTATAACAAGCGCAGCCTGATGGGCGACGGCTGCCTGGAACCGGCCGACGCCGGCCTGAGCAAACTAGGTTTCGAAGCCGTTGAGCAATTGAATGCCCTCGGCATAGCAGTCGACCTGAGTCACTGCGGACAACGCACGACGAGCGAGGGAATCGAGGCGTCTTCAAAGCCGCCGCTGATTACGCACAGTGGCTGCAGGGCGCTGCATGACAACCCCCGCAACAAGGACGACGAAACACTCCGCGCGATGGCGGCCAAAGGCGGCGTAATCGGAATTTATTTCATGCCCTTCCTGGGTGACAACGGTACTCCATGGGCCACCAGGGCCATGGTTCTGGATCACATAGACCACGCCCTGAAAATTTGTGGCGAAGACCATGTGGGCATCGGAACCGACGGACCGGTTCCAACTGTGCGCGAGTCAAAGGAATTTTTCGACATGATGAAAAAAGTTGAAAAACAACGTGCGGAGGCCGGTATTCAGGCCCCGGGGGAACAGGGGAAATTCCCGTACATCCAGGAACTGAACCACCCCCGGCGCATCGAAGAGGTCGCGCAAGGCATGCACCTGCGCGGCCACGCTGAAAGCGTCATTGAAAAAGTGATTGGCGGCAATTTCCACCGGGTTTTCGGAGAAATCTGGGTATGAGGTTCGGCCGGAATAGCGATTACCGATTCACGGTGGTGGTTTTTCTCATTCTGATTTATCCCCTTCTGAGCATGCTCTGGCACCATGACTATCCGATTTTTTCCATCGAGATTTCGCAACTTGCAGCCATCTTCCTGCTTCTGGCCGGTCTTTTTTCGGTCTTAATGAAAAGCGTTCGCCCGCTGGTCGTTAACTTTGCTCTGGTGAGCCTTTTAACGCTGTCTTTTATCATTCAATTCAATCCTTTGTTCATCGCCATCGTGATGATTTTCACCGGCGGATTGATCGTGTCGCTGGTCCTCGGCAAACACTTTTCCCAGGCATTACTGGTCGTCATCTGCGCCATGATCATGGGTGCGTTCATTGACAGCCGCCTGGACAAAAGCGCCAACCTGCCACCAGGAAAGCCAGCCACTGCAGACATAGCTAGAGGGCCATTGATCCATATCCTGGTTGATGGGTTCATAGGTCCCGATGGACTCCCCCGGAGCGAGGAGTCGCTTGGGTTACGGGAAGATATGATGGCCTTTTTCGAGGAGCATGGATTCGAAATTCATACGCGCGCTTACACCCATTACGCCAGCACCGTGGACTCCATGACCCGGGCTCTGAATTTTCGAAATGACAACGAGAATATCTTTCATCGTGTCACCACGCTGCGGGAGCCCATGGCTGTGCGCGAAAATACCTGGTTCAGGGTCCTTGAAGATCACGGTTACCCGATTGTTGTCTATCAAAGTGAGTCGGTCAGTTATTGCGATGCAAAATCGGAAGTCGTAGCCCGCTGCAACGTATTTCCGATTCCCAATCTCAAAACCGTCCACAGTGATGTCAGCAGCATGGGAACACGCTTGAACGTGTTGCTCAGAACCCTTGTTCGCCAGTCTAATATTCTCAATGACATGCTGCTGAAGGTGACGGGGCAGTGGGGTGTGACCAACTATGATCGCCGCATGCTGGAGCAAATGAGCCGGGACCTGTGGCAGGCGCCTGGAAATATGTATTTCGCGCACTTACTCCTGCCTCATCAACCCATGGTATTCCAGCCGGATTGCTCACTGGATTATGACTCTGACCCCTGGCAGCGCTTTGCTGTTTTCGATGGCCTGGTGGGTAACTCGAAAGAAACCCAGCAGATGCGTTACCGACGCTATGCAGCCAATGCCAAGTGCGCGCTTTCAGAACTCAGTGACCTGTTTGGATCGCTCAGGGAAATGGGGCTTTATGAGCAAGCCACGATCGTCGTCCACGGCGACCACGGCGGGCCGATTTTCAGATACGCTCCTTTCACGCAGAATGCAAACCGCTTGTCTATGCGGGACCTGAGGGAGACTTACTCAACCCTGTTCGCAGTGAAACGTCCGGGCGGGCACTTCAGTATCAACGAACAGATGACTTCCCTGAACGTGTTGATGATGAGAATGCTCTCTGAAATTACCGGTGAGCCGGCAGAGCAACTGGGCAAGGATATGGCAAAAGAAGACGAGCCTTTTATCTATCTGTCCGGCACGACCCCGTTGACGCGCGTGGCAATAGATTTTTTCAACGAGTGAACGGCTTTATTCCGACCGCTTCGTAAAGCCGTGCCGTGTCGTACCAGCGGTCGCCTTTGAAAACGGCCACCGTTTGCCGGACCGCGCTGATATTCTCCAGGGGGTTTGCCGCCAGCAGAACGAAATCCGCCTGTTTGCCCACACTGATTGAACCA
>CALDVW010000121.1 GCA_937924405.1 uncultured Lysobacterales bacterium
TGCTGATTTCTCGCGATCCAGCTTCTTTTCCAGCGCCGGATTTCCTGCTACGAACACACTGTCACCCACGTCTTTTCGTACCAGTGAACCGGCCCCGATCACTGCGTTTTCCCCAATTCTGATATTGGGAACTATGACGGCCCCAGCACCAATGACAGCACCATCTCCGATATGGATGTTACTCGCCAGTGTTGCGCCGGGTCCGATACTGACGAAATCCCCAACCACACTGTGGTGGCCGAGCGAAACTGCGCGATTGATCAACACATGTTCACCGATGAACGACGCACCGCCAAGAACAGCGGATGCATTGATATACGTTCCCCTGCCTACCCTGATTGAGACAGGCAGCACGGCAGTAGGGTCAATCAGTGCCTCGGCAGGCTCGAGGCCCGCATTCAGTGCAAGCTCACTGAGTTCTTTCCTCCTGGTCGAGGAAAAGGCGCAGGTCAGGAAACCCTCATCCAATGACGATTCCACCAGGTTATCGAACGGGATGATTCGGGACCGGTCAAGCATGCGGGGTGTGCCACTTACACTAATTCCAGCAGTGATTTCCACTCCAAGGCGTTTGCATGTCTCTTCGTAATCGACGACGAGTGGTGAGCGCACTCCAAACAATACAATCTTCATCGGATCCGGCCCGGCTTGAAAGGATGTTGCAAGATCATTACAGGAGGCTGTTTCCGGCTAACCCGCGTGAGAGTATTTTTGTGCTGCTATTTTGCTGCAGCCTCTCGGTGTACGCAAGATACTCATTACAATAATCCACGGACAATTCGAACCGCTTGCCGGCGAAACATGAAAAACCTCACTCGCCCCGGTATTTGATTTCTCCACCCACGATTGTCATTTCGACCTGTGTCTCGGGTATTTTTTCCTCGGGGACGGTCATGATGTTCTGTGACAGAACGACCATATCGGCGAGTTTCCCCGGGGTCAATGTGCCCTTGATTTCTTCTTCAAATGCCGCATAGGCGTTGTTGATGGTGTAGCTTTCCAATGCTTCCTGCCGGCTCATGGCCTGGCCGGGCGTAAGGCGCTTACCATTATTCATCATCCGCGAAACACTGGCATGGAAGGACGCGATCGGGTCGATGGATTCAACGGGCACATCCGTGCCGTTATTGATCCTGGCGCCTGAATCCATCAGGTTCCGCCAGACATAGGATGTTTCCGTGGTCCGTTTATCGCCCAGCCGGCTGGGCAACCAGGGTCCATCGGAAATTGCGTGCACACCCTGCATGGATGCCAGGACGCCGAGTTCCGCAAAACGCGGTACATCCGCTGGATCAAGGTGCTGGGCGTGTTCCATGCGCCAGCGCAGTTCGGCGCCGTCCATGTCATGCGAGACAAAGGCCCGCTGATACAAATCAAGAATTTCTCGGTTGGCGCGGTCGCCAATGGCATGTGTGTTCACCTGGAATCCGTACCTTAAGGCGAGTTCCGCAGTTCGTTCAATTTCCTCGATGGGATCAAGCACCAGTCCTGCGGTGTCGCTTAAATCGAAATAGGGTTCAAGTAACCAGGCGCCGTGGCTGCCCAGTGCACCATCGACCTGTTTCTTGATGGAGCGCACTGTCAGAAAGTCATTCTCTTCACTCAACATCCGGTAATCAGGCAGCCTGGCAGCCAGGCTCTCGATGCTTTCATAACGCACCATCACGTATAGCCGGACCGGAAGCTGGCCCTCGGATTCCAGCTTTTTCAGAAAGTCGATATCATCGAATGAGGCGCCGGCATCGTGAAATGAAGTCACGCCGTGACGCAGAGCTTCGCGGGCGGCCAGTTCGGCGCGCTCACGCATCGCAATTTCCTGTAATTCTGCTCTGCGCTGCGACTCCCACTGGGCCAGGGCTGCTTTCACCCCGTTCTGGGCCGTTTCCCGCAGCAGCCCGGTCGCTTTGCCCCCGCTTGTGCGCACGATGGTGCCGCCGGGCATGTCATCGGTGAGATCCCCGATTCCGGCTGAAGCCAGCGCTGCGTCATTGGCCATCATGGCGTGGCCGCTGGCATGGGTCAGTAGAACTGGATTGTCCGGTGCGACCTGGTTCAAGCGATCGTTGCGAGGTACACCGTCAATCACACCTTCAGGCACCCTGATCCACTTTTCCTGGTGCCAGCCGAATCCCTGAATCCAGTCTCCTGGCTTTGCCCCGGCAGCCGCTTCAGAAACCTGGTGGACAATCTCATCCCAGCTTTGCGCGGATCCCAAATCCAGTATCTGCTGAGTCTTTCCCAGGTACAGGTAATGGCCATGCCCTTCGATAAATCCGGGCATCACAAACCGACCTTCCAGCTCGATTACCTGTGTTACCGGTCCGATCAGGGAAGCAATATCCCGGTTGGATCCGGCCGCAACAATTTCGTGGCCACGCACAGCGACCGCTTCGACTTCCCCAATGGCCTCGTCTGCCGTAGCTACTTTTCCACCCCGCAACACCAGGGTGGCTGGTTCCGGAATTTCCCGGGGTAATGATGCCGTGGCTTCCGGCGTCGCCGGCTGCGGGTCGCAGGAGGCGGCGACCAGTGCGATGCAGATAAAAATGGGCAGGGTGGAGAAGGTATGTTTGATCATGTAATGAAGTCCGTGGATGAGGCGACATTATAGCCAGCTGCAAGCCGCAACCAAGGCGTCTCTTTTTACGCTGGCATCAAAACCGGGTACGATTCCTTTTCTTTTTGAAATGATGAATCATGTCGTTGAGAATCCTCAATGCAGAGCAAACCCGTGACCTGCTGCCAATGTCAGAGTGCATTGACGTCATGGAACAGGCCATGAAGGCCACTTCTACGGGCGCCATGACCATTCCGCCGAGATTGCTGTTTGACCTGATTGATGAGCGCGGCTTCTTTGCCGCCATGCCGGGATCGTCGCTGCAAGCCCTGGGTTCAAAAATGGTCAGCTTTCTTCCCGAGAATCCCGCCAAAGGACGGCCCGCCATCGGCGGATTCGTTGCCCTGTTCGACCCTGATTCCGGTCAGCCGCTGGCGATCATTGATGGCCGGGTCATAACCGATGTCCGCACAGCAGCGGCCTCTGGTATGGCGGCACGGCGATTGGCGCGTAAGGGCGCCAGCAGTTGTGGGATTCTGGGTGCCGGTGGCCAGGCTGATGTGCACATCGACGCCATGTGCGCCGTGCGGAAAGTCGACGAAGTTGTGGTCTGGGCGCGGAAGCCGGAACAGGCCCGGGCCCTGGTGGAGCGGCATGAGTTACGTCATGGAATTCCTTGCCGGGCGACCAGCGATCCTGCTGAGGCAGGTGCCTGTGACCTGGTTTGTACGACCACGATTTCGATTGAGCCGATCCTGAAAGGTGAGTGGGTGCAGCCGGGTGCGCACATCAGCCTGGTCGGATCTCATAGCCTGACATCTCGAGAATCAGATACAGATTTAATTATTAAATCAAAGATATATATAGATTATCTAGATTCTACAATAAATGAAGGCGGGGACATCATGATACCGGTCAGGGAAGGCGCCATTGATGAAGGTCACATTGTTGGTGAAATCGGCCAGGTACTGAGCGGGGAAATCGCGGGGCGTGAAAACGACCAGGAAATCACGCTCTATAATTCGCTGGGTATCGTATCCCAGGACCTGTATGCGGCGCTGCATGTGCTGAAACAGGCGGAGCTCAGAGACATCGGAACCGTGGTGGATTTCTGAGTTGGATCTTTGTTTGTAGATTGATCCGCCCTTCATCATGAAATCAACGTCCAGCAGGTTTCGACCAGGAAATTGCCCGCAGGGCATGAGTCAGTGGGCAACTCCCGCGGCAGCTCCCTCATCGATCAGGCGGCCCGACTCGAAACGATCCAGTGCGAAGGGTTGCAAAAGTTCATGCGGATCATCGTTGGCTATGGTGTATGCCAGCGTGTCACCACCGGCCGGGATAGCCTTGAAGCCACCGGTGCCCCAGCCGGTGGAAACATACAGGTTTTCAATTTCGGTTTTACCCACGAGCGGGCTTGAATCCGGAGAAATATCGCAAACCCCGGCCCACTGGCGCATCACGCGCAGGCGGCTGAAACTGGGGATTAATTCCGCGACCGCTGATGCGTTATCCTTCATGGTGGATAGAACGCCGCGTTGCGCGTACGAGTTGAACGAATCGGCGCCCCCGCCGATCACGATTTCCCCCCGGTCTGACTGGCTGATATAGGCATGGATCACCAATGACCCGACCACGGTATGCAGTACAGGCTTGATGGGTTCGGTGACCATGGCTTGCAGGGCGATGCTTTCAATGGGCAGGCTCAGGCCTGCTTGCGCGGCCAATTGACTGCTGTGGCCTGCGACACAGAGTGCGAAGCAATCGGCTTCGATCGCACCCCGGTTGGTTTCAACCCGGCTGATACGGCTGCCACGGTTATCGAAACCGGTCACTTCGCAGCCCTGGATAATAGCGGCACCGGCCGCTGAGGCGGCGCGAGCGAAAGCCCAGACGACAGCGTCGTGACGGGAAATGCCGGCGCGCTTCTGGATGAACCCGCCCGTGACCGGGAACCGGCAGTCCAGGTTCAGGATGGGAACCAGTTTGCGGATATCTTTGCGCCCCAGCATTTCTGAATCTATGCCGTTGAGTGACATCGCGTTCGCCCAACGCCGGTTCATTTCCAGCTCTTCAAGGCTGTGGTTAAGTTCGAGATTGCCGCGCTGGCTGAACATGATGTTGAAATTCAGGTCCTGGGCAAGATCTTCATATAATTGCAACGAATGGTCGTAGAAGGCTGCGCTTTCGGGGTAAAAGTAGTTGGAGCGGCAAACCTGCGTATTGCGTCCTGAATTTCCCCCACCGAGGTAGCCTCTTTCCAGTATGGCGATGTTCTTGACGCCGTGCTTTGTGGCCAGGTAGTAGGCGGTAGCCAGGCCATGGCCCCCGGCGCCGATGATCACGACGTCGTAGTGTTTTTTTGGTTCGGAATCCGTCCAGGCCCGGGACCAGCTATCGTGACTGGAAAAGGCTTGCCGAAACAGTGAAAAGGCTGAGTAGGGCTGCATTGCGTCATTAGACAACAAACAGGAGCGGATCAAAAGCAGGCGGATGGAATCTGCGGCACGGGGCAATGGGGTAACATGGCTGGCGTGTAACAGGCAACCCATACCGACCAGGAGGGCAGGATGATACTGGAGACTGAACGACTGATTCTTCGAAAAGTCGATCCGGATCGTGATTTCGATGCCTGGGCGGAAGCGATGGCGGATGAGGACACCGTGCGTTATCTGGGTCTGAAGCCACAGAACCGATCGGAAGCCTGGAGGAGCATGGCCGTTTCGATCGGGCATTGGGCCATCAGGGGCTACGGCTTCTTCTCACTGGAGCACAAACAGACCGGAGACTGGATCGGGCGAGTGGGCCCGTGGTATCCCGAGGGCTGGCCGGGCCGGGAGGTCGGCTGGACGATTTCCCCCAATCATGTTCGCAAGGGCTATGGCTACGAAGCGGCGAAAGCCTCTATCGAGTATGCATTCACCACGCTGGGATGGTCCCGGGTAATTCACGTGATCATGGAAGGCAACCTGCCGAGTATTGCATTGGCGGAGAAACTGGGTTCCACGCTGCTGGGAAGCCAGCGAGGCGTAGCGGGTGTTACCGACCAGAATGTTTTTATTTACGGCCAGGAATCCGGTACCGCAACTTCCGGGAGTCAGCGCGTATAGCGCCAGGCGTGCACCTTGGTTTCAGTCCGGGAGAACTTCTTCATGACGGAGTTAAGATTACTCTGTTCGCTATCCACCATAACGATCAGCGTGGGCAAGGGTTCATCGGATTTGCCCAGGAAAGCCTTCAAAATGAGACCCTTGTCCTGCTCCAAACTGAAGATGACGCCATTCTCGTAAGCCATTACTTGCGCAGCCCCCTCCGCCAGAAATGCTTCCGGAAGACCCTCCTGGGGTGGCCAGGCGCTGTCTTCGAAACTGATGCTGTTGTGGTTCAGTTGCTCAAGTGTCCGTGCATGGCAATCAGGTCTGCGCGAAGTCAGGGCGATCACCTTCAACCCGGCGTCCTGCATGCGCTGAACCTGTTCCGCGGCGTCCGCCTGGACAGGTTGCATCGTGCTTTGTGCAGAGCCACAGGGGTCCTGCTGATCAGAGGCTAACAAAGTCCCGTCGATCTCGAGTACGACCAGCACGCGATGACCACCGTAGCGCTTGGCCTGTTCATAGGAAAGCTCAGTCACCAGTTGTAATTCGTCGGTGGAGCCCAGCAGGTTTTGCGGCGGCGGCGGTCCCTCCGGTTCCTTGACTGGTGTTCCTGCACAGCTGGTAGTAGCCATCATGGCGATTACCAGCCCAAAAGTCCTCAATGATTTATTGTTCATGAGTACTGTATCCCCTTTCAACCACAAGTCAGAGTTCAGCACACTCTGCCAGCACGGACGTTAAAAGGCAAAATTTTGGTTTTTCGATACGGCTGCAAAGAACTTAAAATACGCGGCCAGAAATGGTAGCTGTCATCGCCGGATGAGTGCGGGAATTCATTAAGGCGGCATCAATGATCGGGGCCGGGATAGTCGCCTGAAAGGTTCCGTTTAGAGGTACAATTGATTTTTTGTAAGGGTTCGCAATACGTGATCAAACGACTCCATTCCTTACTGGCCCTTGCCGTGTTGCTGTCGACAGCAGGTCAGTTGCCGGCTCAGCAGCAGGCACCCGGGGTTATAGTCAGTGAAGCAAGGATTGAGCCTTTTCCCTTGTCCAGTGAGGCCCTGGGCAATGCACGCGCCAATGAAGCCGTTGATATAAGGCCAGAAATCACTGCCGCGGTAACGGACATTTCATTCGAGGAGGGGATGCCAGTCGAGAAGGGTGAGGTGCTGCTCAGGCTCGAGAATTCAGAGCCACTGGCCGATCTTGCCGCAGCCAGGGCTACCCTGGTCGATTTCGAAAGCCAATACAGGCGATCCAGTGAGTTATTCAAAACCAGGGTGGTTTCAGAATCGGAACTCGAGCAGATGGAAGCCAAGCGGGACGCAGGACGGGCGGCGGTTAACGCAGCCGAAGCGCGGCTTAAGCAAACGGTCATCCGGGCTCCTTTTTCGGGCCAATTGGGGCTGCGCAGAGTCAGCATTGGCAGCATTGTCAGTCCTTTGTCGATAATTACGACCCTGGATGACACGTCTAAGATCAAGCTGGATTTCGATGTCCCGGAAGTTTTTCTGGCGCGACTGGAAAAAGGGCTTACGGTAACAGCACGAAGTGCAGCCTGGCCCGAGCTGGAGTTCAGCGGCCATGTCATTTCGATTGACACCCGGGTAGACCCGATCAGCCGGACCATCACGGTGCGGGCACTGTTACCTAATGAACACGCGCGACTCCGGCCAGGCATGTTCCTGACAGTTTCCTTGCTCAAGGAAGATGTGGAGGCCTTGATGGTCCCGGAACAAGCCATCGTGCCCGAGCGAAGCAAACAGTTCGTCTACGTGGTGGGCGAACACGGGCTCGTAGATAGAGTCGAGGTTATTACCGGCAGGCGCCGCCCCGGGCAGGTTGAAATTCTGGATGGGCTGAGCCCGGGAGTCCTGATTATTACCGAAGGGACGCAGAAGGCGCGCCCCGGACAGGCAGTCAATATTCTGGAAAGCAGGTGATAATCTCCGATCAATCGGTCCGGAGGCCCGTTTTTGCAACGGTAATTTCCGCCCTGCTGGTTCTTCTGGGGCTGGCATCCCTCAGCGGACTGCCGGTCAGGCAGTATCCGGATGTCGATTCACCGGTCGTGTCCATCGAAACCTCCTATCGCGGGGCTTCATCCGAGGTGATCGAGACCAAGGTAACCCAGGTTGTGGAAGATGTTATCGCGGGGATCGAGGGTATTGAAAAACTGACCTCAACCAGCCGGGACGAACGCTCTGATATCCGCGTTGAATTCAATCTGACCCGTGATATTGATGCTGCTGCCAATGATATCCGTGATCGCGTTTCGCGCGTTGTTGATCAATTACCCACTGAGGCTGACCCACCAGAAATTGCCAAGGTGGATACATCCCGCCGGGCGGTGATGTATCTGAACCTGACTTCCGACCGGCATTCCGGCCTGGAGTTGACAGATTTTGCGGACCGCTTTCTGATCGACCGGTTTTCCACCGTTCCCGGTGTGGCGCGGGTACAAATTTCCGGCGCCCGCCGTTATGCGATGCGGATCTGGTTGTCCCGGGAGGCGCTGGCGGCACGGGGCCTGACCGTGGCGGATGTTGAAAGCAGTCTCAGGGCGGAGAACGTGGAATTGCCCGCTGGCCGGCTGGAATCCAAATCGCGCGAGTTCACATTACGCACTGCGACCGGTTTTACTGCCGAAAAGGATTTCAAAAAACTGGTGGTTGGGCGCGGGCCTGACGGACAACTGGTAAAGCTCGGCGAAGTTGCGCAAGTGCGCATCGGTGCTGAAAACGAAAGAAGCATCGCGAGATCGAACGGAATCGATGCGGTTTCCCTGGCCATTGAACAGCTTTCCAGGGCCAACAGCGTTGCAGTGTCGCGCGAAGTCAGGAAGGAAATGTACGCCATAACCCCGGAGTTGCCCGAGGGCATGACGCTGGCGGTGAATTACGACCGGGCCGAGTTTATCGAGGCTTCCATGCACGAGGTATATAAGGCTCTGTTTATCGCCATCGGGCTGGTTTTGGTCGTGATCTATCTGTTTCTGGGTTCCTTTCGGGTCACTCTGATTCCGGCCCTGGTCGTTCCGGTTTCTGTCGTATCCACCTTTATGGTCATGGCGGCATTGGGTTACACCATCAACATCCTGACCCTGCTGGGGCTTGTGCTCGCCATCGGCCTGGTGGTGGACGATGCCATTGTCGTGCTCGAAAACATTTATCGGCGCATCGAGGACGGTCAGCGCCCATTACTGGCGGCTCTGGAAGGATCCCACGAGATCGGATTTGCCGTCATTGCAACCACCCTGGTCCTGGTGGCTGTTTTTGTTCCGCTTTCTTTTATTGACGGAGATATCGGCCGGTTGTTCCGTGAATTCGGGATCACGCTGGCAGCGGCGGTATTGTTCTCCAGCCTGGTCGCATTGACGTTGACACCGATGCTGAGTTCAAAAATGTTGCGGCGCCGGAGTTTGCGGCACGGCCTGACCCGGATGGTAGACAACATGTTTCGTCGTATCGCAGCGGCCTACCGCCACCTGCTGGAGAAAATTATCACTGTTCCCTGGCTGGCCCTGTTTGCCGTACTTTTTTTCACTTTGCTGTCAGGCTGGATGATGCGATTGCTGCCCACGGAATACGCTCCGGCAGAGGACAGGGGCGCCTTTTTTGTCATGTTACGGGCGCCGGAAGGCGCCAGCCTCGAATACATGGATCGCTATGCCCGTCAGATGGAAGCCATCCTGCTCGAGGAAATTGGCGACTCAGATTCCGTGCGGCGCTTCCTGACGCGTCTGCCGGGCAGTTGGGGCGGAGCCGAAGTGAATTCAGCACGGTCCATTGTGCTACTGGAAAACTGGAATCAACGCGATGAGAGTGATAA
Organism: uncultured Lysobacterales bacterium; assembly: GCA_937924405.1. GTDB lineage: Bacteria > Pseudomonadota > Gammaproteobacteria > Xanthomonadales > SZUA-36 > JAHEFT01. The sequence goes on from CALDVW010000121.1 coordinate 9,487, forward strand.
GGAAATCGGCTCTCGCTTACGCCAGAGGCTGGAAGCATTGCCAGGTGTCCGATCTTTTATTTCACATGGCAGCAGTTTCGGAATGCGTTCTGACAGCCGCCCCGTCGAAATGGTCATGGGGGGGCCGGACTACGCCCAGCTGCAACAGTGGAGGGATGAGATGCTGGCGGCACTGGAAAATGTTCCGGAATTGCGTGATGCAGACAGTAATTACCAGGAAAGAAAACCGCAGATGAATATCTCGGTGGACCGGGACCGTTCCGCCACTCTCGGTGTATCGCTGGTTTCGATCGGCCGGACATTGGAGACCATGCTGGGTTCGAGGAAGGTGACTACATTCATTGACCGGGGGCGTGAATACAACGTCATCCTGATGGGCAAGGAGTCGGATCGTTCGAGCCCGGACGACCTGACCAACCTTTACGTACGCTCGAATCTGACCGGTGATCTGATTCCATTGGCCAATCTCGTACGTATCACCGAGACAGCCGGGCCGGCCCAGTTGACCCGGCATGACCGGATGCGCTCCATCACGATCCAGGCAGGGTTGGCCGAAGGGGTCAGCCTGGGCGAAGGGATCGAGGCAATGACCGGGGCTGCCAGCGAAACCCTTCCCGCCGCTGCAAGGATCAGCTGGGATGGCGACAGCAAGGAATACCTGGAATCCGGTGGTTCTCTTTACCTGACCTTCGCGCTCGCGCTACTGGTCGTGTTCCTCGTGCTGGCGGCCCAGTTCGAAAGCTTTATCAATCCGCTAATCATCCTGGTGACCGTCCCCCTGGCCATGACGGGAGCTTTGGCCGGCCTGCTGATATACGGATCATCAATTAACGTATTCAGTCAGATTGGCGCCATATTGCTGATCGGGCTGGCAGCGAAAAATGGCGTATTGATTGTCGAATTCGCCAACCAGTTGCGGGATCGCGGAATGAGTATCAAGGATGCAGTACTGGATGCTGCTGCCGTGCGCCTCAGGCCTATTCTGATGACCAGCGCTGCCACTACATTTGGTGCATTTCCGTTGCTTTTCGGTAGCGGAGCAGGCTGGGAGTCCCGCCAACCGATCGGTATCGTGATCGTGTTTGGGGTGGCCATTTCATCGCTACTGACTCTGTTCATTGTGCCGCCGCTGTATGCCCTGTTTGCAAAGCAAACGTCTTCTCCGCAGCGTGTTTCCCGGTTGATTGAACAGATGCAGCATGCTGCGGCCCTGGATGAAAATGAGCCACAGTCTTCGTGAACCAGGCGGGGCTTTCAATATCGGATCATGCATTGGTATGATGGAATTATCCGGTCAGAGTGCCTGACATCAGGGGAAAGAGGTGGCTTACCACAGGATTTACAAATATAGCTCGATTGGGCGCCCGCTCGACCCCAAATTTCGCACGAACCAGGTTGTTCTGGCTCTGATGCCTGCCGGCGCGGGTCTGGGCGCGGTAACTGCCTGGCTGGGCGGTCAGTCCGGCGAGCAGGTCCTGTTGCAGGCCATGCACTTCTTTCTAATCGTGTACTGCTCATGGGCACTTGCCAGGGAACTGGATCCGGACGACCACGTGGCAGCCTTTATCAGCCTTGCGATCGCGTTGTTTGCAGCACTGACCGTCGCATCCCCCGGCATCCTGATTGTTTTCGCTACGCTCGGCCTGGTCAGAATCGTGAATAGAAGCACGGGGTTGGCGGCAAGACAACTGGACTCGGTGATTGTCATGCTTTTAGCTATTGCCGTGATCTACTCTGCCCAAAGCCCATATTTCGGGTTGGTGGCCGCCCTGGCGTTTATCCTGGATGGCAGCCTGAAGGAGCCGCTCAGGCGCCAGTGGATATATGCGCTGGTTTGTTTCGGCGGCACCATCGTCTACCTGGTGGATCATGATGTCGGGCTGATAAATCTGGCGGTGCCGGATTCCCTTTTCGGATGGTTGGCTTTGTTGTTCCTCTTGATTTTTGCTCTCAATACCCTGCTGCTGAAGGAAGTCCATTCCCGCAGCGACGTCAATGGCGCGACGCTTGATTTGAGCCGGGTGAGGGGTGGAATGGTTGTCGGTTTGATGGCTGCTCTACAGGGTATCGGCCGGCCAGAGGGGGTAGTAATCATCGTTACAGTCATTGCGGGCATCGGTATTGGAATGGCTTTCAGAAAGGGTTTCAAGTCACCGGCGTCCGGATAGTTTTTCACTAACAATATTTTTGCTGATTGATGGAGCTTTGCCATGAGATATGTTTTGTTGTTATTGACCGCTTTGGTAGTGGGAGTGCCGACCTGGGCAGGAGACCTTCCACTCGATGCACGGGTCGAACGCGCGATGCTGGGTGATCACAGGACGGAAGAAAACAGGGACAGAAACCGTTATCGCCATCCTGTGGGCACATTGTCTTTCTTTGGTATCGAGGAAGGAATGACCGTAATGGAAATCTGGCCCGGTGGGGGGTGGTATACGGAAATACTGGCGCCGGTCATTCGCCACCACGGTCAGTTCGTTGTCGCCACCTACGATGTCGATGTGCCGGATCAGCCCCAATACCGTTACCGCTTGCAGGAGGCTCTGCTGAAAAAATTTTCCGATCGGCCGGACTTGTATGACCAGGTAGCCGTTGTTCCCTTCTCGCCTCCTGTTTCTGCTTCACTCGGCGAGTCGAATTCGGTTGATGTGATCCTGACCTTCAGGAACACACACGGTTGGATTGGCGACGGGCTGGCAGACTCGGTATTCACTGAATTCAGTCGCGTTCTGAAACCGGGAGGCGTACTGGGTGTGGTTCAGCACCGGGCGAAAGAAGGGTCAGATCCGGCCCAAACCTCGGAAATGGGTTACGTCTCGGAACAGGCGGTGATTGAACTGGCCCGCGCTGCCGGCCTGTATCTGGAAGCCCGCTCGGAAGTCAATGCCAATCCCGCAGATAAGAAAGACCATGAGGGCGGCGTGTGGAGTTTGCCGCCGAGCCTGAGCCTGTGCAGGGACAGCGAAAACGAGGACGAAATAGCTGCCTGCCAGGAGAAATACCGGGCCATTGGCGAGAGCGACAGGATGACGCTCAGATTCCGCAAGCCGCTGGGTTGATGAGTGCGGCGCCCTGCGGGTGTGAGGGTAAAAGTCACAGCCCGGTGCCGGCCTGTTCCAGCGCTTCGCTGGCTTCGAGCCACTCCCATTCGAGTGTCTCGATGTCCGCTTTCAGACTGGCCTGGTCGCGAATCAGGCCGGTCAACTCGGGTTTTCTGCCGGGGTCGGAATAAATCGAGGAATCCGCAAGTCTGGAATTGATTGATTCCAGTTCTTCGCGGTTGGACGCCAGGTTCCGCTCTATTTTCCGCACCCGGTCCATCAGGGGCTTTAATTTTCGGCGGCGCCGGGCCTCAACCTGGCGTTGTTGTTTTTTGCCGCCCTGACTGGCCCTGGTTTCTTTTGGGGTTGAGGCTTCCTGAGGATTGTCACTCGCTTTTTGCGCCCTCAACCAGGCAGGATATTCATCCAGGCTGTGATCGAAGCGGTTGACCCTTCCATCATGAACGATAATCAGGTCGTCGCAAACGCTTCTCAGTAAGTGGCGGTCATGCGAGATCACCACGAGTGCTCCAAGGTAATTGACCAGCGCCATGCTCAGAGCCTGCCGCATCTCCAGATCCAGGTGGTTGGTCGGTTCATCCAGAAGCAACAGGTTGGGCTGTTGCCTGATCATGAGGGCGAGTACCAAACGGGCTTTTTCTCCCCCTGAAAACGGCGCAACCGGTTCGAATATGCGCTCTCCGTTGAAGCCGAACCGCCCGAGATAATTACGCAGTTCGGACTCCCTGTCTTCCCGGGCATGTGCCCTGAGGTGATCGAAGGGACTTTGCTCCGGCCTGAGCAGGTCCAGCTGATGCTGGGCGAAATAGCCGATTTTTGTATCTTTGCTGAGCGTGCGATCACCGGCCAGCAAGGTGCTGCCATCCGCCAAAGCTTTAACCAGGGTGGATTTGCCCGCGCCGTTCACTCCGAGCAGGCCAAGCCGGTCGCCAGCAGAGATCAAAAGATCAACATCACTCAGTACAGTAGTTGTGTAGCCGGCGGCAACCTGTTCCAGCCTGACCAGGTGATGGGGCTGCTTTCTCGGTTCCATGAATTGAAAGTGAAAAGGGGAATCGACATGGGCAGGCGCGATCCGGGTCATGCGCTCGAGCATTTTCAGCCGGCTTTGCGCCTGGCGCGCCTTGGATGCCTTATAACGGAAGCGGTCGACGTAACTCTGGATGTGTTTGATTTCTTTTTGTTGACGCCTGAACATCGATTGCTGTTGTGCCAGTTGTTCGCTGCGTTGCTCTTCGAAAAAGCTGTAGTTCCCCGAGTACAATTGAACTTGCTGATGTGCTATGTCTGCAATCCTGTTGCAAACGGCATCCAGGAAATCCCGGTCGTGAGAAGCCACCATCAGGATGCCTTCGTATCGCTTCAGCCACCTTTCCAGCCACAATATTGCGGGCAGGTCGAGGTGATTGGTCGGCTCGTCCAGCAGCAGGATGTCAGAACGGCACATCAATGCCTGGGCCAGGTTGAGGCGCATTCTCCAGCCCCCTGAAAACTCGCCCACGGCTTTGGTATGACTGTCCTGGCCAAAACCCAGGCCGTGCAGGAGGCGGGCCGCCCGCGCTTCGGCTGAATACCCATCGAGGCCATCGAGCTGCTCGTACAGCTTATGAAGAAGCTCACTTTTTTCGAGCCCTTCTGCTGCTCTGATTTCTGACTGAACCTTACGCAGCTCGTGATCGCCGTCCATTACGAAATCGATCGCGGAGCGATCGCCCGAAGGGCTTTCCTGCGCGACATGGGCGATGGTGTCGCCGGGTTTTATCGCAACCGTGCCATCGTCTGCCTCCAGCGAACCGAGCAACAGAGCGAACAGGGATGATTTTCCACTTCCATTGGCGCCCACCAGACCGAGCCGCTGGCCGGCATGGGCCTGGAAAGTCACGTTTTCGAACAGCAGTTTGCTTCCACGGCGCAAACTCACCTGTTTGAGGCTCAGCACGGTATTGCATTCAGGGCAGTATTGAGTGAGGCAGTATTATATCCTTCTATACAATGAAAAAAGCTTTTTACCTGTTGCTGATCCTGGCCGCCTTTATGGCCTGGAGAGACTGGAACCGGCGGGAGATAGTACATCCGCCCGGGGTCCTTGTGCCATCGGGGCCTGAGCAGACCGAGGTTGCGGAATCCACACCGTTTTCACTGAATGGCTATCAATTGACGCGGCGCGCCCGGTTCAGTATCCGGGCAAGAGTGCTTTCCAGGGAGGATTATCGATGGGATACAGAAGCGGATGTTTCTCCAATGGACCTGGCGCTGGGCTGGGGTGCGATGTCGGACCAGGCAGTCCTCGACCGGATCACCATCAGCCAGGGCACACGCTGGTATTTTACTCAATACCATCTTCCCGCGCCGCTTCCCGACCAGGAGATTATTACCCATAGCGGCAATATGCACATGATACCGGCGAATCAGTGGGTATTGAAAAAATTACGCGAAGTGCGTCGCGGGGATATCTTGCTGCTCAAAGGCTACCTGGTCGATATCGATCACGGATCCGGCTTCGCCTGGCATACTTCCCTGCGCCGGGATGATACCGGCTATGGTTCCTGTGAAATTCTGTACCTGGAACAGATCGCCATTGAGGAACGGAGTTGAACAGGCCTGCTGCCGGTTGATTTTCATTCCGTAACTGGGCCAATATGAAAAGCGAGGACTGAGGTGATATAAAGATGACCGAACCGGATTCCAATGACCAAATTGATACTGATCAGGAGGATATCAAACCCTTTGTCGCTCCGTGCCGAAAACTGGAGGCGAATGCGCCAGCGAAGTGGTTGAAGTCCGGATTGCAGGATTTTAGAGCGGCACCGGGCCTGAGCATGATATGGGGCGGACTCTGCTGGTTCCTTCTGACCTTTGTCACCTGGGTTTCGTGGCGATTGGGTGGTTGGGTCCTTCTTCTCAGCGTGCTTTCCGGATTTATTTTTATCGGACCGATCCTGGCGTTCGGAATGTATTCGGTAAGCAGGCAATTGTGCCTGGGTAACAGGCCGAGTCTTGCACAGACTCTGAAAGCGGCTCGAAAGCCGTTTGCCAACGCGTTGGTTTTTGCACTGGTGTTGCTGGTCATTTTTCTGCTCTGGGCCAGGGCAGGCACCATGGTTCACATCTTTTTTCCGAGCGAGGGTCAGGTCAGGGTGGAGGACTTGTTGCTTTACCTGGGTGTGGGATCGGCGGTTGGCTCGATTTTCGCGTCCATTTGTTTTGCAGCCAGTGTTTTCTCTCTCCCATTCATAGCCAACCGGGATGTGGATGTGATCACTGCGGTTGTTTCCAGCATTAATGCGGTGTTACGCAATCGGTGGACCATGCTGATATGGGGGATTGCCATCGCTGGTTTCACGGCTTTGGGTTTCATAACGGCCATGCTGGGGTTCATATTCATCATTCCGCTGCTTGGCTACGCCACCTGGCACGCTTATCGGGACGCCCTGGACGTAGCCGACTGGCCAGTACTTCCCGGCGCCAGGTAAAAATGGCCGGAAACCGATCGGTTTCCGGCCAATAATATTCTCAGTCCGGTCACATTCAGTGTGACCCACCGGGCTTGCGCCCTTGACACAGGAAATTGGGGGGGACTGTGCGTGGGTCACAACCTAAGCATAGGACAGAATCGACAGTCTGCAACCTGAATCAAGTCCGGGTATGCGAATTAATCCTCAATTCCCAGTCTTTTGTGCATCAGGGGACTCGTGGTCGTGTACTGCAGTCTGACTTTTTGATCTGGACGAATGTGCTGCTGGACCGCGAAAGCGGCCAGTGCTCCTTCGTGAAAGCCACTCAGGATCAGTTTTTTCTTGCCGGGATAGGTATTGATATCGCCGATGGCGAACAGTCCGGGAATATTGGTCTGGAATTTTTCAGTATCGACGTGAATCTGGCGCTTGTCGAGGTCAAGACCCCATTCAGCGATCGGGCCCAGGGCAGGGGAGAGTCCCCAGAATGCGAAGACTTCATCCGCCTCCAGATGATGATGCTCGCCGTCAAGACTGGCAATCTCCAGGCCGCCGAATGCGCCGTCCTGTTCGAATACGGATTGCACCCGGCCCTGGAATTCCACCAGTGTTTCGCCATCTGCCAGTTCCTTCATTTTACTGACCGACGCCGGTTGGGCGCGGTATTCGGTGCGCCGATGAACCAGCGTTATCTTTTGCGCCTTGCCATGCAACTCGAGCGTCCAGTCAAGCGCGGAATCGCCGCCACCGAGAATGATGATGTTCTTGCCTTTGAGCGCTTCCTTGTCGCGAATCCGGTAATTGATATTGCGGCCCTCCCATTCCGGTGCGCCGCGCGCCCTCAGGCGGCGTGGCTGGAACGCGCCCAGTCCCGCTGCAAGAATGACCGTGGCCGTGTCGAAACGGGTACCCGAAGAGGTTTCCAGTGTAAACCGGCCATCCTCTCTCTTATCCAGTGTCGTTACTGTCTGGCCGAGATGGAAATCCGGGTTGAATGGTTTGATTTGCTGCATCAGCCGGTCGACCAGTTCCTGCGCGCCACAGACAGGCAGGGCAGGAATGTCGTAAATGGGCTTTTCCGGGTATAGTTCGCTGCACTGCCCGCCAACCTGCTGTAGCGAGTCAACAACGTGGGCGTGGATGTCCAGCAAGCCCAGTTCGAAAACCTGGAACAGGCCGCAGGGCCCGGCGCCGATGATGACTACGTCAGTTTTAATGGTCATTTTTTAGCCTGTTTCAATTAATATTCCGGAACCGGGTTTTGCAGTTATACACGATCTGCTAACTTGGGATGAACTCCCGGGATTCAAGCCGCAAACTACTACATCATGGTAAAAGAAAGGAAAATACAACTCGAGCCTTCCTGGAAATCGCGGCTGGAAGATGAATTCAGCCAGCCGTATATGGATACCCTGCGTCAGTTTTTACTGCAACGTAAAAAGCAGGGAGCAGTGATCTTTCCGCCCGGTGGCCTGATTTTTAACGCGATGAACTCCACACCGTTCGAAGCGGTGAAGGTCGTAATACTGGGGCAGGACCCCTATCATGGCCCCGGCCAGGCCCATGGCCTGTGTTTTTCAGTGCAGGACGGTGTGGCCGTTCCGCCATCGCTGATCAATATCTACAAAGAAATCGAAGCGGATCTGGGATGCACGCGGCCACCCGGCGGTAATTTGCACGGCTGGGCGGAGCAGGGCGTCTTACTGCTCAATGCTGTGCTCACGGTTGAAAGGGGGCGTGCCGGTGCGCACCAGGGCAAAGGCTGGGAGCGATTTACCGATCGTATTGTGGCTGAACTCAATGGCGGCCGTGAGCATCTTGTATTCCTGTTGTGGGGAAGTTACGCGATGAAAAAAGGCGCCGTGATCGATCGGGACAGGCACCTGGTGCTGAACGCGCCGCATCCGTCACCGTTATCGGCGCACAGGGGATTCTTCGGTTGCCGCCACTTTTCGAAAACCAATAGCTGGCTTGAGCAACACGGTCAGCCGGCCATTGTCTGGGCCTGAGTGCTATTCAGCCCGTAAGAACCTTCAGAGCCTCGTCGATAGGCATCCAGTCGACGTGCGAGTCGTAGAAAACATGCGCCTTCGGTTCGCGGTCTATCGGCCCGTCAATGCAGCCCAGCGCAACGTGTGTTTCACCCTGCCACCTCTGCGCTTCGAACAGCATGGTGCTGCCGCAGCTTGAGCAAAATCCGCGTCGTGCGCTGGGTGAGGACTCGTACCATTGCAGGTGATGGTCGCCGGTCTTCAGATTGAAATGATCACTCTCAAAACCGACCCAGGTCACGTAGCCGGCGCCATGGGCCCGGCGGCACATCCTGCAGTGGCAATGCGCACACCATTTACTGGGAAGTCTGGCTTCAAACCGGACAGCGCCGCACAGGCATCCGCCCTGGACAGATTCAGATTCACTCATGGTTTTCTCCTCAACTCATCAGGATATAAGAGGCCAACCTGATCCACATGAAAATCAGGAACAGGCAACTGGCGGCATAAGCGATAAAGCGGTGCATGACCCGGTTGTAGCTGCAGTGGACGGCGCTGTGTATATAACGCAGGATGACAAACCCCCAGGCCAGGCGAACCAGCAGCACATCCTGGATCAGAAGCACCAATGCCAACAGGATGGCAATGTAAAAAAGCAGGGGCATCTCGAACAGGTTCTTCAGGTTGTTGGACGAGTTGGCCGACTCGGTCAGGAGCGTCTGGGCATGCACTCGGTCCTGCAGATCCTGTGTGGCAATCGACTTGTGGCTGATTTCTGAAATTCGCTGAACGTACATATAGACCCAGACAATAAATGTCAGCAGAACCTGGGCCAGCAGGGGTAGCAGAATTGGTTGAAAAGACATGTTGGCTCCGGGGCCGGCAACAGTCTTATACTATCTCATCCCCGAATCATGTGGTGAAAATTCGGGATGGAAAACCTGATGCTCCTGAAGCTGAGTCAGGGGCTGCCACCGGGTTCTCCGGATATTGAATGGCTCTCTCGCATATAGTGGTCCGGCATTTTGAAGCCGCGCTTACCGCCCCCTCCGCATCTCCGGAACATCATGACAGGTTCAAGCATCGGGCTCATGGGATTCCAGGCCTGCGCACGGCCGCACAGGGTTTCGCCTCCAGTCGTATTCATGACCACGTTGTGACTGCCGTCAGCCGCCAGCCAGCGGTCAATGATTTCGACCTTGCGGGGAACCACCATGTCATCAAAACGGTTTTCCTCCAGGTGAATACCGGCCCGCCAGCTTTCGGGGATTTGTCCGGGTACAGGAACGCCCAGGTGCCTTTTTTTGCCGCGATCCGGGATGGTCCAGTTGACGCGGCTGAGGGACTCTATCAGCAGGGCGGTTGATGTGTTCAGGGGGGCTTCGGACTCAGACAAGTCTGAAGGTTCTTCCTGGTCAACGGCAGGATCTTTCCGGGTTGCGGGTTTCTTGGCAAGTAGCGGATTTTCTGGCGGGCTCACACCTTTCGTCAGGGGGGCGTGGCCTGGCGCCGGCTTGGCGGAGGATTCGATTTCAGCAGTGTTGAACAGTGAGATCGTAACCGACTGAACGGTTTTCGCCGGGCCTGAAGGCTGTCGAACCGGAATCAGTAAAACCAGGGAATGCAGCAGCACCGCAACGGCCAGCCACAGGCCATCGCGCCGATTGATTCTCATTGCTGCAGATACGGTTTCGACGTTCATCTAACCCGTATTATGCCGTTTCGGGATTAATATCCTGTTAACCGACTCGCGGTATAATGTTCGATTATCCAAAATCACTTTATTCCAAGGAAAAAGAATATGAGCTACCGCCACGTAAAACTCCCCGAATCCGGTCAGAAAATTACCATTAGCGACAATCGCCTGGTTGTATCTGATAACCCCATATTGGGTTTCATAGAGGGTGACGGAATCGGCCCGGACATCACCAGCGCGGCCATGCGGGTTTGGAATGCCGCGGTAGAGAAAGCCTATGACGGCAAGCGGAAAGTTCACTGGGCGGAATTATTTCTGGGTGAAAAAGCCGCCGGAATTTATGATGGCGACTATTTCCCCGCAGAGACCCTGGAAGCCGTCAAGGACGTTGTCGTGGCCATCAAGGGCCCGCTGACGACCCCTGTTGGAGGAGGATTCCGTTCACTTAACGTTTCTCTGCGCCAGGAATTGGATCTTTATGCCTGCGTGCGGCCCGTTACTTATTTCGATGGTGTGCCGTCGCCCATGAAGCAGCCTGAAGATGTCGATGTCGTCATTTTTCGGGAAAATACAGAAGACGTTTACTGTGGAATCGAGTACCAGTCCGGTACTCCGGAGAATTTGAAGCTCGCGAAGTTCCTGCGAGAAGAAATGGGGGCGGATTTTTTCGAGGACGCCGGACTGGGAATCAAGCCCATTTCGCCGTTCGGTTCCAAGCGCCTGGTGCGCAAGGCAATACAGTACGCGGTTGATAATCAGCGTGAAAGCGTCACGCTGGTACACAAGGGCAACATCATGAAATTCACAGAAGGGGCATTCCGGAACTGGGGTTATGAACTTGCCCGCGAGGAATTTGGCGATGTGACCATCAGTGAAGATGAACTCTGGGAAAAATACGATGGTGAGGCGCCGCAGGGCAAGATCATCATCAAGGATCGCATTGCGGACATCATGTTCCAGTTGATGCAGTTACGGCCGGCCGAATTCGATGTGCTCGCCACGATGAACCTGAATGGTGATTATCTTTCCGATGCACTGGCCGCCGAGGTCGGGGGCATGGGGATCGCGCCCGGGGCCAATATGGCAGATCACGTTGCGGTATTTGAAGCCACCCACGGAACCGCGCCCAAGTACGCCAACCAGGACAAGGTCAACCCGAGCTCACTCATGTTCTCCGGTTGCATGATGTTCGATTACATCGGTTGGCGTGAAGTTTCGGCACTGATCAACCAGGCATTCGCGAAAACTGTGGCCGCCGGCATCGTAACCTATGATTTTGCCCGGCAGATGGAAGGTGCAACAAAGGTTTCCACTTCCGGTTTTGCTGAAGCCCTGATTGAGCGCCTCTGACCGGGGGGCTGAAAGGCGCATTGGCGAAGATGGATGAGGGCTTCTTTGCGGCAACATCGCGTTGCCTTGCGATTACGGATCCGGATGAAAAATGTTCTGCAGTCGCTGTGCTTGCCGAGACTGCCGACCATGACTTCCTGGCACGGGACCGTAAAGCAACGATTGAACCGGTCGGTCCGCCGGGCCGGCCGGACCGTCCTGAATTGATCGATCCGTCCCGGGTGCCCCGCCGCCGCCTGGGCAGTGCAGCGGGCCGGGCCGCCCTGGTGCACGCAATCGCTCATATTGAGTTTAATGCCATCAATCTGGCGCTGGACGCAGCTTATCGCTTCAGGGACATGCCGGAGGCGTATTACTTTGACTGGATTTCGGTTGCGGCTGATGAAGCGCGTCATTTCCAGATCCTGCAGGGAAGGTTACATGAACTGGATGTTCAATACGGCGACTATCCGGCGCACAACGGATTATGGGAAATGGCGGAGAAGACCGCAGACAGTTGCCTGGCCCGGATGGCGTTGGTGCCCAGGGTGTTGGAAGCGCGAGGTTTGGATGTCACGCCCGGCATGATCGAACGGTTGAATACCGTAGGTGATCACCGGACTATAGATGCGCTGCAGATTATTCTGGCAGAGGAAGTCCGCCATGTCGCGATAGGAACCCACTGGTTCAGGTTTTGTTGCGAGCGCGAAGGGCTGGAGCCGCTGGAGACCTTCATGGGGCTGCTTGAACTCTATTACCAAGGCACGATCAGGGGGCCCTTCAATCTGGAAGCGCGTTACCAGGCCGGGTTCACACCGGCCGAGATGGAGCAGTTGACTCGAGGCCTGCAGGCCTGAGCGCCTCGCTACTGGACGTTCAGTGACCGCGCGCCATCGGTGGAAACCTCGAGATAGCTGCCGGAGTCGTACCAGTCAGCCAGCACGATCCTCTCAGCACTAGTCGCATCCAGGTCGACCTGGTGGAATGCCGGGCGGTGTGTGTGGCCATGGATCATCCTGCTCACACCCTGTTCTCTGAAAGCACTGGCGACCGCAGCGGCGTTCACATCCATGATTTCCTCAGCGGCAGAGCCTGTATGCTGCATGCTGGCCACCCGCGCTTCCTGGGCCATCTGCAGCCGTTGCTCGATTGTCATGGCCAGCACACCGGCCTGCCAGGCCGGGTCACGCAGCTGCTGACGGAGCGCCTGGTATTCGGTGTCATCCGTGCACAGCGTGTCGCCATGCAGCAGAAGTGTCGGTATGCCGTACAGATCGACGACGACGGTTTCGGGTAACAGCTTGAGTTTTGCGCTGGCCGCGTATTTTTCGCCGAGCAGAAAGTCCCGGTTGCCATGAAGAAAATAGCACTTCACACCCGATTCGTGCAGCTCAGCGGTGGCCTTTGCCACGTGTTGTGCTGTCGCAGACGGCGCATCATCTCCGATCCAGTACTCGAATAGATCACCCAGGATGTAAACCGCCGTGGATTTCCTGGCAGGGCCGGCAAGGAACGTCAGTAACCACTCGGTTCGCAGCGGCTGGCTGTCTTCGAGATGCAGATCGGAGATGAAAAGTGTGCGCATCAGTTCAGGATTTCGATTTTCTCGATGATGACCGGATCAACGGGGACATCGCTGTAAGGCTGTTTTCTGGTGGTCTTGACAAAGCGGATCTTGTCTACGACTTCCATGCCCTCGGTAACGCGCGCAAATACGGTGTAACCCCAGGCGTTTTCACCCCGATAATCGAGGTTCCAGTTGTCCTGCACATTGATAAAAAATTGTGCCGTAGCGGAGTGGGGGTCGTTCGTGCGGGCCATTGCAAGCGTTCCCCGCTGGTTGCCAAGGCCATTATTGGCCTCATTTTTGACCGGCTCGCCCGTTGTTTTTTTCTGCATGTCCGGGGTAAAGCCACCACCCTGAATCATGAAATTTCTGATCACGCGATGAAAGATGGTGCCGTCGTAGAATCCGCTGTTAGCGTAATTGATAAAATTCTCAACAGATGCCGGGGCCCGGTCGGGATACAGTTCCACTTGGATAACCCCCATGCTGGTGTGGATTGCCGCTTTCGGGTTGTCTTGCGCAGCGACTCCCTGGGTGAACAGCAAAAGGGGTAAAAGGGTAATGGCGGCCGCCCGGGACAGGGCGCGTGCATATCTGTTCATCATCTGTGATTTCCGTGTCGTTTAGCCTGAGAGAAACGAATGATACTGCTGCATTGCTGACCCGGCCAGTACTTTAACCGCATCTGCTGATTTTTGCCGTTCAAAAGCCGGTTAAGCCACGGATTTATGGTATAATTCCGCACTTCAAACGTGCTGTTTTCAGGGTTCTAATTTGGCCAGAAACAGTCACTAATAAAAATAAATAAAACAAATATTTAGAGAATATTTCGGAGATCAATTCTAGAATGGCTGAACTTGCCAAAGAAGTGCTACAGGTAAACCTCGAAGACGAAATGCGCCAGTCCTACCTGGCCTACGCCATGAGTGTCATCGTCGGGCGCGCACTTCCCGATGTCAGGGATGGTCTGAAACCGGTTCATCGACGCGTGTTATATGCGATGAGCGAACTGGGAAACGACTTTAACAAGCCCTATAAAAAATCAGCCCGTGTCGTCGGCGATGTGATAGGTAAATACCACCCGCATGGTGACACGGCGGTTTACGACACCATCGTGCGCATGGCGCAGCCTTTTGCCATGCGTTACATGCTGGTGGACGGGCAGGGAAATTTCGGTTCTGTAGACGGTGACGCCCCCGCGGCTATGCGATACACGGAAGTGCGCATGTCCAAACTCGCGCATGAACTGCTCTCCGACCTGGACAAGGAAACCGTCGATTTCACGCCGAATTACGACGAAACCGAATTTGAACCCCAGGTGATGCCCACAAGGGTGCCGAATTTGCTGGTTAACGGATCAGCTGGCATTGCAGTAGGCATGGCCACCAATATTCCGCCGCACAATCTCAATGAAGTCATCAATGCGACGCTTGCGCTGATCGAGGACCCGGAATTGTCAATCGAGGGCCTCATGCAGTACCTGCCGGGGCCCGACTTCCCGACGGCTGGTGTCATCAATGGCGCCCAGGGTATTTACGACGCTTATCATACCGGTCGTGGCCGGGTCTATATTCGTGCTCTTTCCAACATCGAGACCAACGAGTCGAACGGTAAGCAGGCCATTATTGTCACCGAGTTGCCTTACCAGGTTAACAAGGCGCGTCTGCTGGAAAAGATTGCAGAACTGGTCAAGGAAAAGAAGATCGAAGGCATTACCGAACTGCGCGACGAGTCGGATAAGGACGGCATGCGCATGGTGATCGAATTGCGTCGCGGCGAGGTGCCGGAAGTCATTCTGAACAATCTGTATAAACAGACCGCGATGCAAAGTGTTTTTGGCATCAATATGGTCGCGTTGGTTAATGGTCAGCCACGCCTGCTCAATCTGCGTGAAGTGCTCGAATCCTTTGTCGGTCATCGCCGCGAAGTGGTCACCCGGCGCACTTTGTTCGAACTGCGTAAAGCGCGGGATCGTGCGCACGTGCTCGAAGGCCTGACCGTCGCACTGGCTAACCTGGACGAAGTCATTGAACTGATTAAGGGGTCGCCGACTCCGGCCGAAGCAAAGGCTAGGCTGCTGGCGCAGCTGTGGGAGCCCGGACTGGTCAGTGCCATGCTCGGGCAGGGAGGGGCCGAAACATCCCGCCCCGAAGAATTGGAGGACCAATACGGCCTGCAGGACGCGGGGTATCAGCTTTCACCGGTACAGGCGCAGGAAATCCTCAATATGCGCCTGCATCGGCTGACCGGGCTCGAGCAGGAAAAACTGACCAAAGAATATGAGGAAATTCTCAATAAAGTCAAAGACCTGTTACTGATTCTGTCCAATCCTGGCCGCCTGATGGAAGTAATCCGCGATGAGCTTACCGCTGTGCGGGATGCGTTTGGAGACGAGCGACGAACCGAGATTCTGGAGCAAAGGCTGGACCTCAGCCTGGAAGATCTGATTACCGAAGAAAACGTGGTGGTCACCTTGTCGCATGGAGGGTATGCCAAGTCGCAGCCGTTGGATCGGTACCGTGCTCAAAAGCGCGGCGGGACTGGAAAATCGGCGACCAAAATCAAAGATGAAGATTTTATTGATCAACTGTTTATCGCCAATACACACGATACGCTGCTGTGCTTCACCAGCCGCGGCAAAATTCACTGGCTGAAGGTCTACCAGTTGCCCCAGGCCAGTCACGTCAGTCGCGGAAAACCGATCGTCAACCTGTTGCCTCTGGAGAAGGGGGAGCGAGTTAACGCGGTGCTTCCGGTCCGTGAATTTCCGGACAACCTGTTCCTGTTTTTCGCGACCCGCAAAGGAATCGTGAAGAAAACCCCGCTGTCCGATTATTCGAGGCCAAGAGCAAACGGGATCTGGGCGATCGACCTGCCTGGAGATGACGAGCTGGTCAATGTCAGCCTCACCGACGGCGAGCAGGACATCATGCTGTTTTCCAGTTCAGGCAAGTGTATTCGATTTGCGGAGAGCGACGTACGCTCCATGGGCCGTGTCGCCCGCGGTGTGATCGGTATCCGCATCCAGGACAAGCAGGAAGTTGTTTCCATGCTGGTGGTCGGTGACGGCGACATATTGACCGTGACGGAGAACGGCTTTGGCAAGCGAACCGCTGTCGAAGATTACCCCAGGCAGGGGCGAGGCGGCCAGGGTGTCATCGGTATTTCAACCTCCGATCGAAATGGTGCTTTGATTTCGGCCATCCAGGTTGGTCAGGAAGACGACGTCATGTTGATTTCGGACGGCGGAACGCTGGTACGTACAAATGTTGGCCAAATCTCGACACTGGGCCGTAATACCCAGGGCGTGACTTTGATCCGCCTGAGAAAAGACGAAAAAATGGTTGGCCTGGAACGAATTGAGCCGGAAGAAGGGGACGTCGAGGAGGAATAGAGCCGCCAGCTGTCATCTGCGGCTAATTTGAGTTCTGCTCCTGGCCGAACTGAGAACTAAACTCCCCTGCTAATAACAGCCAGGGAAGTTCTGCTATGCGCCGGACAGAGGAATAAGTTACTGAAGAGGCGACTTGGGCTGCTACCGACTCGAAGCGACCAATCATATGGCATGGAATTTAATACTGGGATTGTATTGTTAAACTGAGGGTTCTCGATTGTTTAAATTTTGGATTCGATCTCGAGTGTCCTTTATCGCGGCTTGGTGTCTCACGTTACCTGCAATTGCTATCATTTTGTCTGAACGGAATTGTTGGAATTCAGGCTGTAACTCTCCTTCCATAGCCAACGCTTGCAAACGGGCCGGGGTTTCAATCTTGCGGGTAATATGATCGGCATGTTGAGCATTGAGCTCGTCCATACCAAAAGGATCGAGATGAATTACACCGGATGCAGCCGCCGCGGCAACGAGCTCCTGGCCACGCTTCGTTCGCGTAATAAGGAGATTTTCTCCTGGTGCTTCATCATGAACCGGTTTGCCATCAACCATGATCCAGGAATCAGGGCAGCAAACATCTGCTAACTC
>CALDVW010000122.1 GCA_937924405.1 uncultured Lysobacterales bacterium
CGCCATGGCCTGCCAGATGGTGCCTGCGCTGGTTGATACGGTAGCGGTGGAATTCGACTGCGGAGCTGATGCGACATTCCGCGCCAACGGGTCGGTTATCGCCTTCCCCGGTTATCTGCGTGTCTACGAAGTGGCTCAACCACAAGGAAAGGAAGAAAAAGAGACCCGCTTGCCGGATATGAAAGAAGGAGATGTGGTGAAGTTGCAGGAAATTCGGGCCGAGCAACATTTTACTGAACCGCCGCCAAGGTTCTCGGAAGCGAGCCTTGTCAAGGCCCTGGAAGATTTTGGCATCGGCCGGCCGTCGACTTACGCCAGCATCATCCAGACACTGGTGCGCCGCAAATACGTGGATATGGATCGCAGGCGATTTATTCCAACCAACACCGGTCGTGTCGTCGCCCGATTCTTGGAGAATCATTTCGAGCCTTACGTGGATTACGAATTCACCGCAAGAATGGAAGACACGCTTGACGAAATTTCCAGGGGTGAATTGCACTGGATACCACCGCTCATGCAATTCTGGAAGCCATTCATAGAGCGCATCAGGGACAAGGAGGAGAGTGTCAGTCGGCAGGAAGCGAAAGCCACCCGCGTTCTCGGGACCGATCCCGCTTCGGGAAAGGAGGTTTCTGTGCGGCTGGGGAGATACGGCCCCCATGCGCAGATCGGCAGCGTCGACGATGATGAGAAACCGAAGTTCGCCGGTTTTCAACCGGGTCAGTTGCTTGAAACCATCACACTGGAAGAAGCACTGGATTTGTTCAAGTTACCCCGTGCTCTCGGATACACGCCGGAAGGTGAGGAAGTGTCAGCCGGCATCGGACGGTTCGGGCCGTATATTCGATACGGGAGCAAGTTCGTTTCCATGAAAGACGATGATCCGCACACCATTGAGCTTTCAACCGCGCTTGAACTGGTTGCCGCCAAGAAACAGGCGGATCTCGATCGCATTCTGGTGACGTTTGATGATACCGATGTACAGATTTTGAAAGGCCGGTGGGGCCCGTTCATAACCGATGGGAAGAAGAATGCCCGCATGCCCAAGGAGCGGGAACCCGACTCCATGACGCTGGAAGAATGCCTCGCCGCACTGGAGGCGGCGCCGGACAAACGAAGCCGGAAAAAGGGATCCAAAAAGAAGGCTGCCAAGAAAAAGGCATCCCGGAAAAAAGCAACTAAAAAGAAAACATCCAGGAAGAAAAAGACCGCGAAGAAGGCTGCAGGGGCGGTGACAGCCGAGACTGCCGGCGAGTAATCGTGTTGTGTCTGAACCCGGCCTTGTAAGCATCAACCAGGCTGCTAAATGTCTGCGTGACGGGAAAATCATCGCTTACCCGACTGAAGCGGTATATGGCCTGGGCTGCAACCCTGAAAACGAAGACGCAGTCATGCGGCTGCTTGCGATGAAAAGCAGACCGGTGTCGGCAGGGTTGATTCTGATCGCTGACCGGTTCGATCGTTTTGAATCGTATACACGACCAGTCAGCGATTTGTTGCTGAAGCGTGCGATGTCCACCTGGCCCGGTCCGGTCACCTGGTTGTTTCCCAGCGCCGGCACTACGCCTGGCTGGCTGACAGGAAAGCACCCTACGATTGCGCTGAGAGTCACAGCGCACCCGGTATGCCGTGCCCTGTGCGCAGAATTTCAAAGCGCCATTGTTTCCACCAGTGCGAACCCGAGCGGCTTCGAACCGGCGCGGTCCGGCGCTGAAGCGCTGGATTACTTCGGATCCGGAGTTTGCGGAATTGTCGAAGGCGCACTGGGAGGGGAAGAAAGCCCCAGCGAAATTCGTAACCTGGAAAGCGGTGCGGTCATCAGGGAAGGGTGAAATGAATTCAGTCGACAAAATTTCTACAACGCGGGTAGAGGATTATTTGCGGAGTTTGCAGGACCGGATTTGCCTTCAGCTTGAACAGGCTGATGGCAAGGAACATTTCATCGAAGATGAATGGGCGCGTGATGCGGATCAGCGGGGAAAGAACGAACCCACTCTGGGTGGCGGCGGGCGCACCAGGGTGCTAAACGCGGGCCAGGTTTTTGAACAGGCCGGCGTGAATTTTTCGCACGTAAGCGGGGCCAGCCTGCCGCCTTCGGCCACGGCTGCACGACCCGAGCTTGCTGGTCGGAGTTTCGTGGCGTTAGGCGTATCGCTGGTCATACATCCCCTCAACCCCCATGTGCCGACAAGCCATGCCAATGTACGGTTTTTTATCGCGGAAAAGGATGGGGAGGAGCCCGTCTGGTGGTTTGGCGGTGGTTATGACCTGACGCCCTATTATCCGGTGCTGGAGGATATCGTGAGTTGGCACGAGGCAGCGCGTAGCGCGTGTGAACCCTTCGGTGCCGGGGTCTATTCCCAGTACAAAGAATGGTGTGATCGCTATTTTTACCTGAAACACCGTGAAGAGACCCGGGGGGTAGGGGGTCTGTTTTTTGATGATCTAAATGAAGGGGGCTTTGAACGTTGTTTCAGTTTCCTCAAGGCAATAGGCGACAGCTACCTGCTGGCTTACCTGCCCATCGTGAACCGGCGCAAAGATCAAAAATGGACGGATCGGCAACGACAGTTTCAATTGTACCGGCGAGGCCGTTACGTCGAGTTCAACCTGGTTTATGATCGTGGAACACTGTTTGGCCTGCAATCAGGCGGGCGCACAGAGTCCATACTGATGTCGCTTCCACCACTGGTGTCATGGCGTTATAACTGGCGCCCCGAAGCCGGCACGGAAGAAGCCGTTCTGTACGACTATCTCGAGCCGAGGGACTGGCTGGAAAATTGAAAGCGCCGAGTGGCCTGGGCTCCAATCACCATAAATAGGGCAGAAACTCTTCCGGAATGGGATTGTCCTTGCTCTCGTTTTCCCACATCACAGTGACTATCCACCAGCGGTCGTCCTTCTCCAGCAGTTGAATACTGTTGATGCCACGGGCAAACGGCTCGCCGTCAATGCTGTGACGGGCCGCATAGGTGCTGAAAACCTGAACCATGTTTCCGAAACGGTCTATTTTCCGCATGATTTCAGATTCATAGAAATCGTTTTCGGAGAAATATTTCTCTGCATCCCGGATCCACTCGTCGATACTCATTATCTGGAGGTCACTTTCCTTGTGAACACGATTGCCAATGGGGATCAGGCGGGCGCCATCCAGGTAAAGGCTGCGCTGGCGATACCAGTTTCTTGGACCTGCCGGTCCCGATATGTTGTCGTACATGGCCTTGATGATCGCATCCGGTGAGCTGACATCTTCGGGCCGGGGTTTTTCTTTGGCGGGTAATTGAACACTTTCACTCATTTTGAGTCTCTCCCTGATTCAATCGAGGTCCATAGAGTGCAGGAAAGTACAGTTGAATGGAAGCTGTACGCCCATACAAATGGCTACCTGCCTGCCCCAGATCAATGTGCTTTATCCCAATCCGGGCCGTAACCCGTATCGACGACGAGTTCGACATCCAGATCCGCGGCGCCGGACATGAGTGCGGCGGCTGTTTCCATTGACTGCTGCAATTGGTCTTCCCTGACTTCAAACACCAGTTCGTCATGAACCTGCATGACCAGGTGAGTATCCGGCTTTTCCGCCGTCAGCCATTCGTCCACGCGGATCATGGCCCGTTTGATGATATCCGCCGCCGTGCCCTGCATCGGTGCGTTTATCGCTGCCCGCTCAGCCGCCTGGCGCCGCTGCATGTTGCTCGCGTTAATTTCAGGCAGGTACAGGCGCCGCCCGAACAGAGTTTCGACATAGCCTTGTTTGCTGGCCTGCTCACGGGTGTCTTCCATGAATTGCCGGACGCCTGGATAGCGCATGAAGTAGGTGTCCATGTACGCCTGCGCTTCGGCGCGCCCGATATTTAGCTGGCGGGAAAGTCCGAATGCGGACATTCCGTACATCAAGCCGAAGTTGATCGCCTTGGCTGCCCGGCGATGCTCGCTGTCGACCTGGTCGTAGCCGATATCAAATACTTCGCTCGCCGTAAATTGGTGAACATCAACCTTGTCTTGAAAAGCTTTCAGCAAACCGGGGTCGGCCGAAAGGTGCGCCATGATACGCAGTTCGATCTGTGAATAATCACAAGCCATGATCAGGTAACCTTCCGGCGCAATAAATGCCTCCCTGATCCGCCGCCCCAGTGGCGTGCGGATCGGGATATTCTGCAGATTGGGATCCGAAGATGATAGCCGCCCGGTTGCCGCCACTGCCTGGTGGTAGGAAGTATGAACGCGCTGCGTGCGCGGATTGATCTGCTCAGGAAGCTTGTCTGTATAGGTTGATTTCAGCTTGGATAAGGAGCGGTATTTGAGTATCAGGCTGGGTAGTTCGTAGTCCACGGCCAGTTCCTGCAACACGTCTTCCGCCGTCGAGGGTTGTCCCTTGGGCGTTTTACGTATCACTGGCAGTCCCTGCTTTTCGAACAGGATCTGCTGCAATTGTTTCGGCGAGCCCAGGTTGAAAGGCTGTTCTGCGGCATCATGGGCTTCCTGTTCAAGCTTCATGATCCGTTTTGCCATTTCCGTACTTTGGGTGGCAAGAAGCTTTCCATCGATCAATACGCCGCGTTGCTCCATTCGCGCAAGCACTGGAATCAACGGGATTTCAATATCCTGTAACACCGCAGCCAGCGAGGGTTGCTCTTCCAGGCGCGGCCACAGGTGAAGGTGTAATTGCAGGGTGATGTCAGCGTCTTCGGCAGCGTACGGACTGGCGTCCTCGATTCGAACCTGGCTGAAGGAAATTTGCCGCACACCCTTGCCTGCGATGTCCTCGTAATGAGTCGTCTGGCGGCCCAGGTATTTCAGCGCGAGTGAATCCATGTCGTGGCGGCTGCCTGTACTGTTGAAGACGTAGGATTCCAGCATTGTGTCAAAACCCACGCCCTGAACTTCGATGTCATAAAGCGACAGAACATTCATGTCGTACTTGATGTGCTGGCCCACTTTTGCTTTCCGCGAATCTTCCAGCAATGGCTTCAGTTTCGCCAGCACCTCATTCCGGTTCAGTTGAGCCGGCGCGTCCGGATAGTCGTGCCCGACCGGTATGTATGACGCTACCCCCGGTGTGGTGCAAAAACTCAGGCCCACCAATTCGGCCTGCATGGGGTCCAGGCTGGTTGTCTCTGTATCGACAGCAAGCAGTTCGGCCTTTTCAAGTTCAGCGATGAGGGCATCGAGGCCGTTCGCAGTAGTGATTGTGCGGTAATCGGTTTCTGCCCGCTGTTCCTCGGGTGGGCCTTCCAGTTCCTGCAGCCAACTGTTGAATTCGTAGCGCTTCAACGCCTCTATCAGGGATTTGTCATCGGCATCACTGCGTCGCAGGTTTTCGGGACTGGTTTCCAGATTCAGGTCGCGGCGAATGGTAGCGAGGTCTTTGGACAGGGGAAGCTGATCCAGAGAAGCACGGAGATATTCTCCGATTTTGCCTCTAACCTCGTCGGCGTGAGCCACAACTTCATCGAGGCTTCCCCAGTTATTAAGCCATTTCGCTGCCGTTTTCGGCCCGCATTTTTCAACGCCCGGAATGTTGTCTGACTTGTCGCCGGTCAGCGCGAGAAAGTCCACGAACTGTTCAGGCAGGACATCGAATTTCAATTTGACGCCATCCCGGTCCATGTCCGTATTGGTCATCGTGTTGGTTAATGTCGTATGGTCGCTGACCAACTGCGCCATGTCCTTGTCCCCGGTTGAGATAACGCAGAGCATACCGGCGTCTTCCGCTGTTTTTGCCAGTGTTCCGATGACGTCGTCAGCCTCTACGCCTTCGACCTGCAGCAGGGGTAACCCGAGTAATTTTGTAAACTCCAGGATGGGTTCCACCTGCTTGCTCAGATCGGCCGGCATCGGCGGGCGGTTCGCTTTGTACTGCGGGTACATTTCGTGCCGAAAGGTTGGGCCCCTGGCGTCAAAAACCACAGCGATATACTCTGGGTCGGCTTCATTGAGCAGGCGTTTCAGCATATTCGCCACACCCAGCAAGGCGCCGGTGGCTTCTCCGCGACTGTTGGTCAGGTTGGGCAGCGCATGAAAGGCCCGATAAAGATAGGATGAGCCGTCGACAAGATACAGGGTGGGTTTCTTACTCATGGATTGTGGGGAATCATCATTTGGTTTTGGTGGTCTGATATTATGAAAGTCTAACTCAGAGAGAAAATTAAGAAATGACAAACATTCCAGATAAAGAGTTGGTGATCAAGGCCGGGAATATTGTCATGGCGCTCATGTTTATTCTGACTGCGCTGCTGATGGTCACTCCGCTCCTGGCACAGGAAGATCTCGAGAGACCGCCGCCGATACCGGCGGAGGAGACAGAAGATGTTCCCATTCCACCGAAAGTGCAACAGGAACAGATCGAACCGACCGTGACCATCCGCGAGGAAGAAAATCGCCTGATTGAAGAATACCGGATGAATGGCCAGATCTACATGGTGAAAGTCACCCCCAAGGGCGGCATTCCTTTCTATTACATCGACACCGACGGAGACGGCAAGCTGGAACTGGACGTCGACCAGCAGGCGATGAATCCTGTGCAACCTGTTTACTGGAAGATCAAGGAGTGGGATTAAATCAGCACGCCAAACCGGCGCGCGGCACAGGGATTGCCGCCTCGGTCGTTGAGCGCCTCGGACGCTGTGTTTCCTGGCTTACCCTGCTCATGGTGATCCTCACTTTCGGCATCGTGGTTTTGAGATACGGTTTCAATCATGGCTGGATCTGGCTCCAGGAGAGCGTCACTTATCTGCATGCGATGGTGTTCATGGTAGCTGCTGCCTGGGCATTCCAGACCGACGATCATGTACGCGTGGATATTTTTTACCGCGAAAAATCGAGCCGCCACAGGAACCGGGTGAACCTGGCCGGAACCCTTCTGTTTCTCGTGCCTTTCAGCGTTTTTTTGTTGCTTATCGGATGGGACTATGTCGCCGCCTCATGGGCTACAAAGGAAGGCTCGCGTGAGGTAGGCGGCCTGCCGCTGGTGTTTCTTCTCAAAAGCCTGATTCTCGTGCTGCCGCTATTGTTGCTGGTGCAGGCCGGGGTGACGCTCAGGCACTGCCTTACCCAATTGCACAGGCCCTGAAGATTGCCGTGGCATGACGGACCGGCGCTGGCAAAAAATTAATTCTGTGCTGGCGGACAGGCAGCCCGACCTGACCGTTCTGGCCGAGAGCTTGCATAAGCCAAGGAATTTTTCCGCGATCGTGCGGACCTGTGACGCCGTTGGGATCAACGAGCTGCACGCCGTTCCGGGTGAAGAGGGGATGGCGATTCACTGGAAAACGTCGCAGGGGGCGGAAAAATGGGTAAAAGTTCATTCTCATGAAAACCTGTCAACTGCTTGCCATAGTCTGAAAGACCGGGGTTTTCAATTGGTGGCCGCACATTTGTCACAAGAGGCTGCGGACTACAGGGATCTGGACTATACCCAGCCAACCGCCCTGGTGGTTGGGACCGAATTATTTGGTGTCAGTCGGCAGGCCCTGGACCTTTCCGACCGCCAGGTTACGATTCCGATGAAAGGCATGACGCAATCCCTCAACGTTTCAGTAGCCTGCGCCATTGTGTTGTACGAGGCCATGCGACAACGCGAAGCTTCCGGCATGTACGGAGAACGACGCATCAGTGAAGACTTGCATGAAACGCAAAGATTCGAATGGGCGCAGCCCGCTGTCGCCGAATTCTGCCGGCAGCGGAACCTGGATTATCCCGAGTTGGATGAAGAAGGAAATGTTGTCGGCACATTTCCGCGCAGGTGAATTTTCGCTCAGCAGAAACTATGCCTTAGCTGTTTAAGGACGACTCCGGAATCGGGGGATCGCTCCGTCCAGAGCTGGAACGAGACCGCCGCTTGCCCCACCAGCATTCCCAGGCCATCCGAATAGGGGATGCCGGCTTTTTCACACAGTCGCCTGAGGGGTTCGGCAGCCTGGCCATAATTCATGTCGTAACACAGGCCACCCGGTTTCAGCCAGGAGCAGGACAGCTCGGGCGCCAGGCCACGGTGACCCAGAGAGGTGGCATTTACAATCAGGTCAAACGCGGGCTCGGAACCGATTTCTTCTGGTCGGCAAGACCGGATGGGTCCCAGGTCAGAGTAGGCCTTTTCCAATCCTGCGGCCCGTTCAGCCGTGCGGTTGATGATTACGATGCAATCCGGGCCTGACTGGAGCATCGTCCCTAATACGCCGGCTGCTGCGCCGCCTGCGCCGACCAGGCAGATTCGGGCCCCAGAGAGCTGGAAATCAGTCCTGGAGTTCAGGTCATTGACCAGTCCCTGGCCATCGGTATTGTAGGCGTGGCGCTCACCGGATGAGTGGAAAACCAGTGTATTTGCCGCCTGCGCCCGCTCGGCACTGTCGCTGCTCCGGTCCGCCAACTGCCAGGCGTTCCGTTTCAGCGGCGCGGTGATGTTGCAGCCGCGGCCACCATTTGCTGACAGTTCGGTCACTTGATCCGGAAAAGTCTCTGCGGTGGCTTCGATAGCCTGGTAGTCGATATCCAGTCCGAACTGTTTCGCGAACAGGTTGTGAATGCGTGGTGAAAGCGATTGAACAACCGGTTTGCCAAAAACAGCGAGCTTTATCATTCCCGTGCTCGTAACCACTCGGCGACCTGCATCGCATAGTAGGTCAGGATGCCGTCAGCACCGGCCCGTTTGAGGCAGGTCAGAGCTTCCAGCACCACTGCCTCCTCGTCGAGCCAGCCATTCAGAGAGGCAGCCTTCAACATCGCATACTCTCCCGAGACGTGGTAGGCGAAAGTCGGCACTTCAAAGGACTCCTTAACACGGCGGATGATATCCAGGTAGGGCAGGCCCGGCTTGATCATCACCATGTCTGCGCCTTCCTCCAGATCCAGTTCGACTTCGCGCAATGCTTCGTTCGAATTGGCCGGGTCCATCTGGTAGGAGTATTTATTGCCACCGCCGAGGTTTCCCGCCGACCCGACTGCATCCCGGAAAGGGCCATAAAAGCTGGAAGCGTACTTGGCGGAATAAGCCAGGATCTGTTTGTTTGGAAAACCTTCGGTTTCAAACGCCGAACGAATGGCGCCAATCCGTCCGTCCATCATGTCGGACGGCGCCACCACGTCTGCACCCACTTCAACGTGCGAAAGGGCCTGTTTCACCAGAACATCGACGGTTTCATCATTGACGACGTAACCGGATTCATCAATCAGGCCATCCTGGCCATGCGACGTAAACGGGTCGAGCGCTACGTCCGTAATGACGCCCAGTTCAGGCAGTCGTTCCTTCAGCGCAGCCACGGCCCGCTGAGCCAGTCCCTCAGGGTTCCAGGCCTCACGTGCATCGTCGGACTTGCAATCGGCTGATACGACGGGAAAAAGCGCAATGGCCGGTATGCCAAGTTCCAGACATTGTTCCGCCGCAGGAAGCAGTCGGTCGATGGACAGGCGGTCGACCCCGGGCATGGAACTTATCTCTTCAACTCCGTCGTCGCCTTCGAGGACAAAGACAGGCCAGATCAGGTCGTTGCTGGTCAGTTCGTTCTCACGCATCAGTTTGCGGGAGAAATCATAAGCACGCATACGTCGCATACGGGTCGTTGGAAAAGTCATCAAATCATTCCTTCTGAAGTCTGTTTATTCGATTTTATGCTGGGATTTTATCCTGTGGACATGAATTCGTACCACTGGTTCAAACGTTCGATCAACTCAGCCAGTCCCTGCCGGTTCCTGGACGAAAAAACCTGCACCGTGGCGCCTGCAGGCAGTGATTTCCTGACCTGCAGAATCGTAGCCTGCGCCGGCCCGCGCTTGAGCTTGTCCGACTTGGTCAGCAACAGGTGGCAGGGTACACCGGTAGACGCGCTCCATGCGATCATCTGCTGATCGAATTCCCGCATGGGGTGGCGGATGTCCATGACCAGCACAATCCCCCTGAGCGACTCACGCTGGTTGAAGTACCGTTGCATGACCTGGCGCCAGTGCGCTTTCAGTTTCTCCGGTACTTTGGCATAACCATATCCAGGCAGGTCGGCGATGCGGCGCTCCGGATCGATTTCAAAAATAACGATTTGCTGGGTCCGGCCAGGTGTTTTGCTGGTTCTCGCCAATGATTTCTGGTCGGTCAATGTGTTTATCGCACTGGATTTACCCGCATTCGAACGGCCTGCAAATGCGACTTCGCAGCCTTTGTCCAGAGGTAATTGCTTGAGGTCATGCGCACTGATCACATAGTGCGCAGACCGGTAGGGGTTGTGTTTTATGGTTTCAGATGTCATCTGATTGCCTGGATATGCTGGAACGTGGCTGTTGAAACCGCGATAATATCGGGCCATTCTAGCCTGATTGCTTACAAAAATGACTCGAGGAGATCGCAAAATGATACTTTTGCTCCGGGCCGTAGCCAGTTTTATGGTGTTTATCAGCCTGCAGGCAGCAGCCGGGGGGGATGCGTCCGCCGGACAGGCCAAGTCTGCTATCTGCGCCGCTTGCCACGGTGTTGATGGAAACAGCGCCGTGCCTAACTGGCCCAAACTTGCTGGTCAGCACGAACAGTATCTGACACGTCAGGTATCCCTGATCAAGTCCGGTGCCCGCCAGGTTCCCGAAATGATCGGGATTGTTCCGGGGCTCAGCGATCAGGATATCAACGATCTTTCCGCCTATTTTTCAGCTCAAACAGGTACCGGCGGAGTAGCCGACAAGTCAAAGGTGACGCTCGGCGAAAGAATATACCGGGCCGGGAACGCGGATTCCGGGGTTCCGGCATGCATGTCCTGTCATGGCCCTGCCGGCGAGGGAAATCCGCTGGCCGGTTACCCGGCACTCGCCGGTCAGCATTCCGTGTACACCGCCAAGATGATCACCCAGTTCCGCGCCGGAGAAAATTGGGGTGACGATGACGCGCCCAGCGTGATAATGAACGGCGCCGCGGAGAGGTTGACGGACGAAGAGATTGACGCGGTAGCCAGTTTCATCCAGGGCCTTTACCTCAAATCTGAATGAACTGACGTCGCCTCGAGCGGTCAGTAATGAAGTCCGGAACCCAAATGGACTTCGCGGGAGTTATAGATGAAAAAAGCAATGGTTCAAATGATGATGGCCCTTGGCGCAGTTATGCTGATGTTCAGCGGCGCTGCGGCGGCGCAAACTAACAAGCCGGTTCCCTACCAGGAAGGTCTTCACTATTTCCTGATCGACCAGGCGCCGGTTACCACCGGAGATAAAATCGAACTGGTCGAGACCTTCAGTTACCTGTGTACCCATTGCAATACGTTTGAACCCTATATCAATGGCTGGATCAAGCGTAAGCCGGAAAATGTCGAGTTCAGAAGACTCCCGGTGGTGTTCGGCCGCAGCTCATGGGAACTCTATGCACGGGGCTACGTCACAGCCAATCTGATGAATGTTTCAGAGGAAGCCCATATGGCCATGATGGACCGGCTCTGGAAGGAAAAGAAAATGATGCGCAGCATGGATGAAATAGCAGATTTTTACAGCCAGTTCGGCCTCGACAAAGACAAGTTTCTGTCCACATCCCGTTCATTCGCCGTTGATAGCAGGATACGCAAAGACCAGCTCGCAGTGAAGTCCTACGGCATCACGGGCACGCCGGCGCTGGTTCTGAATGGCAAATACCGAATTTCCGGTAACGCAGCGGTCGCCAATTTCGATGTCCTGCTGGACGTTGTTGACTACCTGATCGAATTGGAAACCGCTGAAATGCAGAAGTCCTCTGCCGCAGGCAATGCAGCGGCCGCGGGCAGTGCTTCGGAAAACGGGTAGGGCCGGGATCTCGGGTGAAAATCCGCCTGCTGAGTTTCAACGTCCAGGCGGGGACTTCAACCGCCCGCTATCACCATTACGTCACGCATAGCTGGCGGCAGGTTTTGCCTCATTCCAAGCGGGTCGAAAACCTCGATGCCATTGCGGACCTCGTTGCCCCTTACGATATGGTGGCCTTACAGGAAGTTGATTCGGGCAGCCTGAGGTCTGGCTTTATCAACCAGTCGAGATACCTGGCGACGCATGCCGGGATGCCTTTCTGGTGCCACCAGTCCAATCGGAAAGTGGGCACGGTCGCCTACGCCGGTAACGGCTTTCTGAGCCGTTTTGAACCCGATTCAGTGGAAGAGCACCGCCTGCCGGGTGTCATCCCGGGGCGCGGCACTCTCCTGGTCCGGTTCGGCGAGGGTTTCAATGGCCTGGATATTGCGGTGGTGCACCTGGCTCTTGGTAAACGGGCCCGCGCCCAGCAACTCAAATTTCTTTCCCGCGAGCTGGACAGCAGTCGGCATCTCGTCGTGCTCGGTGATTTCAACACCCAAATCGATACTCCACATGTGCTGGAGTTGAGGGAGATACTGGCGCTGCAGGCGCCTACTCGCGGTTTGGCTACCTATCCTTCATGGCAGCCCCAAAGGGCGATCGACCATATTCTCGTCAGTGAAACACTGCTGGCAGGAACGGCGGAAGTGCTCGATGTGACCTATTCGGACCACTGTCCGGTGGCGCTGGAAATCGAATTGCCGCAGGAAGTCCGGCTGCACAAGGCAAACCGGCCGGTTCTCAGCGTGGAGGCCGGCAGAACACCCTAGAATCCCGCGAGCATTCGCACGCCAACCAGTAACAGGAACGAGCCGAACAGTTTCTTGACCAGCTTTGGCGGCAATCGATGAACTGCCGCGACGCCAACCGGCGCCGCCAGGGCGCTGGTAACGGCTATTCCAAGGAAAGCCGGCAAATGTACGTAACCGATTGCGCCGCGTGGCAAGTCACCCCCCAGGCCGAGTATAACGAAGGCAAAAGTGCCTGCGACTGCTATCGGGTACCCGCAGGCCGCTGATGTCGCAACAGCATTTTGCGCCTTGACGCCGTGCCACATCTGCCATGGGCCCGTCAGAGCTCCACCACCAATGCCAATCAGGCTGGAAATGGCTCCGATAATGGTGCCAATCATGCTGACGCCGGGCTGGCCGGGCAGGGGCTTTTCACCTTCCGGCTGACGGGCGAGAATCAGCTGAAAGCCCGCAAGAATGGCGAATGAACCGAAAACACGGACCAGGGCATCCCCCTGGAGATAATCCGCAATCAGGGCGCCGAGAATTGCACCCGCAACCAAACCACCCGCCAAAGAGCGCACCAGTGGCCAGCGGATCGCCCCCCGGCGGTGATGCGCCACGATGGAGCTGAGCGAAGTGATCAGCATGGTACTCAGAGAAGTGGCTACCGCCATGTGGATGGCCCAGGGGGCGGTCGAAGGATCCTGCAGAAAGAAATATGTCAGCGCGGGTACAACGATGAATCCACCACCAATACCCAGGAATCCGGCCAAAAAACCTGCCAAAGCACCTGTTAAGGCAAATTCAAGAAACATCTGCTTGCCGGCTGAGTTTCATTTTCATATTCTGTCTCACGTGACGCTCCGTATTCTCAAATTCGCCATTTGCCGCAAACCCACACCAGGCCATTGTCACGAGTTTACATTCCGGCACTGCATACAGACAGGGCTGATGCTGATCTTCTTTTCTCTGTTGGCAGCCGGCCCTTTGGCGGCAGATGAAAAAGACGCTCCGGAAAGAGAAGACTTTATGCGGGCCTGGCGCGCTGCCGCGCAAGGTGACCGGGCTGTTTTTGCACAGCTGAAACCAGGCTTGCAGGACTATCTGCTTTATCCCTACCTGCAGTATGAAGACTTCCGGCACCGGCGAGCCAGCGTCAGTGATGAACAAATGGCTGCTTTTTTAAGCGTTCATCAGGATTGGGCATTCACGGCCGGGTTGAAGACGGCCTGGCTCAGGTCTCTGGGTTCACGTGGCCAGTGGGACTCGCTGATCAAATACGCTGCCGAAAATGGGGACACGAAAGTCAGGTGCTACCGCGCGCATGCCCTTATTCAGAAGGGGCAAACTGAAGGACTCATCACAGATGCCCAATCTCTGTGGGCGGTGGGTAAGTCACAGCCGGATGCCTGCGACCCGGTTTTCAGCTGGTTGAAAAAACAGAATGGGATTACCTCCGGCCTGGCATGGGAACGCACTCGCAGGGCGATGGAAGCCCGCCAGCCCCGGTTGACGTTGTACCTTGTTCGCTATCTCGATGAAACGGATCGAGTCTGGGCCGATCGCTGGTATCAGCAGGACCGAAGAGGCTATCGCTCGTTGCAGCAGGCCGGGCAATGGGAAGACGTGGAAAAGAGCCGGGATATTACAAAATATGGCTTGCGGCGACTCGCGCGAAATGACCCTGATCGCGCCTGGCAGATCTTCCTCGCGCTGGATGGAAAGGTCAGCTGGACGGCAGATGACCGGGCAGGAATTATCCGTGAAATTGCTCTTTGGTCTGCCGTTGAGGGCGTCGACAAAACGCCGCAGCGCATGGAGATGGTTCCGGACGATGATCGCGACGGCCGCTTGCTGGAGTGGTGGGTCCGCTATGATCTCGCAAAGGGCAACTGGACGGCCGTGAGCCTGAACATTTCCCGTATGCCGGATGAGCAAAAAGACGATGCCCGCTGGCGCTATTGGGAGGCGCGCGCCCGCCTGGAGATGGGTGACCCGGAAAATGCCGCCAGGTTGCTGGGTGAGTTGGCGCTCGAGGCCAATTATTACGGTTTTCTCTCGGCGGACCGGCTGGACCTTCCTTACACGATTTGTCCACAGGACCCGGCTGTCGGGCGGGAAGATGTCGAGGCACTCAGGCAGCAACCCGGATTCCTCAGGGCGCTGGAGTTGAGAAAAGCCGGCCTTCCGAGCTGGTCGCGCAGCGAATGGAAACTGGCGGCCAAAGACCTGAACAGGGATGGATTGCGGGTGGCGGCCGCACTGGCGCACCAGGAGGATTGGCCGGATATGGCCATTTACGCACTGGGTAACAGCGGCGATCTGCGCTGGTATGAGTGGCGTTTCCCGCTTGAGTTCCGCTCGCTGGTTGATGAAAAGGCAGCTGGCCTGAATCTCGACTCAGCGTGGGTGATGGGACTGATGCGCTCAGAGAGCGCCATGGCCGAAGACGCTCTTTCATCGGCCGGGGCGAGGGGCCTGATGCAGGTCATGCCGGAAACCGCCCGGCAACTGGCCAATCGTCACTCCTTCAGTTACACCGGGAAGCAGCAGTTGATGCAGGCCGGGGACAACATTCAATTCGGTACCGCCTATCTGCGCGAGCTGCTGGACCGGTTCCAGGAAAATCCCGTATTGGTTTCCGGGGCCTATAACGCCGGCCCCAACGCAGTCGATCGCTGGATGAATGACCGGAATACCAATGATCCCGCCATCTGGGTCGAGACGCTTCCCTATTATGAAACCAGGGATTACATTCCCCGGGTACTCGCTTTTTCCACCATCTACGACTGGCGGCTGCAACAGCCGGTCTCGCGTATTTCCTCCAGGATGCCCGAATTTGATTCCAGCCCGGTCAGCGGTACCATGCAGGATAGGGAAACTGCCGAAATCGTTTGCCGAACCCCCGGTTGAGCGAAATTCCGGCAAGGAGCAGATTATGAAAATCACGTTGCTGGGCGCCACCGGCTTCGTAGGGCATCACCTGTTGCCGGCGCTCTCAGCCGCCGGTCATGAATGCCTTGTGCTTACCCGATACCGGCCCGCCTGTCGTGATCTGGGCGTCATTCCCCGGGTCGAGATCATCCAGACTGACGTCTATGACGAGGAAAACCTCGAGCGCTATTTTGCAACTGCCGATGCAGTAGTGAATATGGTCGGCATATTGAATGAATCCGGTCGCAAGGGGGAGGGCTTCAACCGGGCGCACGTAGAACTGGTGGAAAAAATTATTGGTGCCTGTCGCACACAGGGCGTTAAGCGTCTGGTTCACGTGAGTGCGCTGAATGCTGGTAAAGGGCGAAGTCACTACCTGGTCAGCAAAGGGCTGGCGGAAGACCTGATCCGCGCCGCGGATGATATTGAGTACACGATTTTGCAGCCTTCGGTAATTTTTGGTGACGGCGATGCATTCTTCAACCGCTTCGCTGCACTGCTGAAACTCGCGCCGGTACTACCCCTGGCCTGTCCTGAATCAAAGATGCAACCGGTCTGGGCAGGTGACGTGACGTCAGCCATATGCAAATCACTCGTGGTCACAGACTTTAACAATCAAACCCTGGTGCTGGTCGGGCCGCAGGTTTACAGCCTTCGTGACCTGCTCGAATTTACTGCCTGTGCAGCGGGCCTGAAGCGCAAGATAGTCGGTTTACCCGACGGGCTCTCGCGCCTCCAGGGCCGGCTGATGGATTTTGTCCCCGGCAAGCCATTTTCAAGTGATAACTATCTTTCTCTAAAGATCGACAACTGCAGCGTTGAAAACAGCCTCTGGCGGTTCGGTATCCAACCCCGTTCCATCGAGAGTGTCGTACCGATGTATTTGCGGGGTTCGTCCCGTCAACATCACCTGGACCATTGCCGCAAGCAACTTGAGGATTGATGTGAGCAGCACGGTTTACCTGGTGGGTGGCGCTGTCCGCGACGGACTGCTGGGCATTCCACACAGGGAAAGAGACTGGGTGGTCGTTGGCAGCACACCGGAAGCACTACTGGCCGCTGGTTACCGCCAGGTTGGCGCCTCTTTTCCCGTATTTCTCCATCCCGAAACCGGGGAGGAATATGCGCTGGCGCGCACCGAGCGAAAGCAGGGGCGGGGCTACCATGGGTTTGCCGTCGATTTTCACCCGGGCGTCACGCTGGAAGAAGACCTGCTGCGCAGGGATTTGACAATCAACGCGATGGCTCAGGATTCAGAGGGTTTCCTGATCGATCCGTACAACGGCCAGGAAGATCTGGAAAACCGGGTATTACGCCACGTGTCTCCCGCTTTTTGCGAGGACCCTTTACGCATGCTGCGGGTGGCGCGATTTGCAGCGCGTTTCTCAGATCAGGGATTTCGCGTCCATGAATCGACCATGGAGTTGATGCAACAAATGACGGCATCCGGGGAAATCCAGGACCTGGTGCCGGAAAGGGTCTGGACAGAAGTCGCTGCAGCGATGGCCTCATCGAGGCCGGGGAAGTTTGTGGAAGTTTTGCGTGAATGTGGCGCCCTGGCCGCGTTGCTGCCTGAAGTTGACCGGCTGTTCGGCATACCGCAGCCGGAGAAATACCACCCCGAGATAGATACCGGTGAACATGTACTGATGACAATGAACCTGGCGGCCCGTGAGCAGTGGTCCCGGCAAGTCGTTTTCGCCCTGTTATTGCATGACCTGGGCAAAGGTCTCACGCCCCAGCGTGAACTGCCCTCCCACGTTGGTCACGAAAAAAGCGGTCTTCCGCTGGTGGAAACCGTGTGCGCCAGGATGCGGGTACCCGGCCAGTTCCGGGACCTGGCGCTCAAGGTTTGCGAATTGCACTTGAGAGTTCATCGGCTGATTGAAGCACGGCCGGAAACCGTCATGAAGGTCATCGAAGATGCTGACCTGATACGAAGGCCTGACCGCCTGGCGGATTTTTTGCACGCCTGCGAGGCTGATTATCGCGGCAGGAAAGGACTGGAAAACCGCCCCTATCCACAGGCTGACCGCTTGAGATCGGCATTGAAAAATGCGCTGGCAATTCGAGCAAGAAACATTGATACCGAAGGTCTGGATGGCGTTCGGATTGGTGAAAAGCTGAGAGCGGCCAGGATCGCGGCTATAGCTGATGGCGCAGATCCTGCAAGCTGAAGCCTGAGCATTCTGCATCGAGGCCACGGCCAAGCCCCATCACTTTGAAGCGCTCACCCATCATGCCCGGCAGGGTCAATTGCCGCACCTGGCTGTTCAGGTCAAGGCGCTCCCCCGGATCGTCACCGCTAAGCTCGATCAGTAGCCGGTCCAGCCCGCAACCCAACAGGAACATCGCCTGACTGGTGTAGCCTTCCACTTCCAGCCGGCAGGCGTCAGCCGCCTCCGCCAACGCGGTAAAATCCACCCACGCAGTGATGTCCTGCAGACCAGGCCAGAAAAATACATCATCGTGCGCCTGGTGCCGGTAATGGCACATCAGCGTGCCGTCCGACCGTTCCGGCAGGTAATATTCACGGCGCGGATAGCCATAGTCGATGAACAGTGCCAGGCCGCAGGTCATCTTACAGGTCACCGAATCCAGCCAGGGCCGCATCGCCAGGTTGATTTCGGACCGATAACCGGTGCGGAATTCAATCCCGGTAGCGGACTCCAGGTGTGATATGGCCTGTTTCAGCGAATCTTCCGCTGAGCGGCTTGTCCAGCCAAATTTGCCTTCCTGTTCCGCCACGCAGAGTAATTCCGGCCCGTGTTCACCCATTCTGAACCGGTCGACAGCCAGCGCATCAAGAACCTCGTTGGCGATCAATACGCCCTGCCAAGCCGATTCAGGCGGTCGATCCAGCCACTCCACCCGATCCAGGTAATCTGGCGCGGTATCAGCGATTAGTTCCCGCTGTACTTTTCGCAGATCGGCGCTGCGTTCCAGAATGCGGTATCGGCCAGGCGGCCTGTCCGGCCCGAGTTCGCGTAACAGGTCCGCTGCCAGTCGCCCGCTGCCGGCGCCAATTTCAACAATATCGTAGTTGCCAAACGAGCCAGCCACTTCTGCCACCTGCCTTGCAATACAGGCCGCAAACAGGGAACCCAATTCGGGAGCAGTGATGAAATCGCCCGATTCACCGAGCTTGTGCAGACCGGCAGAGTAGTAGCCAAGTCCGGGCTCATACAGCGCTATCTCCATGTAGCGGGAAAAAGGAATCATTCCTTCCAGCCCGATTTCTGCACGGATGCGTTCTGACAGGGAATCGCTCAACTGCTTGAGCTCTGCGGGGGGTTCGGGCAGGATGTTGCGGGACATAGAGAACAAGTTTGTTGGAGTGAATTGGGCATGTCCAGTAGAAAAACCGCGCTGGTGACAGGCGCCGCGGCCCGGATCGGCGCAGAAATCACGGAAACATTGCATAAACGGGGTTGTGATGTCCTGATTCATTACAATTCCAACCGGGAGGGAGCACAGAAACTGGCTGGGCGGCTCAACGCAGAGCGCAGCCGGAGTGCTTTCCTTGCCCAGGCTGATTTATCATCGCCAGACGGTATCGAGAGTCTAGCCGATCAGGTTCATAAACATTTCGATCGGCTTGATCTGCTGGTCAATAACGCGTCACGCTTCTATCCGACCATTGCCGGAGAGACCCATGCCTGGCAATGGGATGATTTGTTGAACAGCAATCTGCGAGGGCCGTTTTTTCTTGTCCAGGCGCTGCTGGAAAAATTGCGGATTGCGGGAGGCTCAGTCGTGAACATCGTAGATATTCACGCGGAGCGCCCGATGCGTGAACACCCGGTTTACTGTATTTCCAAGGCGGGGCTGGCCATGATGACGAAATCGCTGGCCAAAGAGCTGGGACCCTCCATTCGGGTGAATGGTGTTTCACCTGGCGCCATTTTGTGGCCGGAGCATGAGCCTGATGCGGGCAATAAGCAGTCGATCCTGGGGCGTACCGCCCTGGGGCGGTTGGGAAGTCCTGCTGACATAGCTTCCGCGGTAGCCTATCTCGCACTGGATGCGCCCTATGTCACGGGTCAGATCCTTTCCGTCGACGGTGGCCGGTCACTGAACATATAACGTGGCAGCCAGATTTTTATAGAGCCATGAGCCTCATTGCCTGGCTTTTCTGCGGGAAGTGGCTCCACAGTTCACCGATGGTCTTGCGGCGGGACGGGTGAACCAGGTCCGGGGCCAGGTCGGCGAGGGGCCGCAGAACGTGTGCAGCGGTGAGGATCTCAGCCCTGGGAATCTCCAGGGACGGGCTGAGAAGGTAAAGGTCGTCGTAAAGCAGGATATCAATGTCCAGGGTCCGGTCGGAGAATTTTGGCACATTGCGCCTGCGTTCATGCCGGTCTTCCACCTGATTCAGGAAGCCCTTCAGCGCCAGTGGGCTCATATCGGTTTCGACGCGTGCGACGAGATTGATGAAATCGTCCCCTTTAAACCCGAATGCTTCGGTTTGGTAAACCGGCGAAAGCGTGACTTCACTGAATTCCTGACGCAGGGCGCTGATACCCGAAAGAATATTTTTCCTGGCGTCGACATTACTGCCCAGGCTCAGGAAAACGGTACTTTGCATTTCAGTTTCCGCGGCTGTTTTTGCTGCGTTCGATGATCACGCCCACGGCACTGGATCCACGTACCGCGCCCGGTTTGCTCAATTTGAGCTTCAGCCGTTTCACCGGAAATTCGTCCAGAACAATGGCAGCACATTTTTCGGCCAGGGATTCGACCAGCTGGAATTCGCTTTGTTCTATAAAATGAATCAGGCGCTTGGAGACCGCCTTGTAATCGAGCGTGTCCGAAATCGAATCGGAAGCCGCTGCCCTGGCGATGTCGAACTCCATTTCCAGGTCCAGGCTGACAGCCTGCCTGATTTCACGTTCCCAGTCGAATATGCCGATGACGGTCTCGACGGTCAGATTTTCAATAAAGACTCGATCCATGTTGATTTCAGCCTGTTCAAGCGGTGGACATCAATTCATCCAGCGGCCAGCGCGGCCGGGCGCTGATGACCGCCGGTTCGGAGGCGCCTGCCAGCAGCCGATGATAACCGGCATAGGCGATCATTGCCCCGTTATCGGTACAAAACTCGATCCGGGGGTAGGATACCGCCCAACCGTGCTTTCGACCCGCCTGCGCCAGCGTTTCACGGAGTTGCAGGTTGGCGCCTACCCCACCGGCAATGATCAATTGTCCGCAGCGGGTTTGTTGCATGGCCCGCCGGCACTTGATGACCATCGTATCGACAACCGCCTGCTGGAAGCCCGCGGCGATGTCCGCGCACGCATTTTGCTCTGCCGAGTGTTTGTGCCAGAGGTTGCGCGTGTGGGTTTTCAGGCCGCTGAAGCTGAACTCGAGACCCGGCCGGTCGGTCATGGGCCGGGGAAACGCATATTTGTCCGGATCACCGGATTCCGCTGCCCGGGCGAGAACCGGCCCGCCGGGGTATCCCAGCCCGAGGAGTTTGGCCGTTTTATCGAACGCCTCTCCCGCCGCATCATCCCGTGTTTCTCCCAGAACCCGGTATATACCGATTTTGCTGACCTCGACCAGCATCGTGTGTCCACCCGACACCAGTAAAGCGACAAATGGGAAGACCGGTGGTTCCGGCTCCAGCAGAGGAGCCAGCAAATGCCCCTCCATGTGGTGAACGGCGATGGCGGGCACATTCAGTGCCTGCGCGATTGCACGCCCGGCCGACGCACCCACCAGCAGCGCGCCAATCAGGCCCGGGCCGGCGGTATAGGCCACGCCGTCAATCTCATCACGCCGGCTGCCGGCCCGCTCCAGGCATTCATCCAGCAACGGGATCAATTTCCGAACGTGGTCACGCGATGCAATTTCGGGAACTACACCGCCATATTCTGCATGGATATGAGCCTGCGAATAAAGCGAATGCGCCATCAAACCGAGTTCTCCATCGTAGATGGCCACTCCGGTTTCGTCGCAAGATGTTTCTATTCCCAGGACACGCATACGTCCTTTATATGTTCCCCGGGCCGGTACTGCAATGGTTGGGTTTCTTCTGACGCTTTGAGCTTGCGGCCCACAGCGCGTATGTTATCTTTTCCGGCTCCATTTTAACGAGGCATGATTTTGGGCAAATGTCTGGGTGTGGCGGCTTCCGGCAGTGCGGAAGTTTCGCAGACTGCAGTAGAAATCCTGAAGGCGGGCGGCAATGCCTTCGACGCGGTGCTGGGCGCCTTGTGCACTGCGTCCATTGCCGAGCCCTTGTTGGCCAGCCTCGGCGGCGGAGGCTTTCTGATGGCGCTGCCCAATGGCGAAACTCCCCGAGTCTATGATTTCTTTTGCCAGACTCCGGCACGCCGGCGCAAACTGAGCGAGCTCGATTTTTATCCGATCATGGCAAATTTTGGCACGGCCGAGCAGGAATTCCACATCGGGATGGCTTCCATCGCGGTGCCCGGAGTCGTGGCCGGCATTTTCGAGGCGCATGCCGAGCTGGGGCGCATGCCGATTGGCGAAATCGTCATGCCGGCTGTTGAACTGGCGCGTAACGGGGTAGAAGTTGATTCTTTTCACCGCTACATCATCCGCATTTTACGCCCGATTATGGAAGCAACTGCAGAATCCTTCACCCTGTTTGAATCCCCGGGGAATCCCGGCCACCTGATCCGGCAAGGAGAGCTGTTGCGTAACACGGATGCAGCAGATTCGCTGGAAGCGTTGATCCGCGAGGGGCCGGATCTGATGTATCGCGGTGAGTGGGCCTCTTTGCTGGCGAAGGACTGTCGTGAGCAGGGTGGGCATCTCACCAGGGAAGACCTTGCTTCTTACCGGGTCGAGCGCAGAGCTCCCGTCATATTCCGCCACCGGGACACCCGCTGCGCCATCAACCCGCCACCTTCCCCGGGGGGATGCCTGGTTGCTTTCGCGCTCGGCGTGATGGCCGACTGGGAATCCGGTCAGGATCAATGGGGCAGCAGGGGACACGTACTGAACCTGCTTCGCGGCATGCGTGCCGCCAGCGTGGTTCGGCACGAATACTCAATGGAAGCAGGGCTGGACCGCGCCAGGATGGCAGAGCTGCTCGGCGCAGAAACCATTCGCCAGTGGCAGCAGGGATTGAAGCTGCATTCGCTGTTCAGCCGGGGCACCACCCACATCAGCGTTGCGGATGCTGAAGGAAACATCGCCAGCATGACCGCTTCAAACGGTGAAGGATGCTCTTACGTGATGCCCGGCACCGGAATCATGCTGAACAACATGCTCGGTGAAGAAGATCTCAATCCCGGGGGATTTCATCAATGGAAGGAAGGCAGCCGGCTGGCTTCCATGATGTCGCCGGCGATTGCGGAAATGGCAGACGGCACCCGCTTTGCGCTGGGATCCGGGGGTTCGAACCGGATTCGCAGCGCCATTACACAAGTGTTGGTTAACCTGCTGGATTTCGGCATGACACCCGATCAGGCCGTATCCGCACCCCGGATACACCTGGAAGGCGACATGTTGAGTATTGAGCCGGGTTTTGCGGCGGATGCACAGGCGGCCCTGGAGGCTATTGCACCTGAGGCTCACGTATGGCCTGAGCAGAACCTGTTTTTTGGTGGTGTGCACACCGTATCGGTAAAGCACGGAGGGATTTTCGACGGGGCGGGTGACCCCCGGCGCGGCGGCGTGGTCGCGTTTGCCAATTGAGCCTGATCGGATTAAAAAATAATTTCATCAAACCTTTGCACCGCAACCCCATCCATTGGTAAAATATGCGGCTAGGTCGAATTAACGCCCCAATGGCAGCCATTGCGGGCACAAAGGAAGAGTGAAAATTTAATGCCGAGTGTAAAAGTTCGCGAAAATGAGCCTTTTGAGTACGCACTGCGCCGCTTCAAGCGTTCCTGTGAGAAAGCGGGTGTACTGGCTGAAACACGCCGTCGTGAGTACTACGAAAAGCCCACGCAGGAGCGTAAGCGTAAAGCGGCGGCAGCCGTGAAGCGCAATATGCGCCGCCTGTCGAGGGAAGTGGTTCGTCGCACCCGCCTCTACTGAATGTCCCTGAAGTTCCGTATCCAGGAAGATGTCAAGAATGCCATGCGCGCGCGTGAACGCGAGCAACTGGCGACATTGCGCCTGGTAACTGCGGCCATCAAGCAGAAGGAGATCGACGAGCGTGTCGAACTCAGTGACCAGCAGGTCATTGCCGTGCTGGACAAGATGGTTAAGCAGCGCCGCGAGTCACTGGAACAATATGACAAAGCCGGTCGGGCTGACCTGGCCGAAAAAGAACAGTTCGAACTGGACCTGATCCAGACCTATCTGCCCCAACAACTGGATGAAGCCGAATTGGCCAGCCTGATCCGGGCAGCCATCACAGAGCTCGGCGCCAGCAGCATTCGGGACATGGGTCCGGTCATGAACGCACTGCGGGGACAGGTGCAGGGTCGTGCCGACATGAAAGCGGTCAGCCAGGCTGTCAAAACCCAGCTGACTTCCTGAACAGGTGGCCTGAATGGGCGGCCTTATTCCCGACTCGTTCATCGAGGAACTCCTTGCCCGGGTCGATATCGTCGAGGTCATTGAACGCCGCGTACCGCTCAAGCGAGCCGGTCGTGAATTCCAGGCCTGCTGCCCCTTCCACGACGAAAAAACCCCTTCATTCACGGTCAGCCCGCAAAAACAGTTCTATCACTGCTTTGGCTGCGGTGAACACGGCTCCGCCATCAGGTTCCTGATGAATTTCGAAGGACTGGAGTTCGTCGATGCGATCGAGGATCTTGCACGTCAGGCCGGTTTGGAAGTGCCCAGGGAGGCCGTGCGGGCGGCCAGGCCTTCGGCTGATCTCTACGCTGTGCTGGAGTCCGCATCCGTTTTTTACCAGAACCAGCTTAAAAACAGCCCGGAAGCCATCGACTACCTGAAAAAACGTGGGCTTTCCGGCGAAATTTCCCGTTACTTCGAAATAGGCTACGCACCACCCGGCTGGGACAAGCTGAGCAAGGACCTGGCCCCGGACGATCATCGAAAAAGCCTGTTGAAACGGGGCGGAATGCTCAGCGAGGGCAAGAGCGGAGAATACGATAAATTCCGGCACCGGATCATGTTCCCGATCCATGACCGGCGCGGCCGGGTGATCGGTTTCGGCGGCCGGGCGCTCGATGATGACGGCCCCAAGTATCTTAATTCCCCGGAAACCGAGCTTTTTCACAAGGGACGTGAGCTTTACGGGCTCTACCTGGCAAGAAAAAGCCAGGCGAGACTGGACCGTATTCTGGTTGTGGAAGGTTACATGGACGTGGTGGCCCTGGCTCAGTTCGGTTTCCGCAATTGCGTGGCGACGCTTGGCACGGCGACCACCGGTGATCAGGCGGAATTGCTGTTCCGCGCCTCGGACGAGGTCATTTATTGTTTTGATGGTGACCGCGCGGGTCGAAAGGCCGCCTGGAGAGCGCTGGAGGCCACCCTGCCAAGACTGAGGGAGGGGCGGCAGGCCCGTTTTCTGTTTCTTCCGGACGGGGAGGATCCGGATACCATGGTGCGTAAACTCGGTGAAGAAAAATTTTCCATTGAGTTGGATAAGGCGCAGCCGTTGTCAGGTTTCTTTTTCGATCATTTCACGGAAGCCGTTGACATGGCGTCAATGGACGGGCGGGCGAAACTGGTGGATCAGGCCAGGCCGTTGATGGAAAAAATTCCAGCAGGTGTGTTTCGTGACATGATGTTCAGCCGCCTGGCATTGCTGGCCCAGCACCGTATCGAAGACCGCAGCGGGAGCAGAGAAAGCCAGTCCAAAACGAGGCCGGCAACGAAAAAGCCGGTCCAGCAGAGAACACCGATGCGGATGGCGCTAGCGCACCTGGTTCAGAATCCTGCGCTGGCCGCAACCGCGGGGAACCTGGATGCTTTCGATGATTGTGACATCGCAGGCTTTGAAATCTATCGCGAGCTTATTGACTTCTGTCTGAAAAGCCCCAATATGACAACCGCTCAGCTACTGGAACTGTGGAACGATCACCCGGCGCAGTCACACTTGAATACGTTGGCAACCTGGCAGTTGCCGGGTGAAGAAAAACGCCTCGAGCAGGAATTCCGG
The DNA here is from genome assembly GCA_937924405.1 of uncultured Lysobacterales bacterium. Classification (GTDB taxonomy): domain Bacteria; phylum Pseudomonadota; class Gammaproteobacteria; order Xanthomonadales; family SZUA-36; genus JAHEFT01. Next base: position 25,513 of record CALDVW010000122.1, read on the forward strand.
GATGCCGTGACGGGTCTCGAATTGCAGTGGACGGAGGCACGGATAGCCCGGATGCCTAAAATTGTCGATCTGGGCCAGGAAGAAAGAAAAAATCTGCTTGCGCTACAGCAGCTACGACAGCAACTGATAGGGGTTCTGCAGGGCGAAGAGAATTAAAACAGGCGGGCGATTGCAACCTTGTCGCCGTTTCGATGGTCTTGAACTATAGTTATTTAGCGTCTAAAAAATTTATGAACGAGAATCAGCAATCCCAACTGAAGGAACTCATCACCAAGGGTAAGGAGCAGGGCTTCCTGACTTACGCCCAGGTGAACGATCATCTGCCTGACGATATTGTCGATCCGGAACAGATCGAAGACATCATCAACATGATCAATGACATGGGTATTTCGGTGCACGAAGTAGCGCCGGACAGCGATACCCTGATCCTGAACGATACCGCCACAACAGCCTCGGAGGATGATACCGCCGCTGAAGAAGCTGCTGCGGCGCTGGCCGCGGTGGAGACCGAAATTGGTCGTACGACCGATCCTGTGCGCATGTACATGCGCGAAATGGGAACGGTGGAGCTGCTGACGCGCGAAGGCGAAATCGCAATCGCCAAGCGCATTGAGGATGGCCTT
>CALDVW010000123.1 GCA_937924405.1 uncultured Lysobacterales bacterium
TTTTCACGTAATCGAGGGCGAAAGGCTTGCCTTGAAAGGCCTGGCTTCCCTGCTCTGCTGCCCTGTGCTGGCAGCTGCCGACGCCCATTAGCTGTTATTTCGAGCACATAGTATAGACCAAAACAGGTGCCTAATGCCGAAAAATCATCGGCCTGCTCGGAGCCCGATCCGAGCCTCCCCGGGATTTTCTGGCCGTACCAGGCGGGTGCGCTGGCGAATCAGGGCCTCGGCCAAGACAGCGACTAGCCGCGGGAGTGGGTTCAGCGGCCATCGTGGCATTGATGGCGACGGCTGAGGTGCCGCCAGGGTTCAAACCGGGGTCAGTTTGCTGCTATTGATACTTGCCTGAATTCCGAAAAAGGTGGTTTATACCTCCTATCCACTGAGACACTATTAAGCGTAAGTAAAGTGCGCTCTGCGGGAGTTTTGCGTGAATCAGTTGAGCGCAGTTGCGCATAGTCGTGCATTAGCGGCAACGGGAATCCCGGTAAGTGGCGGAATAATAAGTGGTTTAATTGCGCCATTTCGGACTTTTAATCCGATGGTCGTAGGTTCGACAGATTCGTCTGGAACGAATCTGAACATCGTAGCGAGGCGAAGATGGCCCTGAAGGGGTGAAGGGCAGGATGCCCGGAATAATCCTACACGGCCCACCATTTACTTTCAGTAACTTACAAACCTTGTTAGCAACAAGTAAGTTGGCCTTGCGTGAATTTTGCGGGAGGGGCCATTTTCAGCCCACATTCAACCGCCGCAAAACCACCAATTCCGGCCGGTATCCGTCCCTGTCGCAGACCTTATTGGCCGCCTCCAGAAGTCGGTACAGCTCGGGCGGCGGAATAGTGCGTGGTCATCCCGTCCAGAGCGGTGTCCTAACAGATCCTGATGGTCCTCAAAGCTTGTCCCAGCGGCTCGCAACCGGCGCCCGAAGGTGTGCTTGAGGTCGTGAACCTGACCAGTTAATGCGCACCGTTCAACCTTAGCCTGACCCGAACATCAATTTGACCCGGCCAACTCCTCGCAAAGCGCCTCGGTGCCCGGAATGGCGCGTTTTACGTCGATGAGGCCGGCCAAGTCCTCGTCGGTGATCGAATAGGTCAACTGCGCGTTACTGCAATCGGTGAAATCGACGGTCAATGTGCCCACCTCGTTGGTCTCGCTGAGTTTCGGGTCATCGAAACTGCCCCCGGTAGTCTCGTAGACAAGGATTTGCGCAATTGAACCAACCAAGGGCCCTTGTGCTGTTAGCCAGCGCTGACCCGATGCGGTGTTTTCGCCAAAAGTGAACCAGGCCACAAAGATGAAATCATCACCGTCCGGATTGGGGTGCGCGTCCATGAGGAAGCCCTGCCCGGGTGTCTGGGCGTTGAACCATGCACCATCCCAGCCGTCATTCGGATCAAGTGGTCCGACTGCAAGCCCCGCCCGCTCTTCGCACACGTTTTCCGTTCCCGGGATCGCGCGCTGCAGAGAGAATTCGCCCTGGAGATCCCAGGTATCGATGACATAACTCATCTGGCCAAGGCCACAATCCGTAAAGCTGAGCGTGGCCTCGCCAACGGGATCGGTGGCAACTTCCTGCGGATCGTCGAAACGGCCACCCAGGGTTTCATAAACTAGCAGGTCGGCCGTGCTGCCTGAGTAGTTACCCTGCGCGGTGAACCAGTGTTGTTCATTGGGATTCGCAGAATCTGCATCGGTAAAAGTAAACCAGGCAAGAAACATGAATTTGCTTTCGGGCTCTACGTCGATCAACTGGCCCTGGCCCGGCGTGTCGGGATTGTACCAGGCGCCGGAGTGACCCACGTTGATGGTGAATTCTGAGTCCCCTGATTCGGTCTTGAACAGGCTCAGCGCGGTGCGGCTGTTGCCATTCTGGAAGCCGTCACTGGGCGTCACCCGGGCATCATACTCGCGCCCTGCGTCCAGCCCGCTTAGTGATTGAGAGGTAGCACTGGTGCTGCCGCCATCACTCCACATCATTTCGCCATTGAGACGGTAATCCACCTGGTAGCTGATAGGATCACCCTCATCATCGCTGGACGCACCCCACTGGACGGTGGCCGAACTGGCCGTGACTGCCGAAGCCTCAAGCTCACCCGGCTGGGTCGGTGCACGGTTATCCTGGCAGTCAGAATCATTACCGTCCCTTTGCCCATCCCCATCATTGTCCAGTCCGGTGGGGCCAACCTGGCTTTCGCTGCCATCACTATTACAGGCATCCTTTACAGCGATGCCCACCTGCCCGTAATTAAAAGGCGCGGTGTGTTCGCCTACCGGCGTTGCATCGCCATCATGGCAATCGTTGCAAGTTCCGGCGCCGACCTGCGACTCGTGGTACAGGCGCAATCCCGCGCCACTGCCGCACTCCACCTCGACGCCTTCCGATTCGCCGCTCAGGTCGGTGCAGTTGCCGGTTACGTCTTCATCGCGGCCATGACAGCCGACGCAGCTTTTTGAAAAGGTGCTGTCTAAGGAAGAGTTCAGGTACACCTCCCCCCGTCCGCCCGCTTTGTGGCAGGCATTGCACTGTTGATCGACAAATCCGATGTGCCTTTCCATCAGGGTATTGCCCCAGTTCGAACCGTCCTGTAAAGAGGTGTAGGTGCCACTCGGGAATGAGCCATGGCACTGCTCGCAGCCGTCGTAGGTCCCGAATGCCCATACGGAACTGCCAAAAATACAAAACAGCAGGGTAACCATAAACGACATCAAGGCCGTTGAGAAAAGCGTCCTGATTAATTTCCTGGTCATCAAACCCATACCTCTTGAGAGCAGAACCGGAAAGTATCCGGCCCAGCTGGTTCCATCGGATTGTTTAAACCAGCATAGGCTAGTTGGGGAGTTTTTGCAGGGTCTAAGGAGAACAAAAGCCCTTTTCCATGAAACCCGCGTGTAATTAAGTGCCTTTCAATCCAGTTTTCATCCGGGCCATCATGAAATCTGTGCAAATCTGGATGCCGCGGGTTGAATTCAACGCGGTGACACATCTATTTCAGGCTAATATTTGCCCCCAAGGTGAAAGACACACCGGTTTCTGCTGATGCTGCATTTTTATCCAGGTGCGCGAGTATTTTCCGGATCACCGCCGGGTCTTCGATAAATGACCCTCCGGGGCTGCGACATCACCTTGGCCAGTTGCAGGGCGAAGCCGAAACCGAACAGGAGGGAGAACAGGCGCCACGATTTCGTTTCGAACACCGAGTGCATCAGGGCAGTGAACGCGCTATCCACGGCGCTGGTCCACTCGGGCGAATAGGCCCCGAAGTTGAACATGTTGACCAGCATCACCCCGAACAGTGCGAATCCACGGACCGCATCGACCGATCCGAGGCGAGCACGGGGATCGGCGGGGCCGATTCGGTCGCTGGCAGGCATTCAGGCGATCGCCGTCGGCGTACTTACACCATCTCTTCGAATTCCACGTTGGTGTCCGCCCCGGGCTCGATTTCGGATACCACGTAGACGACGGTTGTGCCCTGGTAGGTGGGCTGGTACCAGATGCCGCCGCAGTAGTAGTAGGTGACCCCCGCCCTGACGCGGGTGGTGTTGCATCCGTAAGGGAGCGAGTACAGGGTCATGTTGCGGTAGACCCGCCTGCGGGTGCGCCTGCGTGTGCGTCTGCGCACGCCGGCGACGCTACCCGGGGTCGCGGGTCTGCCGATGCGGGCCTCGACCAGGCTGCTAAGAGGAACCGCGACGACGCCTGCCGCGAGGGATGCCAGTGAGCGAATCATGTCTCTGCGTTTCATGTCATTCTCCCTCGCTTCTGCTGCCCTGGACGAAACCGATGTTCGTCGATCCTTCCGGCGCCCTGAAAAGAAATGTATCACGGTCGACTTCCGGGTTGGACTCCCACTTCATGTTGGCGATGAAACGCGGCGAACCGCCCTCCCATTTGGAAGTGATCATGATCTTCCTCGGCACCGGCTGGTCTCCTTCCTCGATCCACAACTGAACATCGGTTTCCGGACCCCGAATGGCAATCTGATGGCAATCCGTACCGGCGACGCGAACCTTGTCCGCAAGGTACATCACGGTCGTCCGGGAATCGATCAGGTGAATCGAGGCATCCTTGTAAACCATGTCCATCAGCGGCGCTTCGACTTCAAGTTCCTCGAGCGCGAATTCCATAGCGTCCTCGATTTCATCCGGAATACTGGCCTGGGCATAATATTTTTTGGCCGAGTCGAAGACCGTCAGTGTCCCTTCGTGAAAATAGAGTTCCTTCTTCTGCACACCGTCGAAACTCGAGATGTACAGGGAACCCGGACGGTCGATGACGACTTTGACCTCATCGGTGTTGGCAACCATCAAGCCTTCGCCCAGCCGCGCATCGGTAAGCGTTACTCCGCTGATAATGGCGCTGTCGAGAGACGTCTTGTAGGCGCTCATGCTCTGCAGCACGTCCATCGCCCTTTCATCCTGCCGGGCGCCGTCGCCATCGGCGGCGGCGCTGACTGAATTCGCCAGTAGCAAAGCGCTCGTCAGAAAGACGGGAAACCTGTATTTGACTCTCATTTTCTCTCCTCTTCTTCCGATTTAAGTTTTTCGACGTTCATCCGCTTTGGAACATTCGGCAGCGACATCAGACTGAATCATACCAGCCACGCCTTTTCTTGCTACCCGCTAGCCAGGGGCGTTGTCGCCGGAAAAGACCCGCTCAGACAGTCCCACTCATTTTCGCTCGAACTCTCCTCCGGCACCATTTTTTGAGTTACGATTTCGATCGTGAACGTTGCAACCACAGCTTTCCTGCTTTTCATCACGCTGCTGGTGGTGCCTTTGGCCACCTGGCTGTTCGGCACACCTCTGGGACTGCGTGAAACAGCTGCACTGCAGGCCGTTGCCTGGATTGTTGGTGCTGCCTGGCTCTATTGCTTCCTGACCGGCGAATTAACCAATAATGTCAGCCAGGTCGACAAGCTGTGGAGCCTGTTGCCGATTGCCTATGCCTGGACAATCACCGCCCACGGTGACGGCTCGCCGCGCATGATCCTTATGGCGTTGCTGGTCACGACCTGGGGAGCTCGGCTGACGTGGAATTTTTCACGACACGGAGCCTATCGCCTGAAGTTCTGGGAAGGGCACGAAGATTATCGCTGGCAGGTTGTTCGGCAAAAGCCAGAGTTGAATCCGCGCTGGCGCTGGACGCTGTTCAATGCCCTGTTTATATCCGGTTACCAGAACATCCTGATCCTGTTGTTCACACTGCCGATCCTGGTAGTTCTTCAGTTCGAGGATACGCCGCTGGGCTGGCTGGATTACCTGGCTGCCGCATGGATGTTCTCAATGATCATCATGGAAACAATCGCTGATAACCAGCAGCGGCGGTATCAGGAAGCCAAGTACGCCGCCATTGAATCCGGCCGGGCACTGAGCGCGGAACACGAAAAAGGTTTCCTGGACACCGGTTTGTGGAGACTCTCACGTCATCCCAATTATTTTGCCGAGCAGAGTATCTGGATCGCTTTCTATCTGTTCAGCGTGGCTGCCTCAGGCCAGTGGCTGAACTGGAGTGTCAGCGGCTGCCTGCTGTTGGTCATCCTGTTCAAGGGCAGCGCGCAACTCAGCGAAGAAATCAGCGCGGGCAAGTACCCGCAGTACGTCAACTACCAGGCCCAGGTTCGAAAGTTCCTGCCCATTCCCCGCTAAGGTTCCATCACTCAGGCACTGCCCAAACGATTAATCTCCGTGTGCGGGATGAATTCGACCCATACGTGCCAGAACAGGCCGGGTTTCAACACATCCACCCTGTCGAGTTTTCCCAGCGGCATATTGCCAAAAAAATCGATCTCGCTGACATCAGCACCGGTGGTGTTGTACCAAAAACCCAGACTTTCATAGATCGGGTCCCAACTGATCACCAGCGCCTTGCTACCCACTTCTGCATTCACAATATTGCCTTGCTCAGGTTATAAGGAGAACAAAAGCCCTTTTCCATGAAACCCGCGTGTAATTAAGTGCCTTTCAATCCAGTTTTCAGCCGGGCCATCATGAAATCTGTGCAAATCTGGATGCCGCGGGTTGAATTCAACGCGGTGACACATCTATTTCAGGCTAATATTTGCCCCCAAAGTGAAAGACACACCGGTTTCTGCTGATGTTGCATTTTTATCCAGGTGCGCGAGTATTTTCCGGATCACCGCCGGGTCTTCGATACTGGCAAGAACTTCACCTCATCACCACATTCGCTGCAGGTTTCAATATCGATATTGAATACCCGCTTTAATCTCCTGGCCCAGGTCATCGTTGTGTGGCGTTCCAACAGTGAGGTTTTTTGAGTCTCCGGCGGTGCGTTGCCTTTTCTTGCTTTGCCTCGTCTCGCGGGAGTGATCAAGCGAACACGCCATGGAAACGCGTGAGATTCAAGCGTGGCCTCAGCACCAGGGCAGCCAACCGGGCGATAAAGTCCAGTGGCTCCAGCACCACGTGGGTCGACCCGTCCCTGAACGGTTGTTTGTACTGATTCACAACCCGGCCCCGGCCATCGACGGACAACCGCTGGGTGGCAATGGGCGATGTTCAGATTCGTTCCAGACGAATCTGTCGAATCTGCGGCTATCGGATGAAAAGTCCGCAATCACCCGGCTGGATCAGGAAATCTGGCGAAGTCTGGAGACATTGTCTGCCCAATGATATGACTTCCCCACGAATGGCGATGTCATCGCACGAAGCAGCGCGCTGTAGTCAATCTGGAAGGTGATCTCTGCGCCGACAGCTGGATTGGCGTCTGAAGTTACAACAAGGTGGTCGCTGCTGCCCCCGAGGATCTTGATACCCTTGCTAGGCTGCAATCCACCCAGGTCGACATCCTGTATGCCTATTGCCAGGATAGCCTGAGCGACCGTGCCGCGATCAACGATGTCGGGGCAATTTCCAAACGCATTCTGGGCCAGCTTGCCAGTGGGCTTCGTCGGTTTAAGCTTGGACTCGATCACTTCGGCGACCAGCGTAATTGCATCGGTGTGCAAGCCGTCTATGGCGTTCCGATGAAGTGCTTCGCGACCCAGCAGGATCGATTCCCCGAGGCGCAGATTGTTGATTCGTCCGGTGCACTTACTGCTGAACGCCCAGTCCAGATTGGCCGAATTCCCGCCAGACACAATCTCTATCGAAATATCAAACGTCGATTCGACCAACGCCACGAGCCTCGAT
>CALDVW010000124.1 GCA_937924405.1 uncultured Lysobacterales bacterium
GGAACGTATGTGATCGGATATAGAGGCCAGTAATTCAGGAAAAATGGCTCATTCTGGCCAGCCAGTTTGCGCAATTGTGAGATCGCGTTGCGTTGGTAACGCTCGTTCATCTCACGATATTTCTTTTGTGTCCACTTTTCGCCGGGTTCCAGATCGACCTCCACCAGCTTTCCATCATGAACTTCCACGCCGGTGACCATTTTGCTCGGATCGGGAACGAAATTCCGGTCCAAAGTGAAAGTCTGTAATTGCTTCTCGAAATCCACGCCACGTGTTACGTCGACGTTCTCGGCATCGGTGTGGATGATGGCCAGTTGTGCCTGTTGGTGGACGGGAAACTCGGAATGGTCGAAGCCCTGATTGTTCGGAAAAGCCTCTGCAATATCGCCCAGGTGCCATTTGCCCACGTGCGAGGTATTGTATCCCGCTTCGCTGAGAACCTCGGCGAGTGTCAACTCCCTGCCGGCCAGTCCGTCACCGGCCAAGGTGACCTTTGCCTCCGTGGTGCCTGTGCGGACCGGGTGACGGCCGGTCATAAACGCGACGCGAGTGGGAGTACAGGTCGGCTCTGTGTACATTCGGTCCAGACTCATGCCTTCGCGCGCAATACGATCGATATGAGGTGTGGAATACCCTCGACTGACTGCCAATCCCGGCGTTCCAATCTCGCCAAATCCGACATCGTCGAGCAGGATATAGACGATATTTGGAGGATTGCCACCGTTCTGTGAACGGGTGCTTTCCAGGATCTGAGCAATTTCGCGGTCATCGCTCACCCATTGCTCACCGTTCTGCGCTTCAAGAATGTAATACTCTGCATCGTGCACAATGTCTTTCGCCTGTCCGCTCACGGACCATATGCTTAGAGCCAGAACAGCCGATAAAACGCATACATGTTTCATAGATTTCGCATTCCATGTTGGGGTGAGATACCGCAGGCTCAAAATGATACTTGAAAACAGAGACTATCTGGGCGAGTTCTGATAAGGGTCGTTAGCCGAACTGGTCACTATTCGGTCCTTGGTTCCGCTTTTGAGCCAACAGCGGCCATGTAGCGCCGTACGCCAGCAAACAGCGTTACTTACATAGTACTTACATTGGGTTTTCAGCTTCAGGTTGGAGTTTTACGTAAGCCGTTGATTTAGATGGTGCCCAGGGGCGGAATCGAACCCGGATTGGCGGTGTGACGCTGACCAGTGGAATGGACTTTACCCAATCCGAAGTGCGGAGTAATTTCCACTGAAAAAGTTAGCGAGTGGTGATCCCCCGTGGGAATCATTTTTGATGGGGCGCAGCCCCATGAAAAATGGTGCCCAGGGGCGGAATCGAACCACCGACACGCGGATTTTCAATCCGCTGCTCTACCGACTGAGCTACCTGGGCACAGGAGATCTCTGATCGACTGATTATGCCTACTGCGGCTGCTTGAGAACAGCCCGCTCGGCGAAAACCTTTCGTCAGATAGCTTGTGCTATCTTCCTCAAGTCTTTCACCAACCGATCTGCCCTCATGTAGCCTCGCTACGGCAAAATCAGTCGATCAGAGATCTGAGGTATTCTACTTGAGCTGGTGCTCGAAGCAGGCGCAGTATTAAACCTTTTGAGGCTCTCAAAGTCAACCTACATCAGGCCGAATACCAGGCCGTAAATAGTGAATTGCATCGTGTGATATCCGGCATTAATCAGCCATAGCTTCAGGCTTTTGAGCTCGAACAGGTAATTCACGCCAAACGAGGTGGCTACCCAGGCCAGGCCGACGCCGATTCCGGAATGCAGGGCCATGAAAAAGCTGTGTTCCGGTCCGATCACCATTGAAAATGCCACGGCGGCAATCAGGCACAGGATGAAGGAAACGCCAAATATCATTCCCTTGTTGGCCGCGTTGAGCCGTTCGTCGCTGAGTCCGGTTTCCTTCTGCCACGCTTTGCCGAACAGGATCGGGGAATACCACAGGCCGCCCACTATGAAAGCCGAAAGCGCCGCTATCAGTGAAGGTAGCCATTCGAAAGCTCTCATTCTGTCTCTCCTTATTCGTCGGGGGGAACGTATCCTTCCGGCGCCTCGGAACCTTCGCCGAAAAAGTATTTTTCCATTTCGCCTTCAAGATATTTGCGGTGGTCGGGATTGATCGGCGACAAGCGGTTTTCATTTATCAACATGGTCTGGTGCGCCAGCCACTTCTGCCAGGCCTGTTGTGAAATATTTTCAAAAATGCGCTTGCCGAGATCACCCGGATAAGGCTGAAAAGCCAATCCATCCAGTTCTTCGCCCAGGGCCTGGCACTGTACTTTTCGGGTCACTTGAATTCTCCGCTGTTTAACCTTTTCATTAATTCTGCGACCGGCTTGGGTAGGCCCAGGGTTTGCTGTTGCCTCTTGTCGTACCAGTCGCGTTGTCCGGAACATCTTACCTGCATGGCGTCACAGGCAGTAGCCAGCATCGGATGAATGGTCATCCTGAGGTGGCTCAGACGATGCTCAATCGGGGGCAGGGCGGTTACATCAGTCGCGCTGATACCCAGGCTGGCTTCGATGGTTTCGATGCTGTCACCTTCCGGCAGACACCAGAGCCCGCCCCAGACTCCGGTGGGTGGTCGTCTTTCGAGCAATACCTTGCCCCGCCCGTTGGTCAGGATCAGCATGTTCACCTTTTTGTCGCTGACCCTCGTGGCCGGTTTGGGCGAGGGAAGTTCCCGGACCCTGTCAGTTAACCATGCCTGGCAGTCCGCATTCACGGGGCAGTGGCCGCAACCGGGATTCGACCGGGTACAAAGCATCGCACCCAGGTCCATGATCGCCTGTGTGTAGTCGGCGCCGCGACTGTCGGGCAAGCGTTTTTCGGCTTCTGCCCAAAGGCGCTTCTGAACGGCCGATTGGCCGGTCCAGCCTTCGACGCCCGCGTGGCGTGCAAGCACCCGCCGGACGTTCCCATCCAGCACGGCCCTGGGCTGATCGGTGGATTGTGAAACGATGGCGTTGGCTGTGCTCAGCCCTATTCCAGGCAGTTCCGTCAGTTCTTCTGCCGAAAGTGGCAGTTTTTTTTCGTGACGCTCCATGCAGCTTGCAGCCGCCTTGTGCAGGTTGCGTGCCCTGGCGTAGTAACCCAGCCCCGCCCAGTGTGCCAGCACATCATCGAGTGATGCTTTTGCCAGTGAAGAAATGTCCGGAAAGGACTTCATCCAGCGTTCGAAATAGGAAATGACCGTCGCCACCTGGGTCTGCTGCAACATGATTTCTGAAACCCACACGCGGTAGGGCGTGCGGGTATGCTGCCAGGGCAGGTCTTTTCGACCGGAGAGATCCCACCAGGCGAGCAGGCGTTGCTGAAATGGCGCTGCCGGCTGTTCTGCCACGGATCAGTCGATCGGTAATATCGCGTTAACGAAGGAGCCGGCGTCGAATGGCCGCAGGTCTTTGGCCGCCTCGCCCACGCCAATGAAGCGGATCGGCACACCCAGTTCGTGTGCGATACCGAACAGGACCCCACCGCGTGCGGTTCCGTCCAGTTTGGTAATCGTGATACCGGTCAATCCTACGGCCTGGTTGAACTCGCGGGCCTGGTTGACAGCGTTCTGACCCGTACCCGCATCAACCACCAGCATGATTTCATGCGGCGCGGTCTCGTCGATGCGCCCCATCACGCGGTGAATTTTTTTCAGCTCTTCCATCAGGTTGTGCTGGGTATGCAGGCGACCGGCCGTATCGGCGATCAAAACGTCTACATTCCTCGCTTTCGCCGATTGCAGGGCGTCAAAGATCACCGCGGCCGAATCCGCGCCTGTGCCCTGTGATACAACCGGTATGTCATTGCGTTCACCCCAGGATTTCAGCTGTTCTACCGCCGCCGCGCGAAAGGTGTCGCCGGCGGCCAGCATCACGCTGAGGCCATCTTCCTTGAACCGTTGGGCCAGTTTTCCGATCGTGGTGGTCTTGCCGGCACCATTTATGCCGACCATCAGGACGACAAACGGTTTCCTGGTCTCGTCAATGGCGAGAAATTGTTCGCAGGCTTCGATCAATTCAAAAAGCTCCGCCTGTACCGCCGGCAGAACCTGGGCTGGCTGCGTGATGACCTTGTTATTGATACCGGCGCGGAGGTTTTCGATGATTTTCAGCGCGGCCTGCACGCCAATATCGGACGTGATCAGCGTGGTTTCGATTTCATCCAGCAGGTCATCGTTTACCGCACTGCGACTGCTGAGCAGGTCACCAAGGCGCTTACCCAGTTGCTTACGGGTATCTTCAAGCCGGGCTTCCAGCGGATCTTCGCCGGATTTTTCCGCCGGTCGCAGCTGGACATCCTGTACTGCGCCGGGTTTCTTCTTGTTTTTGCGGAAAATGCGCAGCATGCTGTATTCGTCCTCGGTCAGCCGGTCGATCTGTAATGGAGCATTATGCTAGTTTTGGGGGCTAAGAGCCCGTGTTCAAGGAACGGGGGCATCTCTTTGAGGTTCGCACAGCGATGAAAAACAAAAAGCCCGGAGCAGTTCGAATCATCGGCGGTAAATGGCGCGGTACGCGCGTGCCGGTTCCTGATCTTCCGGGCTTGCGCCCGTCGGGCGACCGTGGCCGGGAAACCCTGTTCAACTGGCTGCAGATGCATATTCGTGGCAGCCGCTGTGCCGATCTTTTCGCGGGCAGCGGCGTACTCGGGCTGGAAGCCGCCTCCAGGGGCGCCGCCGAAGTTATCCTGGTGGAGAATTCGGCCAGGGCAGTCCGGGTCATTGAACAAAGTCTGGAGCGTCTGAATGCACAGGGTGTCGAACTGATTCAAACCGACGCGATGGCCTGGCTCGAATCCTGCGCAGCGGAATCCCTGGACATCGTGTTCATCGACCCTCCATTTGATTCTGGTCTAGAAGTGCGCTCACTGGCCCTGTTGAAGGCTGGAAATTGCGTGAGCGCAAACGGCTTTGTATATATTGAAACCGCCAGGAATTCGCCAACATTTGCGCCCGGTTCCGGATGGGACATTGTGAAGGAAAAGACCCTCGGTGAAGTCCGGATGGTGCTGCTGAAAAAAAACTGATTTTTTTTGAAAGAAAATGATTCCCAATTGGGTCATCTATTTTACAGGCACATTCTGCCTGTAGTAAGACTCCTCAGTCCCTGCTAGGGCGCCTCCATGGCGCCCTTTTTTTTGGAACCCTCCAACCCCGCTTTCGGCAGCCCTGACTTGCATCTGAGCGCCCTGTGCTGCGTTACTCGGCGCTCGTTGGCAATAAGCCAACTTCGCTTCTCGCGTCTTGCTCAGAACGCACAGCTACCCACCCCTCTTTCAGGAACAACACATAATCGCGGGCATGGCCCGCTCCCCCAAAAAATGTACAATGGGGGTTTGCTGAAATGAAAGCAGACTTGGCTGGATGATTATGCAGCGTATTGCGGTTTACCCGGGCACATTTGATCCCATCACCAACGGGCACACGGACCTTGTTTCGCGTGCGGCCCGGGTTTTTCCCAAAGTGATTATCGGTATTGCGGAAAGCCCGCATAAAAAGCCGCTATTCAGTCTGGAGGAGCGGATCAGCCAGGCCCAAAACCAGATGGCACATCTGAGTAACGTCCAGGTGGTGGGCTTCAGCAACCTGCTGGTCGAGTTCGTTCAGCAAATCGGCGCCAGTGTCATTGTGCGCGGTTTGCGGGCTGTGTCTGATTTTGAATACGAGTTCCAGCTTGCCAGTATGAACCGGCACCTTGCGCCTAATGTGGAGACGTTGTTTCTGACACCCGATGAAGACTACAGCTTTATATCTTCGTCGCTGGTAAAAGAGATCGCCCGGCTCGACGGTGACGTATCAGAGTTCGTGTGCGCGGAAGTCGAGCAGGCCATGTCCAGGCGCTTTGCGGAACTGGGATAACACCCCGTGGCTTTAACGATCACCGAAGAGTGCATCAACTGTGATGTCTGTGAGCCGGAGTGCCCTAACGAGGCAATTTACCAGGGCATAGAGATTTACGAGATCGATCCGATGAAATGTACCGAATGTGTCGGTCATTTCGATACACCGCAGTGCGTGGAAGTATGCCCGGTGGAATGTATACCCAGCGATCCGGATCATCCGGAAACCCATGAACAACTGCTACAGAAATTTATGAAATTAAGTGGTGAAAATGAGAGTTAAAGTGACCCTGGCGGCCATTGTGCTGCTTTTCTTACATTCTGAATCCTTCGCAGCAAGTTTTGAACCCACCTGGGGTCGCGACGGCGTGGTAACCACGTCAGTCAGCCCCGCTGCCCCGGTGGGGCAGGCCATCCTGGAAAGAGGGGGTAACGCTTTCGATGCTGCGATAGCGAGTTCATTCGCCGCCGCAGTGGCCCATCCCTTCAGTTCAGGGTTGGGCGGCGGACTGTTCGCAGTGGTTCACGTGGCGGAAACGGGAGAAAATATCTCGCTGGATGCACGCGAAATAGCCCCTGCCGGGGCCAGCGCCGAATTTTACCGGGAAAATCCCGGCGCCATCAGGATGGGCGCACATTCGGTGGCGGTTCCGGGTTACGTGCAGGGTATGTGGGCCTTGCACCAGCGTTTTGGTTCATTGCCGTGGGGGGAGCTGATTGAGCCGGCAATTGCTCTTGCTGAAAATGGTGTTCCCGTCAGCATCTGGCATCAAAAAATGGTCAGCTATGCAGCTAAGGCGCTGGCGGCGTTCCCGGAAACCAGAAGGATACAGACCATAAATGGAGAAGTGCCTCCCCTGGGCTGGAAGCTGGTACAAGAGGATCTGGCGAAAACGCTGAGGCTGATCCAGGAAAAGGGTGGGCAGGCACTGGCCAAAGGTGCGATCGCCGGAAAAATTGAACGCGCCACGGATGGCGCCGTCACGGAACTGGACCTGGCGCGTTACCAGGTCAAGTGGCGCGAACCCATCAGCGGGAATTACCGGGGTTACCAGGTTATGGGCATGCCGCCACCAAGTTCAGGGGGCGTATTGACGATGGAAATGCTCAACGTTCTCGCGCGTTATGACCTGGCTGCCCTGGACAAGAATTCCAGTGAATATATTCACCTGGTCGCCAGCGTGATGAAGCTCGCATTTGCAGACAGGGCCAGGCATCTGGGCGATCCTGATTTTTATGATGTGCCGGTTGAAAAACTCACTTCCAAAGCATACGCGGATGAGTTGGCAAGCCGCATCCGGCCGGGCGCGCAGCCGGATGTTATCGATACACTTCCTGCCCCCCCGGATGATTCCGGTACCACCCAGATTTCGGTATTGGACCGCGATGGCAATGCAATTGCCATAACCCAGACCATCAATACCCTGTTCGGTTCCAAAATCACGGTGCCGGGAACGGGCGTGGTACTGAACAACGAGATGGATGATTTTTCCGTCGATTCCTCCACCCCTAATCTGTGGGAGGCGCTGGGGGCTGATGCGAACGCCATCGTACCGGGTAAGCGGCCCCTGTCATCAATGACGCCGATGGTCGTATTGAAAGACGGGCGAGCGGTGATAGCGCTGGGTTCGCCCATGGGCACCAAGATCATTTCGGCGGTTTTGCAGACCCTGCTCAACACGATCGATTTCGGTTTCGACGCACAGCGGGCTGTTATGGCGCCGCGTTTTCATCATCAATGGCAGCCCGATAAGTTGTTCCTGGAGCCTGAATTTTCCGCAGACGTGCGGGCGCGCCTGCAGGAGATGGGGTTCGTGCTTGCCGACACCTCCATGATCGGCGCAACCCAGCTGAGCCGCTTTGATCCCGAGACCTGTTATTTCTGGGGTGGGGCGGACGGGCGTCGTGACAGCGGGGCAGCTGGCGCCAATATTGGTGAAATCAAAGCCGAATCCAAACTGCAGAGGTGCAAGCTGCTGAATGACAGGGCTACTGCGATTCCGCAGTAGGTTTGGGTGCCGGTGAGTTTGAGTTTTTCGCTGTCACTGCCCCTGGCATACGGATCAGGAATATCGGCGGGCCCGCCCCCCTTCGACATTTATTTGGAGTTTTGAATATGCGCTTTAGTGTCTTGATTTTGGCTTTACTCGCGCCTCTGGCTGCCCAGGCCCAGGTTTCGCATGAACAACTGGACCGGCTGGCCTCGGAAGCCCAGACCCAGGTGGTCGAGTGGCGGCGCTGGTTCCATCAGAACCCGGAGTTGGGTAACCGCGAGTTCAAAACCGCCGCGCATATTGCCGACGCTCTTACCAGGATGGGCCTGGAACCGAAAACCGGAATTGCCCATACCGGCGTTGTTGCCATCATTGAAGGCGGCAGGCCGGGGCCCATGGTCGCGTTGCGTTCGGATATTGACGCACTGCCGGTCACCGAACAGACCGGACTGCCTTTCGCATCCACGGTAAAGAGTGAATACAACGGTCAGGAAGTCGGTGTGATGCATGCCTGCGGTCATGACAATCACATGGCCATGCTGCTGGGAGCCGCCTGGGTGCTGAACTCGGTGAAGGACGACCTGGCCGGGTCCGTGATGCTGATATTCCAGCCGGCTGAAGAGGGCGCCCCCGTAGGTGAGGAAGGCGGCGCCGAACTGATGCTGAAAGAAGGGATTTTTGCCGAGCGCAAGCCCGAAGCGGTGTTCGGTATTCATGTCGGCATCAATTCACCGGGTGGCCTGGTCGCCGCGCGACCCGGCCCGCTGATGGCGGCGGCGGATCGCTTTCTGTTGACCGTAAAAGGCAGGCAAACCCACGGAGCAATGCCGTGGAATGGAATTGACCCGATCGTCATCGCTGCGCAAATCGTGCTGGGCCTGCAGACCATTGGCAGCCGCCAGGTCAATGTCACGCTGGCGCCTTCGATCGTCAGTGTCGGCCGAATTTCAGGCGGTATTCGTAACAACGTGATTCCGGACCAGGTCGAACTGGAAGGCACCATCCGCACCTTCGATGAAAATATGAGAATCGAGATTCACGAGCGTATCGAAAAGACGGCCAGGGGAATCGCCGAGAGCGCGGGTGCGGAAATTGAATTTAAGCTGGATCTGGGTTACCCGGTGGTGGTCAACGATCCTGAATTGTACGCGCGGATGATGCCGACACTGGAGCGCGTCTCTGGAACGGTGGTAGAGGTCACCCCGCAAACGGTGGCCGAAGATTTTTCCTACTATGCCAACGAGACGCCCGGCTTGTTCGTGTTCCTGGGCAACGGTCCTGAAGACATTGATCCGGCTACCCTGCCGACCAATCACTCACCTTTGTTCGACATGCATGAACCCAATCTCGAAGTGGGCGTGCGGGTGTTCAGCAACCTGGTGGTGGACTACCTGCAGAACTGATCAGCCGGCGGGCAGCCCGGCCCTGGCCAGCCCAGTGATGACCCTATCCACCAGTTCAGCCTGGAAAGGAAAGGTTCTGGCGAGCATTTCGCGGGCGGCCTGCTGCTTTATCCCGGGCTGAATCCGCTCCAGGTCTTCGAGTTGGCGGGAGGCATCCTCGCTGCGCTCCAGGATGATGTAGCTGGCGGCCAGGAAAATCAGATACGGGGGGAAATCCGACAGGTCTGCCTTCAGCAGCGTTTCGATGGCGTTTTCATAGTCCCCTCTTGCATAAGCAGCGGTGCCGAAAACCACGTGGTAGTAGGGCGGATAATTGGGGTTCAGCAGTTTGGCCTTTTCCATCATCTCCAGTCCGCGATCCCAGTCACCCGCCCAGGCCGTGTACATCCCGATCAGGCCGAGGGTCGTGCCGTCGCTTGAATTGAGTTCCAGAGCTTTCGAAGCCTCAGCCAGGAACAGCTCCCGGTTGCCCATGAAGTAATGCACCCGGGATAGCAACCAGTGGTTATGGTAACTCTGCGGCGCCAGGCGAACGCCTTTCCGGGCCACTTCCAGGGCGCGTTCCATCGGGTCTGGCAGCTGATTGAATCCATAAACGTATTCATCCGTGTAGATCCATGACAGGTGCGCCCAGGCCGAATCGAACTGGGGGTCGATCTCAATGGCCCGCTCCAGGCTTTCCCTGGCCAGCAGGTGATTCTCGACACTCAGGAATTTGTCATACTCCAGCGCCACGGAGAGGCAGTCATAGGCGTTGAGATTCCGGGTAGGGCGATGGATGCTTTTGTGCGCCTGCGTCGCGTAGATCACGCCGTGCAGATCGCTCAAAGTGGCGACAATCTGTTCGCGAATGTCGTCCTGCACTTTAAACAGGTCTTCTGCGCTCAGCTCACGGTCGTAGTTTCCCGACCAGATCTGCACACCGTTCGATGAATCTATCAGTAAAGCGGTAACGCGCAGACTGTGCCCCGACTTTTGCACCGAGCCCTGCAACAGGTAGCTGACCCCCAGCTTGTCACCGATACTCTTGATATCCGGTTGCCCGCTGCCAATTCCACCCGTGGCGCCGGCAGTCAGCACGAACAGGTTCGAGGACTGCGTCAACCCGGAAACGATATCGCCCGTAAGGGCCTGGGCGAACAGATTCTGATCCGCTTCACCACTCAAATTCTCGAAGGGCAACACAGCGATGGAGGGCC
>CALDVW010000125.1 GCA_937924405.1 uncultured Lysobacterales bacterium
GTTCAGGCTGCTTCGCGCGAGCTGATCGGAACGGCCATGGCCAGTATTGAGAAGCTGCTGCGTCTGCGCCACGGCCTGAACCGGGCCGGACAGGACGGAGAGGAGCAGGAAAATGACTTCACCATCACCGACCAGGCCAGCCTGCTGAAAACCCTCAGGGACACGGACCGCGCACTGTCCCGACTGCTGGGCGGCATCGCCGGCCTTACGCTGGGGTTGGCGAGTCTGGGGCTGCTGGCAGTCTCACAACTGTCTGTGCGGGAGCGTCAGAGCGAGATCGGGCTGCGCTTGGCCATGGGTGCGCTGCCGGCGCAAATACTGCTGCAATTCCTGGCCGAGGCGATGATGATTGCCCTGCTGGGCGCACTGGCCGGATTGCTCGCCGGCGCGATCGGCATTATTCTCGGCCAGTGGTTGTTCGAATGGAAATTGCTGCTGACCTGGGACAGCGTGGGCTTCACGTTCCTGATCGCCCTGGGTTTGTCCTTGCTGTTCGGCGCTTGGCCGGCGCTGTGCGCGGCTAAGCTTGATCCCATCGTGGCCCTGAGAAGCGCATGAAACCCACCGGCAGTAGCAATTACCGAATCCTGATCATAGACGATGATGCAGACCTGAACGCCCTGCTCACTGAATATCTCGGTCGTTTCGGGCATCAACTGCGCAGCGCTACCACCGCGGCGCGCGGCCTGACCGAATTGAGGCGTGAGCTGCCGGACCTGGTGATCCTAGACATCATGTTGCCGGATATCGACGGCCTGACCCTGTGCCGCGAGATTCGCGACGAATTCAACGTGCCCATCGTGATGCTGACCGCGCGTGGCGAGGTCGCCGACCGCGTGATGGGGCTGGAGCTGGGCGCCGATGATTACCTGGCCAAACCGTTCGAACCGCGCGAACTGGTGGCGCGTATCCAATCGGTGATCCGCCGCTCCGCAGGCCGGGCAGCAACGGCCGAGGCCTTGGAATTTGACGGTCTGCGACTGGAGAGGGAAACCCGACGCGTGACGCTCGACGGCAAGGCCGTTGAGCTGACCACGATGGAATTCGAGCTGCTGCTGACCCTGATGCAGAGCAATGGCCGCGTATTTTCGCGCAATCACCTGATCGAGCGCCTGCGGGGCATCGATGCGGAAGTTTACGACCGCTCCGTCGATATGCTGGTCAGCCGCCTGCGCGAAAAACTGGGCGATGATGCCCAGTCTCCGAGGTTCATCAAAACCGTGCGCCTGACTGGCTACCAGTTCGTCGGAGCGCCGGCGTGAACGGCGGCCGTTCCAGCCTGATTTCGCGCTTCGCCCTGTCCACCGCGCTGCTGGCAGGCACCATCGTGGTGCTGGCAGCGCTGTTTTTTCACTTTTATCGAGGCGACTTCTTTCAGGAATCATTCAACGCGCCGCTGGAGCACTGGGCGTCGACCATTGCCGAAAGGGTCGCCGAACAACCGGACCTGGCCAGCGCCGTGGCCAGGAACCACAACGTAGGCGTCATCGTTTCTTCAAGTGATGGGACCGTCGCATTTGCGCCCGGAGGCGAGGCGATAGATCCCGGCCAGTTGATTGCACACGATGCGGGCTTTCGCCGGATCAATGCGGAGGGGAACCCCGGGCAGACGATCACCTTCTACCTGGACCACAAGCAGTTCGCCCGTACACCCTGGAAGTTGCTGGCCGGTTTGCTCGCGCTATTGCTGATCACCGTCGGTTTTGTTTATTACGTGCAACGCTCGCAACTCAAACCCCTGAGCTGGCTGCGCGACGGTGTTGATGCGGTATCGAAAGGCGATTTTTCCACACGGGTGCCGGTGGTGCGCAATGACGAAATTGGCCAGGTTGGACGCGCTTTCAATAACATGACGGGCAAGGTGGAGCAGATGATCAATGATCACGACCGACTGATGGCTGACGTCAGCCACGAGTTGCGCTCGCCGATGGCCAGGATCAATGTGGCGGTGGAGTTGTTACCCGAAAGCGAATTGCGCAAGGAGATCAAGCGCGACGTGCGTGAAATGGAAGCACTGACCACGGTATTGCTGGAACGTGAGCGGGTCCGCAACCGCACCGAAAAGCTGCAAGCGGAGCCGGCCGACCTGGCCGCGCTGGTAAAAGATGTCATCAAGGGTTTTGCCGGGCGCGAACCGGGTATCGCTGAAAAGGAACTTCCCCGTGAACTGCGGGCGAACGTGGATGCTGCACTGATCAAGGTGCTGGTTCAAAACCTGCTTGATAATGCCCTGAAATTTTCACTGCCTGACAGCAGACCCGTTGAAATCAGCCTGGGGCGGGACGATGGCGACATCTTGTTCAGCGTGGAAGACGACGGCCCCGGCATCCCGGAAAAAGAAGCCGAACGCGTGCTGGAACCCTTCGTCAAACTCGACCCATCGCGGGGTCACCGCGTGGGCTACGGCCTCGGGCTGAACCTCTGCCAGCGTATAGTTTCTGCCCACGGCGGGAGCATCCGGATTACCCCGCGCGAAGGGCGGGGCACCCGGGTGCAGGTGAGCCTCTCGCAGGAACCGTAGGATAGGTCGATAACGATAATAATCTTTCGCACATTTGATGAGGCGGTGGTCTCGGCCTGTTAAAACTGGTGTTTCCTTCGCCAAGTCCATTATCAATCGACCCATCCCAGCACGTCGCGGATGATTGACCAACGTAGCTGGCAAACGATGGACGGCAACCTGCGTCTAGCGTTCGACCGCCCCCCTGGCTTGATTTCCTTTGATTGCTTTTCAAAACACCATGTGGCTGATCTGGCTCAAGAAATTGGGCTAAGGTCACACGGCTAAAACAGAGCCATAGAATGCCCCAACAACGCGCCACAGCCTCGATCCGGCGTATGAAACGGAAAAGGCTTGGTTGCCGCTTGTATTACTGATGTTCCAGCTATGATCGAAACGATTGCCAGCATCAATACATTTTCATATGTATATTTCGCCCGGGAAGGCAACATTTGGTCTGGGTATCCCGGTTCCATGCCAGAGTGCTTTCACGTTACTGTAGCCACGCGGTTCATACATATTCCAAGCAAATTTAAACCATAAAATTCCGGGCGAGGTTCAGATTTTCATAATTACTTTAACCGCTAATAGAAACTTGTGTGGCCGCCGGCGTGCGGCCTCTCTTTTTAGAAACCTCAGGTTTCCGCTTCTGGCCGTTAGTAGAACTAATCGAGCCCCAAATTTCAGCTAAAAGGAGTTCTGCTTTGCGCGCAATAGCGGAACTTGACCTGTCTGGTCAGTCAATCTCCGCTTTCGACCCGTAACGGGCATAACTTCGTTGGGACGCGCCACCCAGAACAATAATCGTAATGAGATCAAATGCGGCTTATTATTTGTGTTTTCCAAGCGGGAAGTGTCACCTCATGAATGTGGCTTCGAAAATCAACTTCTGTCTGTGCCTCCTGAGTCTCACTCAGGCCCTGTTTGCTTCAGACGCCTGTTCCACGCGGTCTGTTGTCACTACGGCAGACGTTTCGGTTTCGGATGGTTCATCGTTTACGACCCAGTCATTTTTCCAATCGAAAGATGCGGCGGCCATTCGTCACATCAGGGACAAGGAACAGATTGTAGTCGTCGAGGGTCCATACGGTTGGATGCGGGTTGATGATTCGGTGAGGATGGGATCCGATTTTGAAAAAATTTTCGCTCTTGGCCATCAATATCACGCCATTCTGTTTTTTTTCGAAGAGATCGTCTCAAACCCACGCGATTCTGAGAATATCTTCTTCCAGGGCAAGGAACATCGTGCGCTGACCGGTGACTATCCCCATGGCGGATCTGTGCATTTGATCTCAGCTGAAGACGGCCTCCGCTCGCCTGGGATGGTGTTTGAGTTTCCAGAGTCAGACCCGATCGTCACTACCTTTTCTGACTGGAGGAGCCTCGATCAATTCGAGATTCCGTATCAGGTTGAAATCAACGATGGCCAACGCGTTTTCACTTATCGATACACCAGTATCGACATGACGCCAAAGACTCCCTTGTGGTTTTTTGAAGCGTTAAGCGATCCTTCTATCGATGAAGTTAAGGTCTACAGGCTCCATCGTCAACTTTTGGCGGCTCACTGCCTCGGGGATGCCGATATGATTGCGCGGCTGTCTTCAGCTCAGATACTTTCGGCAAACAATGGCGCGGTGGTGCAGTTGGCCAATCAATCCATCCGGGACCGTTTTTCTGAGTTGTTTGAGCGCCTTGACTACACGGCGTACCACGACATAGTGACTCC
>CALDVW010000126.1 GCA_937924405.1 uncultured Lysobacterales bacterium
ATGGTCCTGTTGTCAGTTGCTGGCGCGCACCGTATGGCCAGATTCCTCGAGGGCATCGGCCACTTCCGGCGGCATGTAGTTTTCGTCGTGCTTGGCGAGTACTTCCGAAGCCGCGAACAGGCCGGCGTCATCCAGCGATCCACGGGCGATGACGCCCTGTCCCTCGCGAAACAGGTCGGGCAGGATGCCGACGTATTCCACGGTGACTTCCTTCGGCCCGTCGGTCACGACAAAGCGCGTGGCCAGTCCATCGCCGTGGCGGGCCACCGTGCCGGGCTTGACCAGTCCGCCGAGGCGAAATTGCCGTCCTGGCGGTATGGGCTGCATGGCCAGGTCGCTGGGGCTCTGGAAGTACAGCATGTTCTGTTGCAGGGAATAGAACGCGATAGTGCTGGCAATGCCCACGCCTGCAAGGATCAGCAGTACCGCGATCAATCTTCTTTTACGGGTTGGAGTCATTGGAACGCTCCTCAGTTTGAATAATTCTCCGGATATCCCTGATCGCTGACTTCTTGCGTGACAGCGGCGCCAGGGCGCACCAGAGCAGGACCACGGTGCCAATCGAATAGGCGGCCCAGATAAAGGGTGTATGGCTCATGACTTGTCCTCCCCGATGACTTTCCGCACCCACGCTTTGCGTTTATCCTGCTCGAGCAGGCGGACCCGGGCGCGGGTCAGAAGGTTGGCGCCATAATAGAATTTAACGGCGAGGGCCATGATCAGCAGCGGCCACAGCATGCTCGGGTCGATGTTGCTGCCGCCAGTGACACTGATGCTGCTGCCCTGGTGCAGGGTGTTCCACCATTTGACCGAGTAATGAATGATCGGCAGGTTGACCGCGCCGACGATCGCCAGCAGGCAGGCGGCCCTGGCCGCCTTGCGCGGTTCATCGATGGCGTTGTAAAGGCCGATCACACCCAGGTAAAGGAACAGCAGGACCAGTTCACTGGTCAATCTGGCGTCCCATACCCAGTAGGTTCCCCAGGTCGGCCGGCCCCACAGCGATCCGCTGGCCAGGGCCACGAAAGTAAAAGCGGCGCCAACCGGTGCGCTGCTCATCGCGAGGACTTCCACGATCCGGATTCGCCAGACCAGGGCAATGAAACCCATGATGGCCATGGAGGTGTAGATCATCATCGACATCCAGGCCGATGGCACATGGATGTACATGATCCGGAAGCTCTCGCCCTGCAGGTAATCCGCCGGCGCCTTGAACAAGCCGAGGTACAGCGCCCAGGCCGCCAGGGAGCAGAAAACGGCCCATAGCCAGGGCACGAGTTTTCCGGAAAAATTATAGAACCAGGGCGGTGAACCCATTTTGTGGATGAACATCACCAGCGCATTCTTTCTGGGTTTGTTCTGTATGGCAGTTTCTGTTGTCATGATAAGCTGATTTTAAGTGCCGCCGCTGCCGCGAACGGCGCAAGGGTCACAGATGTTATCAGGCCTGCAGTCAGCAGGCCCAGGAATTGGGTGTACGGCAAGCCATCCGAAGCTGCCATCACCGCGGCTGTTGCGATAATTAAGATGGGGACGTATAGCGGAAATACCAGTAGCGACAGCAACTGCCCACCCCGTTTCAGGCTGATGGTCAAACCCACGCCGATCGAGCCGATCAGGCTCAGTACCGGGGTGCCCAGGGCCAGGGTCAGCATCAAAACGCCGAGTGATTCTACGGGCAGATTCATCCACAGCGCCAGCAACGGGCACAACAGAACGATGGGCAAGCCTGCCACCAGCCAGTGGGCGCAGATCTTGGCCAGGGAAATCAGTGTCAGGGGGTGACCGCTGATCACGAATTGTTCCAGTGTGCCATCTTCAAAATCCGAGCGGAACAGTCCGTCCAGCGAGATGACCGTGGCCAGTAAAGCCGCAATCCAGATCACCCCGGGCGCAATTCGGGCCAGCAGTTGCGGGCCTGGCCCAATCCCCAGGGGAAACAGGCTGACAACCACCAGCAGGAAGATCACGGGAAACAGCAGTTCAGTCCGGCGCCGGAATGCCAGCAGCAAATCCCGCCGCAGCAAGGCGTAAAACGCCCCTGAAAGGCTAGCGCTTGATTTTTCCCGGGTCACGCGACGGCTCCCGACACGAGGAAACAATCCCGGGTGGCAGGCCATTCGGGACGATGGGCCCCATGCGTGGCCAGCACGCAGGCGCCGCCGGATTGCAAATGGTCATTCAAAATTCGATCGACCAGTTCGATGCCCTCGAGGTCCAGGTTGGAATACGGCTCATCAAGCAGCCACAACTCAGTCTCGCTGAGTAGCAATCGGGCCAGGGCACAGCGTTTGCGCTGGCCGGCTGAAAGGGTTCGGGCCTGTTGTTCGGCAACCCGTGACAGGCCGACCTGCCTGATGACATCAGCGCAGTCGCGGTTCGACGTACCCAGGAAGTCGCGCATGAAACGCAGGTTTTCCAGCACGCTCAGGTCGTCCTTGATGCCCAGGTAGTGACCAACATAGGCCATTCCTGCCGCCTGGTTTTCAATTTGCCCGGAAGTCGGGTGAAGAATGTCAGCAAGCACCCGGATCAATGTCGTTTTGCCACAGCCATTGGCGCCTGTCACCAGCAGCAACTCACCGCTGTTCAGCTCGAAGTTGACGGGCTGGAAAACCGGTTCGAAGTAGCGTTCAAAATTGATTTGCGAGGCGGTTAGCATGAAGCTCCAGGTCACGTATTTTATTTGTCGCGCCATGCTACGAAAATGGCAGCGGCAAGTCCACGGCGAGTACGGACTATAAATGATTCAGGTCAATGAATCATTTTACGTCAAACTCCGGTCTGATTGGGTCATGCGAAGGTTTTACATAACGGGTATATTGCGTTCACTTGGTGGAGTTGCTAGACGGAATGAAAAAATACGACTTTGACCTATTCGTGATCGGTGCGGGTTCAGGCGGCGTGCGCGCAGCCAGAATCGCGGCTGGCCACGGTGCAAGTGTTGGTATCTGCGAGGAAAGCCGGGTCGGCGGCACCTGCGTCATCCGCGGCTGTGTGCCGAAAAAACTGCTGGTCTACGCCTCCCACTTCGCGGAAGATTTCGAGGATGCGCGCGGTTTCGGCTGGGATGTGGGCACACCCCGCTTCAGCTGGCCGGACCTGATCGGCGCGAAAGACAGGGAAATTAACCGGCTGAACCAGATCTACCTGGGGCTCCTGTCCGATGCCGGCGTCAGGCTCTACCAGGAGCGTGGCGAATGTGTCGATTCACACCATATCAGGGTCGGCGACCAGACCATCAGTGCGGAATATATCCTCATAGCCACCGGCGGCAGGCCCTGGCTGCCCGAAATACCCGGTATCGAGCACGCTATTTCCTCCAATGAAGCGTTCGACCTGGAAGAGCTTCCCTCGCGCGTCGCCATCGTCGGCGGTGGCTTCATAGCCTGTGAGTTTGCCGGTATTTTCAGCGGGCTGGGATCGTCGGTAACGCAAATTTATCGCGGAGACGCGGTTTTACGTGGATTCGACCATGACGTTCGCCGGGTCGTCACCGCTGAAATGATCAAGAAGGGGATCGACCTGAGGCTGGAGATGCAGGTCGAAAGCATTCGGCAAACAGGCAACGGGCTCGAACTGTCACTGCAGGGCGGTGAGGCGCTGGAAGTAGACCAGGTCCTGTACGCTACCGGCCGGGTTCCCAATGTCAGGGGCCTCGGCCTGCGCGATGCCGGGCTCGAAGTACGGGCGGATGGCCGGGTGGTCGTGGACGAGCTTTCCCAAAGCAGCGTTGAACATATTTACGCGGTTGGCGATGTCACCAGCCGCGTCAACCTGACCCCGGTGGCGATTTACGAGGGCCATGCGTTCGCCGATTCCGTTTTTGGCGGGCAGCTACGGCCCGTTAATCACGAATTCGGTCCATCCGCTGTATTTTCTCAGCCCCCGGTCGGCAGCGTCGGCTACAGCGAGGAAGATGCCGTGAACCACATCGGCGTCATCGATGTCTACCTGTCAGAGTTCCGGCCGATGAAACACACACTGTCCGGGCGCGACGAAACAGCCATGATGAAACTAATTGTGGATCATGAAAGTCAGAAGGTGGTCGGTCTGCATATCGTCGGGACGGATGCGCCTGAAATTGTCCAGGGTTTCGCCGTAGCGGTAAAATCCGGGCTGACCAAGCAACAATTCGACACTACCATTGGGATACACCCAACGGCGGCGGAAGAATTAGTCACCATGAGGAATCCGGCCAGGAGCCACGGACGGGATTGATATGACAAATGGATTTATAAAAGCCCTGGCGGGCACCGCGCTCGCAGTTGTAATCGGAGTGCTTCTTTTTATACCGTTGGCGGGAACCGCAATAGCAAAGAGCCATGTGGATTCTTCGCCCCAGCTCCAGCGCTATGTGATCGAACTGCAGGATCCACCGGTGGCCCTCTATGACGGCGGTTCCCTGTCCGCGGACAGCGGTGACGACAACGTAATTCAACTGCTGCCCACAGCGCCTGACGCCAGCGGCGAACCCCGGCTGGATTTGCATTCTTCCAATGCCGTTGCCTACCTGAAATACATCAACGAGCGGCACGAAGAGTTCGCCCTGGAAGTAGCCGCGTTATTGGGAAGAGAGGCAGTTCCCGTTCACAGCTACCGTCTCGCGACCAATGGCATGGCAATGGACCTGAGGCCGGGCGAAGCATCGTTATTGGCTGGTTCTTCGCTGGTTAGCTCAATCAGCAAGGATACCCGCCAT
>CALDVW010000127.1 GCA_937924405.1 uncultured Lysobacterales bacterium
GTGCGTGAATCCGTTTTCCGCCGCATGGCCGCCGACCGTCAGAAGGAGGCCAACCTGTACCGCTTCGAGGGCCGTGAATCGGCCGAGAGAATCCGCGCGGATGCAGATCGTGAAGTGCAGGTCCTGCTGGCTGAAGCGGAACGTGACGGCCAGACATTGCGCGGTGAAGGCGACGCCACGGCCACGGAAATTTACGCCGATTCCTTTGGCCAGGACGAAGAGTTTTACGCATTCACCCGCAGCCTGCAGGCCTACGGCAATTCATTTGGCAGCAATAGCGATGTAATGGTGCTGAATCCGGCTTCGAGTTTCTTCGAGTATTTCGGTAGCGATACTGCCGGCGAACAGTAAAACAGGTTCATCATGTTGCTTCGGGACCTGGTGACGGCTTTCGCCCTCTTGTTGATCATCGAGGGCCTGTTGCCGTTTTTTGCGCCCCGGTTCTGGCAAAATACCATGCGTGATCTGTCTCAGTTCAATCCTAAAACCATCCGTATCGGAGGCATCATCAGCATGCTCGCCGGTGCGTTTCTGCTTCAATTTCTCCATTGAAAAATTGTGAATAAAAGCACTTTATGAACAAAAGCATCGTAGTTCTCGGCACCCAGTGGGGCGACGAGGGAAAAGGTAAAATTGTTGACCTGCTTAGCCAGGACGCCGACGCAGTCGTCCGCTTCCAGGGTGGCCACAACGCCGGCCATACATTGGTAATTGACGGCCAGAAAACGGTGCTTCACCTGATCCCGTCCGGTATTTTGCAACCCGGTGTGGAGTGTTTTATAGGCAATGGCGTGGTGCTGTCGCTGACCGCCCTGCGGGAAGAAATCGAGGAGTTGGAGGCAAAGGGCGTCGAAGTGCGGCCGCGCATCCGCATTTCGCCATCCTGCGCGATTATTATGCCCTGGCACGAGATGCTGGATCGCGCGCGTGAAGAAGCGCGCGGAGACCGGGCAATCGGAACAACCTGCCGCGGCATAGGACCGGCCTACGAAGACAAAGTGGCTCGGCGCGGCCTGCGTACTTCTGACCTGATGAATCCCGGCACGCTCGAGGAAAAGATCGAGCACGTGCTCGACTTCCACAATTTCGTGCTGACCGAACGCTTTGGCGTGGAACCCGTGTCAATGAGGGAGATGGTCGACCAGGCAAAGGAGCTGGGCGAGTATTTTGCCGGCCACGTTGCTGACGTCAGCGGGCGCTTGTATGAACTTCGCGCGCAGGGCAAGCGCGTGATGTATGAAGGGGCCCAGGGCAGTCTGCTGGATATCGACCATGGCACTTATCCCTACGTGACTTCTTCAAACACCACGGTGGGTGGGGTTTGCACCGGTGCCGGTGTCGGTCCTGACGCCATTGATTACGTGCTGGGCATTACCAAGGCCTATGTCACGCGGGTGGGTGGCGGCCCGTTCCCAACTGAATTATTCGATTCTGCTGGCGAACGCCTGGCGCGCCGGGGCGATGAATTCGGGGCCACCACCGGGCGCCCCAGGCGCTGCGGCTGGCTGGACGCTGTCGCCTTGCGCCGGATGGTCAGTCTGAATGGAGTCACCGGCTTCTGCGTGACCAAGCTCGATGTGCTCGATGGCTTCGATGAAATAAAAATCTGCACAGCCTACAGGCTGGGTGGCGAATTGCTGGATGCTCCGCCACTGGACACGCAGTGCTGGGCCGATCTGGAGCCGGTCTACGAAAGCTTCCCGGGTTGGACGGAAAGTTCACGCGGAGCGACTTCGATGGACGAGCTACCAGCGAATGCACGCAGCTATCTGCAAGCGATGGAAGAGCTGTGTGGCGCTCCCGTGCACATCGTATCAACCGGCCCTGAGAGGGCCGAAAATATCGTGATTCAGTACCCCTTCGGCCTGTAGTAGCGCAGAGGCCGCCTGGCCGCCTCCGGCCGCTGGAAGCGGGCACGCCCGCGAAGATATCCCGCCTCAAAACCATCCCTCTTTCACTTGATCTCGATCATCTAGGTCACTCTTGAAATATATACTAGAAAAACCTAAATTAGTAAAATCTAAATTATAAAATTATTAAGTAATGCATGTTTAGGTGTGGACATGAATGACTCGAAAAAAGGCTGGATATCCGGCCTGCTATTCCTGCTGATCCTGGTGGCAGTGCCGATATGGTACTTCACCGGCGCCGAGGCGACGACGGAACACCGTGATATTGACCGGCCGTGGGACTCGATGCCACGCCGGCCGGCCCACGTGGATCACAAGGACCTGTTTGAGGGCCCCTTTGAAACCGGCCAGGAAGTCACCCGGGCCTGCCTTTCCTGTCATGAAAACGCGGGCGAGCAGGTGATTCACACGGCCCACTGGCGCTGGCAGTCGGACCCGGTAAAAGTAGAGGGGCGCGACCAGCCGGTTTCGACCGGTAAAAAGAACACCATCAACAATTTCTGTATTGGCATCCAGGGCAACTGGGCCAGCTGCACCGCCTGTCATGCGGGTTATGGCTGGGAAGATCAGGATTTCGACTTTGAAAACACGGCGAACGTCGATTGCCTGGCCTGCCATGACAACAGCGGTGGCTACAAGAAAGGCAAAAAGGGCCTGCCCCTGGAAGGCACTGACCTGCTGGCCGCGGCGCAAAGCGTTGCTGTACCCACGCGCGACAACTGCGGTGGCTGCCATTTTCGCGGCGGCGGCGGTAACGCCGTTAAGCATGGCGACCTCGATGAAAGCCTCTACTACCCCAGTGCCGACATCGATGTTCACATGGGGAGGTATGATTTCCAGTGTGTCGATTGCCACCAGACCAGTGACCATGTGATCGGTGGACGCTCAATTTCTGTCAGTGTAGACAACGAAAATCAGATTGCCTGTACCGACTGTCATATGCCAAAACTGCATGCAGACGCCCGGATCAACGCGCACACAGACACGCTGGCGTGCCAGACTTGCCATATTCCCCAGGTGGCTGTGAAACAGGCCACCAAGACTCACTGGGACTGGGCCTCGGCCGGTGAGGAGGGCCGGGAAGAAAATACCCACGAATACATGAAGATCAAGGGCAGTTTTGTCTACCAGAAAAACCTGGAGCCCGAGTATTACTGGTATAACGGCCTTGCCGGCCGCTATCTGCTGGGTGATCAGATCGAAGCAGGGGGTGAAACCGCCCTCAACCGGCCCAGGGGCAGCATTGTTGACCCCGGGGCCCGAATCTGGCCTTTCAAAGTCCACCGTGCAACCCAGCCCTATGACAGTCAGCTCAATCATCTCCTGCAGCCGGTTACTGCAGGAGAAGGTGGATTCTGGAAGGAGTTCGACTGGGACCAGGCCCTGAGGCTGGGTTCTGAAATCACCGGTGTGCCCTATAGCGGTGAATACGGTTTCGCCAAAACCACCATGTTCTGGCCACAAACCCACATGGTGGCGCCCAAGACCCGGGCCCTGCAGTGCCAGGCCTGTCATTCGCAAGACGGCCGCATGGACTGGGAAGCCCTCGGCTACCCCGGTGACCCGATCAAGTGGGGCAGCTCGGACCGGATCAGGGCGGGAGCGCAATGATGAAAATTCCAGCCGGGGTTCTGCTCGTATGCCTGCTGGCCTCGGCCACGGTCGCAGCCAATGATTTTCATCCAGAATTCGAGCTGCTGGATAGCGGGGGCGAGGCAGTTTCCGTAAGTGGAAATACGTTGTCGGTGATGACGACCTGTGGCGCCTGCCACGACACCGCGTTCATCAGGGACTCCAGTGACCACGTGGCGGCAGGGGTATTCGGCCAGCAGGAAATGGATTGCCTGGCCTGCCATGCAGACCCTGGCGCCGAACCGGGTGCCGATGGCCGCCTGAACATTCACAAGCCAGGCGATGAAAACTGCGCCCAATGCCACGGGATAGTCGGCAACGATCTCGATATTCCCCTGACGGTGCCATCCGGTCCGGATGGGCGCAGCATGACCGACCGTACCGGTGAAATTATCTCGCCGCAAAAAGTGTCAAACAGCGGTCTGAATATAGCCGGTAAAGAACTGCTTACTCACCCGTTCGATGTTCATGCCGACCGGGTTGTAGGCTGCGTGAATTGCCACTACTCACTGAATAACCCGGTATATTTTCAGCAGCGCCGCGAAAGCCGGCCGGTTCACCTGGTTTTCGACCCGCGCAGGTTGACCAGTGCAGATTATCTGGCCCGGCCGCTGCACCAGCTGGCCAAAGGCGGTTCAAGCCAGGGGCAGGGCACTGCGCAAAGTGAAAACAGCATGCGGCGCTGCGAGGGCTGCCACACTGCTGAGAACGTTCACGAGTGGCTGCCGTACAAAAGCCGGCACTTTGATTCACTGGCCTGCGAAGCCTGCCATATTCCCAGGTTGTATGGCCCGGCCTTGCAGGCGATTGACTGGACCCTGGTCGATCCGGATGGAAGGCCGCAACGCCAATACCGGGATGTCGAAGGCGACCCGGCTTCTGCAAACAGCCTGATCGACGGTTTCAGGCCGGTCATGCTGCCACGCGAAAATGTCGGCGGTGAGCGCAAATTGGCGCCGTTCAACCTGGTCAGCAGTTGGCACTGGACCGCCGGCGAACCTGCTACCCAGGTGACAGCCGATCAACTGCTCGCGGCCCTGTATGTCAATGGGCGCCTGCATCCGGATCTGCATGACCTGTTTGACAGCAACTCAGATGGCCAGGTATGGGGGCCTGAGCTGACGCTGGGGACACCGGCCCAGGCCGAGGCGGTTCGCAGCAGGTTGCTGGACAGTGGCCTGAGTAATGTACAACTGGCCAGCACGGTTACGCCGTACCCGGTCAGCCACAACGTGGTAAATGGCCAGTGGGCCACCCGAGAATGCAGGAACTGCCACGGTGCGGACTCGGTTTTTGCAGCGGCTTTTACTTTGTCGGACCACCTCCCGGGTGGCTTGCTACCTGCCATTGAAGATGCATCGCCAGTCACGCTTTCCGGTGGAATTGACGAACTTGGCGGCGGCGCCAAATTTACACCGGATCTCCGCACAGAGGGCTACTACATCATCGGGCTGGACGCTGTCGACCTGGTCGACCAGGCCGGGCTGCTGATGTTCCTGGGAATTTCACTCGGTGTGACGGTGCATGCCACCGGCCGCTATGTCGCCAACCGCCGCCGCCCGCGCCGCCGTCATGCCCGCAAGCGCGTTTACATGTATGACGCCTATGAACGGCTTTGGCACTGGCTACAGGCCGGGGCCATCCTGATGCTGATCTTCACCGGCCTGATCATTCACAAACCACATTTTTTTGGCATCTTCAGCTTTTCCTATATCGTCCAGGTACACAACGTGCTGGGTTTCATCCTGTTGATCAATGCAGCGTTGGCGCTGTTTTACACGGTGGCCAGCGGCACCATCAAGCGCTTTTTGCCGGCGCCGAAAGGATTCTTCGGGCGCGCCATAGCGCAAACGATGTACTACTCACGTGGAATTTTCGCGGGCGAACCGCATCCGCTGGAAAAAACCAGGGAGCATCGTCTCAATCCGCTCCAGCAGATCACCTATCTCGCCATCCTGAACGTATTTTTACCCGCCCAGGTCATTACCGGCGTCCTCATCTGGGGCATGCAGGAGTGGCCGCACCTGGCCGCAAGTCTTGGTGGCTTGCCCGTGCTGGCGCCGGTCCACACCTTTTTGGCCTGGGCGTTTTCCGCATTCATCGTGATGCACGTCTACCTCACGACCGCCGCCGGCGATACAGCAGGCGCCGGGATCAAGTCGATGATCAGCGGCTGGGAAGATGTGGAACAAAACCATGGAGAGTCTGCCAATGACTGAACGAGCCAAGCCTTACATGAACCCGTACCTGGCGGGTACGCTGTTGGGAGTCGTCCTGTTCCTGGCCTTTTTCATTACCGGAACCGGCCTGGGTGCATCGGGCGGAATCAACCGTTTTCTGGTGTACGTGCAGAACATCGTTGCGCCGGAACACATCGACCAGGTTCCCTACCTGTTGAAAATGGCCGGTGGCAGTGCGAATCCCCTGAACAGCTGGATTGTTTACCTGACCGCGGGCACCATCCTGGGCGGATTCATCTCCGGCCTGCTTGGCCGCCGGGTCAGGGTTGAGACCAACAAGGGCCCGCAGATCGGCAACAAAACCCGCTGGATGATGGCCTTCCTGGGTGGCGCCCTGATGGGCTACGGCGCGCGCCTGGCGCGCGGCTGTACTTCGGGACAGGCGCTGTCCGGGGGCGCAGTGCTGTCGGTCGGCAGCTGGGCATTTATGTTCGCGGTGTTCGCCGGGGCTTATGCACTGGCGTATTTTCTGCGGCGTTACTGGAATTAGGGGGTAGATAACATGACGACGTTTCCACTACCGCTGGCCGAATTGCTGGGTCAGTATGGCTCTTACGGCATCTACCTCCTGATCGGAATCCTGTTCGGAGCCACGCTGGAGACAGCCGGTTTCGGCAATTCCAGGAAACTGGCGGCACAGTTCTATTTCAAGGACCTGACCGTGTTCAAGGTGATGTTCACGGCCATCATTGTGGCCTGCACGCTGATCTTCCTCTCCTCGTCGGTCGGCCTGCTGGACTACAACCTTGTCTGGGTGCCGCCAACCTATTTGTGGCCCGGTATCGTCGGTGGGCTGATCATGGGCGCGGGCTTTATCGTGGGCGGTTTTTGCCCCGGCACTTCGCTGGTTGCGATGGCTACCGGCAAGGTCGACGGGGTATTTTTCGTCCTCGGTGTCCTGTCCGGAATTTTCGTGTTTGGCGAGACGGTCGATAGCTTTGGCGTGTTTTTCGAAAGTTCCTACATGGGCCGCTTCACCTTACCCGAGCTGTTCGGGCTGGACTACGGCATGGTGGTGCTGGCGGTGGTCATAATGGCCCTGTTAATGTTCTGGGGCGCCGAAAAAATCGAGGCGGCTATCGGCGGCGAAACGGCACAGAAGGCACCGCGTTGGGCAGTCCCGGCCGCAGCGGCGCTGGTTGCACTGGCGACGCTGAGCCTGGTGATCGGGCAGCCGGACAATGCCGATCGCTGGAACAGGATCGAGACTGAGCAGATTGCATTAGTGGACCAACGCTCGGTGCAAATTTCACCCGCCGAATTATTAAGCGTGATCCACGATGCCAGGATCAAGGCCGTGATGCTGGATGTACGTGATGAGCGTCACTTCAACCAGTTCCACATTCACGGCGCACAGCGCCTGGAGCCTGATGCAGTGATCGATACGGCCCGGGAGTTCATGCTGCAGCCGGCCAACACGGTGTTCATCACCATGGGAAACGATGAGAGCGCCGCCACCGAAGCCTGGAAAACACTGAAAGCGGAAAGCCTGCCGAACGTATATATCCTTGAAGGCGGCGTGAATAACTGGATCCGGACTTACGCCGAACCGGTATTTGTCGAACAACGCCTGGTGCGCAACCGCGCCAACGATCAGCCGGCCTACCGTTTCGACGCTGCGATCGGGTCGAGGCATCCGGCCGCGGAGCCGAATCCCCATGCATTCGAAATCGAGTTTGAGCCCAAGGTCAAACTGGAGATGAAGCGCGCCCCGGCCAGCGGTGGCTGCGGCTGACCCCCCCCAAATCTGCAGGAGCTGACCATGCCCGCGATTTAAGGTTGTCGCAGGAGAGGTATCCGTTAACCCTTTCCAGGACACGCTCGAGACGTCCCTGTTCGCTAAGCAACTGTTCCTGACAGTTGATTGTCCTGGAAAGGGTTAACGGATACCTCTCTCATCACCATCGTAACGTGGGCGATTCAAACGTCCCAAGAG
>CALDVW010000128.1 GCA_937924405.1 uncultured Lysobacterales bacterium
TCATTGGTTTCACCCCCGAGACGATAGCCCCGCCATAAAACGAAAACCGCGGGAATCAATGCCAGGGTCAGCACCGTCGCGCTTATCATTCCGCCAACCATGGGCGCGGCAATACGCTTCATGACTTCCGAGCCGGTTCCGCTGCCAAGCATAATGGGCAGCAGTCCGGCGATGATGGCGGCAACGGTCATCATGATAGGTCGCACCCGGCGCAGCGCTCCGTTGACCACGGCCCGGTCCAGGTCCTGCCGGTTGCAGGAACGGTTTTCCTGCAGCGCTATGCGGTTCTGTTCCAGCCAGGCCTGCTTGAGATAAACGAGCATGATGACGCCAATTTCGACGGCCACGCCTGCCAGGGCAATAAAGCCGACGCCAACGGCAACCGATAAGTGGTAATCCAGCAGGTACAAAAGCCAGATACCGCCAATCAAAGCCATAGGAAGGGTCCCGAGAATAATCAGCACCTCTGCCATGTTACGGAAGTTGATGAATAGCAAGAGCACGATGACAGCCAACGTGATCGGCGCGACCAGTTGCAGACGCTGTTTGGCCCGTTGCATGTATTCATACTGCCCTGACCAGTCGAGTGAGTAGCCAGGCGGCAGGTCCAGTTGATCACCCAGGACCCGCCTGGCCTCAAGCACATAGCTGCCGATGTCCGTGCCCTCGATATCGATAAATACCCAGCCATTGAGGCGGGCATTCTCACTCTTTATCATCGGTGGCCCGTCTTCAACACGAATATCGGCCACGGACTTCAACGGTATCTGCATTCCGCCTG
Source organism: uncultured Lysobacterales bacterium (assembly GCA_937924405.1). Taxonomy (GTDB): domain Bacteria; phylum Pseudomonadota; class Gammaproteobacteria; order Xanthomonadales; family SZUA-36; genus JAHEFT01. The sequence continues at coordinate 782 of CALDVW010000128.1, forward strand.
GTGTCACGACGGGTAATTCCCGAAGTTTCTCGAGGGAATCCCTGGACGCCCTGGGGTAGCGGATGTTGACCGGGTAACGCTCCAACCCTTCCACGGTTTCGGTCACATTCATCCCACCAATTGCAGTCGTCACGATATCCTGGACGTCATCGATGTTCAGGCCATAACGGGAGGCAGCCTCACGCTGAATATCGACGGTAATATAGCGGCCACCTGCAACTCGTTCGGAATAGATGCTCGCCGTGCCAGGCACCTCGCCTATGATGTCTTCGATACGGGTCCCAATTTCCTGGATGACATCCAGATCAGGGCCGGCCACTTTGATGCCCACCGGCGTCTTGATGCCGGTCGCCAACATATCGATTCGCGTTTTGATGGGCCAGACCCAGGCATTGGTCAATCCTGGAAACCGGACTCTTTCATCGAGTTCCCTGCGAATGTCATCCATGGTAAAACCAGCGCGCCATTCAGATTGGGGTTTCAACTGAATGACGGTTTCAATCATGGTCAGCGGCGCAGGGTCGGTCGCCGTGTCCGCCCGGCCGATCTTGCCGAACACGGTTTTGACCTCAGGTACAGTGCGAATAAGTTTGTCTGTCTGCTGCAGCAACTCCTGGGCTTTTCCAATGGAGATGCCCGGGAACGTTGTGGGCATATACATCAGGTCGCCTTCATTTAGGTCCGGCATGAACTCCGAACCCAATTGTTTAAGGGGCCAGAATCCGATGGCAAGCACCAACAGGGCCAACACCAGCACAGAACCGGGAAATCTCGTTACCAAAGCGATGACCGGACGGTACACCCACACCAGGAGGCGGTTCAGCGGATTGCGGCGCTCATGAGTGATCTTGCCGCGGATAAAATAGCCCATCAGCACGGGTACCAGGGTAATCGACAGGAATGCCGCCGCCGCCATCGCATAGGTTTTCGTGAATGCCAGCGGCGCAAACAGCTTCCCCTCCTGCGCCTGCAAGGTAAAAACAGGCAGAAAGCTCAAAGTAATGATCAACAGGGAGAAAAACAGGGGTGGGCCAACTTGCACGACCACCTGCTTTACCTCCTCCCAGTGATTTTCCGGGTCATAATCTTCACGCTCCATGGCCTTGTGCATCGTTTCGATCATCACGATCGCCGCGTCAACCATCGCACCAATTGCAATCGCTATACCACCCAGCGACATGATGTTGGCATTCAAGCCCTGGATTCTCATGATGACGAACGCCGCGAGTATTCCGATCGGCAAACTGATGACCACGACCAGGGAAGAACGGAAATGAAACAGGAAAAGCAGGCAGACCAGGACCACAACGATGACTTCCTGGGCCAATTTTTCCTGTAGTGATTTCACGGCACGATCTATCAGGGAGGAGCGGTCGTAAGTCTCGACGATTTCAACCCCTTCCGGCAGGCTGTTCTTCAATTCGAAAAGGCGGTTTTTCACCCCCTCGATGGTACTTTGTGCATTCTCGCCAAACCGCATCACGACGACACCGCCGACCACCTCGCCTTCACCATTCAATTCAGCGACTCCCCTTCGCATTTGCGGGCCGAGCCGGATATCGGCGATATCGGCCAAACGGATCGGTGTTCCGTTTTGGTTCATTCCCAGCGGAATAGCCTGGATATCCTCGATGGAATTCAGATAACCGGTCGCGCGTATCATGTACTCGGCCTCTGCCATTTCAATAACCGATCCACCAACTTCCCGATTACCCCGCTGAATGGCCTGGCGAACGACGGACAGAGGCAGGTTGTAGGCCCGCAGCGCCGCCGGATCCAAAACAACCTGGTATTGACGCACCATGCCGCCAATCGTTGCAACTTCCGCCACTCCTTCCACGGTCTGCAGTTCAAATTTCAAGAACCAGTCCTGAATAGAACGAAGCTGGGCCAGGTCGTGCTTTCCGGTTCTGTCAACCAGCGCGTATTCGTAAATCCAGCCGACTCCGGTTGCGTCCGGACCCAGTGCGGGACGTGCTGAATCAGGCAGTTGACCAGCCACCTGGTTGAGATACTCGAGCACCCGGGATCTTGCCCAGTAGATATCGGTGCCATCTTCGAAAATCACATAAACATAGGAGTCGCCGAAGAAAGAGTAGCCGCGAACCGTCTGGGCCCCTGGCACGGAGAGCATGGCAGTACTCAACGGATAGGTGACCTGATCTTCGACAACCTTCGGCGCCTGCCCGGGAAACGGCGTCTTGATGATAACCTGTACGTCCGAAAGGTCCGGAATGGCGTCCACCGGGGTTTCCCGGTAAGCATAAATCCCGGCAGCCGTGAGAATGATCGTCATCAGAACGACCAAAACACGGTTGTCGACCGACCAGCGAATGATGGACTCAATCATGATCCATGCCTCCGCCTTCTCCGCTGACCTTTTCTTCATCGGTATCCACCAGGTGGATCATGTCAACCATGAAGACGCCCTGTTCATCCGGGCGGATTGAAAAATGCACGCTTTGCCCGACCTGGACCCTGGCAAGATTCACTTCGTTCGTGACATCAAACTGCATCGTCATGCCGGGCCATCCCAGTGCATCAATGGGACCGTGCCGGATGATCAGCCATCCTTCGTTACTATTGACCCCTTCGACGCGACCGGACCCGAACACCGTGGCAGTCGGCGGTTCGCCTTGGTTTGAATCCGCCGATTCGATGCGCCTGAGGCTGCCCGCAAGACTGGCTTCAGAGTCGATTAAAAACTGGGCGGAAGTCACGACCATGGACCCCGCTTCAAGGCCGGCAATGATTTCCACCCAGGGACCGCTTTCGATGCCGGTCATCACTTCCTGACTTCGATAGCGTCCCTCACCCAGCGCAACGATTACGCGGTCATTACCTTCCGCCCGAATCAGGGCATCCCTGGGAATGGTCAGTGCGTCCTGGTGTGTGCTACCGAAAATGGTCACTGCCGCATACATATTGGGCTTGAGACGCTCACCCGGGTTATCGAAAAAAAGTCGCACCCGAAGCGTTCGGGTCTCCGGATCGAGCACCGGATAGACATAGTCAACCTGCCCGCTGAATACTTCACCCGGCATGTAGCCCAGGCGGGCTTCGGCCGATTGCCCTTCGGCCACCCAGTCTGCCTGCGCTTCAAACACCTCGGCCTGCATCCAGACACTGGACAGATCGGCCAGGCTCATCACTTCCATTTCCGGCTTCACAAACATGCCTTCGCGCACATGCAGCGAAGTGATAATGCCGCTGCGCGGCGCAAACACCTTGACAGTCTGCTTTTCCTCGCCCCGCGCGGCCAGTTCGTCGATTTCGGTGTCCACCATCCCGAGCGCCCGTAATTTCACTCTTGATGCTCTCAACAGGCGCAGATCGCCCCGCTTCTGTTCCTGCAGAAACTCCATCTGCGCATTGACCAATTCGGGAGAATAGAATTCGAATAATAATTGCCCCTCGACCACACGCTCGCCTTCCGCATCGACCAGCAGTCTTTCGACCCAGCCCTCCGTTCTCAGGTGGATATGATTGAGGCTGTTCTCGTCCATGCCGACATAGCCCGTGGCTTCTATCCGGCGCCACAATGGCCTGATTCCGGCTTCCTGTACGCGTACTCCGAGGTTATGCTCCACTGACGGTTCAATCCGGATGGAATCGGGGGGTACATCACCATCCGTTCCGGAGTCGGCATAGACGGGAACAAGTTCCATGCCCATCGGTGACTTACCCGGCTTGTCACGACGGTAGTTGGGATCCATCGGAGCAACCCAGTAGAGTATCTCGGCTTCACTTGCTGACGTTTCATTATCGGCGGTGAAGATTTGATCAACCCCCGCCTGCCGGTCAGCGTATATGAAGCCCAGTGCGATACCGACGGCAAGAACCGCTAGGATTCCCAACACGCGAACCAAAATACTGCCATTTTGTACTTTCATGATTTCCATCTCCCAAACCTGCCGTGCACGATGCAGTGCAGGGCCATATATTCATTTTAATGAACGGTCAATTCTCAATTCGGTGAATCGACCTGTTTCCGGGTCAGGAGATTGGCGGGCGGTAAGGGGGAGAAGTGTGGCTGGGAGCCAGGCTGGCGGTGAGCAACCTGCAAACATATTGCTTTTCCCAGGTCACTGGCGAATCACTCATCGGAAGGACAGCAACTGTCCCTGCGGTACATACGCCGCAATGGAGTTGGCCGTCACAGGCTTTTTCTTCCTCTTGAGTCGCTGCGTCGTCTTCGGGACAACAATCATGTTTTGAATCGACCATGTTCGAAGAAATCTGTCCCTGATCCATATCGCACACGCCGGCCTGAACCGGAGGCACGGTCATGAATAGAGCGAGGATCAAGATCAAAATCTTCATACAACTATATTAAACTATTAGACTTTTTATTCCAAATATCTCTAATTCAACAGGGCCAGTGATAACCCGGGCCAGAACGCAATGATAATGACCGATATTGTCAGGAAGAAGAAAAACGGTAGCGTGGAAAGATAAAGTTCAACAATGGGCCGTTCGAAACGGTAGCTGGCGATAAACAGGTTCAGGCCTACCGGCGGGGTGATATAGCCCAACTGCATGGTGGCCAGGAACACAATACCCAGGTGCACCGGGTCGACGCCAAACTGCAGCGCCACGGGCAGGATCAGCGGAACTACCAGCACGATAGCTGAAAAAATGTCGAGTATGGCGCCCAGCACCAACAGGAACGCCAGCAACAACAGCAGGAAGCTCAGCTGGCTGGTGACCATGGTGCTGACGTATTGGAGCAGCTTTTGCGGCACGCCCGAATCGATCATGTAATTGGTCGATGCCAGTGACATGCCCAGGATGATCAGGATACCGCCTACCAGCACCATGGATTCACGCATGATTGCCGGCAACTTGCCAAAAGGTATTTCCCGCAGAATCAGAACGTCCACGATCAGGATGTAGAGCGCCGTCACCGCGGCTGCCTCGGAAATCGCGAAGTAACCACTGTAAATGCCGCCCAGAACTACTATGGGAAGAGGTATTTCCCATGCCGCTTCACGCGTGGCAGAGCGAACCTCCTGCCAGGAAAAGTCCGCCAGTGGAACACGCACGGCGCGGTTCTTCCAGATACTGTAGCCGGACAACATCACCAGCATCAGGAATCCAGGTAATATACCGGCCAGAAACAGGTTCTCGATGGATACCTCCGCTACGATTCCGTACAGAATCAGTGGCAGGGACGGTGCAAAAAGCAGCCCCAGGCTGCCTGCCGAAGTGATCAGCCCCAGATTGAATTTTTCAGGGTATCCCGCCTGCTGCAAGGCCGGGAACAGCAATGCGCCCAGCGCGATAATGGTGACTCCCGAGGCTCCCGTGAACGCGGTAAAAAAAGCACAGGCGGCCAGCGAGACAATGGCCAGTCCGGCGGGCATCCATCCCAGCAGGGCTCCGGTCAGACGCACCAACCGCCTCGGAGCGCCGCTTTCGCTCAACAGGTAACCGGCAAAGGTGAACAACGGGATGGCCAGCAGGATCGGCATTTCGGCAATACCGTAAAACTCAATCGCGATAGCCTGCAGGTCTATCCCTTCTTTCCAGAAACCCAGCATGGCGCTGGCAGCGATCACGGCGAACAACGGTGCGCCCAGCAATGCGAGCAGAATCAACAGGGGAGCGGCAGCGATCACCGCTTACTCTCGTTGCTGAACAAACCGGTGAAATCTGTTATGGCAAACAGCAAATAGCGGTAACTGATGAGCCCGAACCCAACAGGCAATACCAATTGCAGCCACCAGGCAGGCACATCACCCAGAAGCAGATCACCGAATTCATGCGTTGTACGGACAAACTGGATACTGAACCAGGTCACTATCCCGCAAACGACAGCCGTAAACAGGTGGATCAGAACTTTCACCGCCTGCGCCGGTTTATCCGGTAAAAATCGGTCGAGAATGGCTATGTTGATGTGTTTGTCGGTGCGACTGGCTGCCACGGCGCCGGCAACCGCGATCCACAGGACCAGCATCCGCAGCAACTCATCTCCCCAGATGAATCCCACATCCAGAAAATTGCGTAACACGATCTGGCTTGCCGCCAGCAGAATCATCCCGGTGAGGATAACCACCAGAACGGCGTCTTCAGCAAACCGTCCTGCTTCCGCCAGGCGGGTGAACATGTTGTTGTTATGCTTCAATTTCCGGTTGCGGCAGTACCGCTGCGGTAATCGGAGATCAGGGTCATCATACGATCCAGCAAATCAGCATCAAAAACACCCTCCTGACCCAGCTTGCGATGGGAAGCAATCACGATCCCGCGCCATTCGGCTACTTCGGCTGCATTCGGTTTGGCCATCTGTAATCCGCTGTCCATCAATGCCTGCATGGCGTTACTCGCATCCGTCACACCGTTTTGATCAAATTTCCGGTAAATCCCTTCCATCACGTCCCGGACTACTTTCCGGTCTTCCGGACTGATTTTCATAAAGGTCCGTTTGTCGATCAGCAATGATGCATAAACGTAGGCGACTGGCGCGTCGGTAATGTATTTCAGCCGGGTATGCCACTGGAACACCACGGCGCCAACCGGCGGAACGGTTACGCTGTCCAGAAGGTCGGTTTGCAGTCCGGTCATGACATCGGTAACCGGCATGACGACCGGCGCCACGCCCAGAGAGCGAAGAGCGGCAAATCCAGATGGGTCTCCTTCAGGAATCCAGACTTTCTGACCTTTTAAATCCGGTAACGAGCGCATCGGCTTGTTGGACATCATGTATGCAAACCCGGCGGCTGCAAACCCGAAATTGATGTAGCCTGCATCCTCCAGCCGCTGCCGGAGTTCGCTTTCCAGGTAACCGCGCACATACCTTGCTTCATCAACCGTTTCGAATAGCATCGGCAGAGCAAACAGGTCAGCGTCTTTCTGGAACATGTTCAGGCCGCCGGAAGTAAAAGCACCGCCGTGCAACTGGCCGGTCCGCATCTTGCGTTGGACCTGCTTGTCGTTGCCCTGAACGCCACCACCATAAAATTTGAACTTTACACGCCCGTCGGTAAATTCCTCAATCGCCTTGGCCCCCGCTCGCATGTCGTTCATCCACGAAGAGCCTTCCGGGGCAATCGTGGCAAGCTTGATGGTCTGTGCAAGCACAGGTGCGGTATGGGAGAGCAATATCGAGATTGCAAAGAAACTTACGATTCTGAAACGCGTCATTTCAGCTCCTGTCAGAAATATTCATCGGCACTGTCCAATAATTCCTGCGCATCACTCTGCGCCAGCGTATTGAACAGGGTGTAACCCTGCTGAACCGGATCGGCCGCCAGAACTTCGTTCAGGAGACGATCATGGAGTTCCCTGTCATACAGCGTTCGAGCGTAATAGCGGGCGAAATCAACTTTGATGCCAAGATTTTTTCCGCCCGACAGCGACAGGGCTTTTTCATAGTGTTCGAGGCCGGATTCAAAATCCCCACCCAGGGCCGGCGGGCGGATAGTATTGAGAACGGCCAGAAAATGCTCGACGTTGGCCTGCTCATATTGCGGGTCTATTTGCTGAACGCGCACCAAAGTCGCCTGCGCCTGTGGCAACTTTGCCAGGGCGGACCAGTCATCGCTGTGTGCCTGTATATATGCGATCCAACTCAAACCCAGCGTGTAAAGGGCCTCGACTTCTTTTTTGCCTAGAACCTCCAGGCGGAAAACAAAATCTTCGTAATTCTGGTTCCAGACGCCGCACACAAGTTCTTCTGCCGCACACAAAGCGCGTTGACCGTATGACCATCCACGAGTCGTCAATTTGCGGGCCCGTACCGGGTCATCAACGAATACCACTCCGTACGCTGAATACAGTTGTGCTGCAGCAATCAGAACGGCAATATTTTCCGGGGCGCCCTCCACGAAACTGTCCAGCATCAGCAGGTAGGCAGGTGCTCCGTCCCTGACCAGGGCCGGATCATCCTGGTTCATGATGGCTGAATTCAGGTTTCCGGCCAACCCGCTACCTGCTGTGGCCATCATGGATGCGCATCCGGCCAACAGGGGAATGGCCAGTGCGAGTAAGCTCTGGATCGCTTTTTTCATTGCTGGATTCATTGTTAAAACCAAATGATTCGGGAGTCTACCATGAGAGACTTGACGTGACTTGGACCTCTCATGTTACGCTGAGTTCGTGCTCAAAAGAACTCCATCATAGTGAAGCAAGGCGAAAAATCAAAACCCTCCCAGGAGCAAACTTTTGGCATGACGTTGCGGGAAAAATGGCTGAATCCGCGGCGTAAACGTTTCTGGGCCATCTTCGCGGTGCTGGTTTACACCGTGGCAGGCTTTTTCCTCGTTCCGCTGTTGATCAAAAATGGCATCATCAATTCTGTTCGCGATGATTTGGGGCGTGAAGCGCGCATCGGGAAAACCGCGGTCAATCCCTACCTGCTGACCCTGCGGATACAGGACTTTGAACTGGACGACAGGGATTCCGTCAAACTCGTGGGTTTCGACGAATTCCTGGTTGATTTCGAACTCTCCAGCCTGTTGCACTGGGCCTGGACTTTCAGGGAAATCAATCTGACAGGTTCCTACTTCTATTTTGAACGTTTCGACCCGGACGACAGTCGCCTGAGTCGTTTGCTGGCTGATGCTTCTGCAAACCAACCGGCTGATCCGGCAAGCGAAGAAAAAGGTCTGCCTCGCCTTCTGATAAAGTCGATCCGGATCAGTGATGGTAGCGGAGACCTGGTAGATAACGTTCCATCGACTCCGGTCGATACTCACCTTGGCCCCATCAATATAGAAATCCACGAACTCAGCACCCTGCCCGACCTCTCTGGCAACCAGTCTGTGACCATTGCACTTGAAAATGGTGAAACGCTAAGCTGGCGGGGCTCGCTTGCACTGTCTCCATTCGTTTCGGCGGGTGAACTGGTTCTCAGCGGTTCCAGGCTGGACAAAACCACCGCGTATCTCAAAGCCATATTGCCCCTGGATACAATGAGCGCCAGCTTGTCCGCGCGTTTCGACTACCGGATACAACTGGGGCTCGAAGGTGAACCGGACATCGATATTGACAACATGCAGGTAGAACTGACGGACCTGTCGGTGGCTGGACTGGATCCGACGACCCGGTTCCTGGAGATTGCCAGCGCCTCTCTTGATGGGGGCACCCTGCGCTATCCCGAACAGACCCTGCAGTTCAGAAACCTGAAAATTGTTGAGCCAAAACTGGTTTCATGGCTGGATCAAAGCGGTGAACTCAGTTTGTCGCAGCTGGTGATGGAATCGGTTAGCAAACCGACCGGCGGGGCGGATACGGCTGATTCCGGTCAATGGGCCGCCGGAATCAATCGCGTAACGATTGAACAAGGCGCCATTGGTTTTACCGACCACGGCGTCCAACCGCCAGCCGCCATGAATATTCAGGATTTGCAGCTGACCATCGATGAGATCAGCAACCAGCAAGGCGGCGCTTTCCCCATCAATCTGACCGGCGGCCTGATGGAAGGTGGTAGCTTCGGCCTAGAAGGCAGCCTTTCTCTAATTCCGGAACTCAAACTCACCGCCAGGGCGCACTCCCGTGGCTTGCCGCTTTCACTGGGTCAACCCTATGCGCAGAAATATGCCCGTATTCTGATCAATCAGGGTACCTTCGATTCAAATTTGGACATATCGCTGGAACATGGTGATCAAATCAAGCTGGGAGGAGCTATCAACATCCCTGGCCTTGCAGTTGTCGATAGCATAGAAAACAAGCCATTGATCGGCTGGAAAAGTCTCGAGATTGATCAATTTGACCTGGAAACGGTCAGCCAAAGCCTGCATCTGTCTCGGGTCATTTTCGAACAACCCTTCATGCGCCTGGTGATCAATGAAGACAGAACCACAAATCTAAACGGGCTTTTAATCGAAAGTGATGATGCCGCGGCGAAAAGTGATCAATCAGATAATACTTTTTCCGTTATTGTCGGTGGAATGGCCATCGGACAGGGCGCCATGGATTTCGCTGATCTTTCCCTGCCACTGCCTTTCGCAACCACCATTACCGATCTCGACGGGACGATCTCCACCATTTCAACAGACAGCATCGAACCATCGAGTATCCGTCTCGAAGGTCAGGTAGATGAATACGGACTGGCGCGCATCGAGGGCACGATGAACATCCTCGACCCGATTCAACATACCGACGTGTCGGTCGAATTCAGAAATCTTCTGATGTCCAGGCTTTCGCCCTACACCGTCCAGTTCGCGGGCCAGGAAATTGACGAAGGAAAGCTGGATCTGGACCTGGGTTACTTCATTGACAAGGGCCAGCTCAATGGTCAGAACGACATCGTTCTCAGTGACCTCGTCCTCGGCGAAAAAGTTGATCATCCGGATGCAGCAAGCCTGCCCCTGGGGCTGGCCGTCGCCCTGCTGAAAGATGCTGATGGCGTCATCGACATCGACCTGCCGGTGGAAGGCGACATCAACGATCCCGAGTTCCGGATTGGCGGGGTGGTCTGGCAAGCCATCACCGGCCTGATCACCAAGGTGGTGTCCGCCCCGTTCCGCCTGCTGGGCAGCCTGATTGGAATAGACGCCGAGGATCTAGGCCAGTTTCAATTCCTGGCGGGGCGCTCTGACCTGACACCTCCCGAACTGGAAAAAATCGCCCAACTGGAAGAAGCTCTGCGACAACGTCCGGAACTCACCGTGGAAATCACCGGGGCGACAGACCCCCAAATAGATGCTCCTGCACTGCAATATCAACGCTTGCGTCAAGCGGTACTGGACCGCCTGGGCGAAGACGCCGTCAAAGAAGTTGATGAAAACCTGATGCTGGACGTCGAGGTGCGTCAGATCTTCGAATCCCTGTTTATTGAAAGATTCCCGGACGTTTCACTTGAAACACTCAAAGCGGAGTACACGGCGCCACCGGCAAATGACGCCGGGGCCCGGCCGGAATTGGATGAGCTGGCATACTCCGCCGGTCTTCGCGATCGTTTACTGGCGTCAGAAGTAATCAGTCCTGAAGACCTCGAGGCACTGGCCGCCGAGCGGGCGGAAGCGATCCGCACTGCTTTTCTTGCCGGTGGACAGTTCGATGAAAATCGAGTCGTTGTCGCCACCGCCGTGGAAGTCGAGTCGGAAGATGGCGAATGGGTGGTAATGGAACTTGGTGTGGCTGCAGATTAAGTCTCACTCGCCATACGGTATCCAGATATTTTTGATCTCCGTTGATTTACGCAGGAATGACTCGCCCTGGCCCTGTTCATCGTCTTCCCAGTCGTGATAGAGACCATAGTTCACCCAGGTCCGTTTCATGGTTGCAGCTGCTTCTGATTCGACCATGCGGCTGCCTTTCCGGTTACCCCAGTACCACATACCCTCTATGTCATAATGTTTCGCCAGCACTTCAGCCAGCACTTCCTGGTCACCCGTCACGATATTGACTACGCCACCCGGCAAATCGGAAGTGTCGAGCACCTGGTAAAAATCACATGACAACAGGGCGTAATGGCCCGAAGGCACAACGACCACGCGATTGCCCATGGCGATAGCCGGCATGATGGTGGAAACAAAACCCAGCAGGCCGGCTTCTTCCGGACAAACGATACCGATGACACCCAGGGGTTCCTTCATGGCGAGGGTCACATTTCGCATGGGCGTCGAATGGACCTGGCTGTCATACTTGTCGCACATGGCGGCGTAGTAATAAATTCGCTGAATACACAGCTCCAGTTCCGCCTCGGCCTGAACCAATTCCCTGCCGCTCAATTCGGCGATCCGGCGAACGAATTCATCCCGCCGCGCATTCAGGTTTTCAGCAATGTAGTAGATAACCTGGGCCCGGTTATGGGCCGTTGCCGTACCCCAGCCTGTCGCCTTTCTTGCGGCTTCTACCGCGTTACGTATGTCTTTTCTATTGCCTGCGGGTATCTCAGCAATGACAGTACCGGTGGCGTTATACGCGGCGTTGCTGTATCCGCCGTCTGGCCGGACCTGTTTGCCGCCGATATACAACTTCGGTGTACGATCGATGTCCGGTGTTTCGTTGTCCGGTAACTCCTCGGCCGGAACAAATCGTGGCAGCTGCTGTACCGGATCCATGCTCAGGCGGGATTCCCAAAAGGGCTTGAGATATTCGTACAGCCCCTCCCTGCCCCCTTCACGCCCAAACCCGGATTCCCGGTAACCACCAAATCCGGAAGCGGCATCGAATACGTTGGTGCAATTTACCCAGACGGTACCGGCTTTGAGTTGGGGCGCAATATCCAGGGCCAGATTGATGTTTTCGGTCCAGACACTGGCCGCCAGTCCATAGCGGCTGTTGTTGGCCAGAGCAACAGCTTCTGCAGGTGTGCGGAAAGTCGTTGCCACCAGAACGGGTCCGAAAATCTCTTCCTGCGCCAGGGTGGCTGAAGGCTGAACATCAGTCAGCAGGGTTGGCGGATAGAAGTGACCGCCCTCAGGAAGTTCACATCTCGGCTGCCAGATCCGGCCGCCTTCCTCGACTCCCAGCTCGACCATCGATTTCACCCGGTCCAGTTGAGTCTGGTCCACCAGGGCGCCGATATCGATACCCTTGTCCAGCGAATCACCCACCAGCAGTTTCGACATCCGCCTCTTGATCTTCGCATACAGGCGCTCTGCCACCGACTCCTGGACCAACAGGCGGGAACCTGCACAGCAGACCTGGCCCTGGTTGAACCAGATCGCGTCTACCAGGCCTTCGACGACGCTGTCGAGATCGGAATCCTCGAATACCATGTAGGGCGATTTTCCACCCAGCTCCAACGTCAGTTTCTTGCCGGTGCCTGCCGTGGCTTTACGCAAAATCCGGCCGACCTCGGTTGAGCCGGTAAAAGCGAGCTTTCCGATTTCCTGGTGTCCAGTCAGCGCTTCTCCCGCCTTGTGGTCGCCCAGGACCAGGTTGAAAACCCCTCTTGGCAATCCAATCTCGCGGCACATACTGGCAAACAGGACTGCCGTGGCTGAAGTGAATTCAGCCGGCTTAAGCACCACGGTATTCCCCATTGCCAGCGCCGGCGCGACTTTCCAGGCCAACATCAACATAGGAAAATTCCAGGGAATAATCTGACCGACCACGCCGATCGGACGATAACCGGGAAACTGCTCACCCATGACCTGGGCCCAACCGGCGTGGTGGTAGAAATGCCTGGCCACCAATGGAATATCGATATCTCTCGACTCTCGAATGGGTTTGCCGTTGTCGAGGCTTTCCAGCACGGAGAACAGGCGGCTGTTCTTCTGGATATGACGAGCCATCGCGTAAAGATAACGGGCCCGCCCATGTCCGCCCATGGCAACCCAGCCTTCAAGTGCATCCGCTGCAGCTGCGACAGCCCGGTTGACGTCGGCCTCATTTCCATCTGCCACCATGGCCAGCAATTCACCGTTGGCGGGATTATGTGAAGCAAAATATTCGCCCGATTCGGGTGTGGTCCATTCGCCGCCGATGAAATGATCGAGACAGTTGTCCCGTTCTTTCAGCCACTGTATTGCCTGGTTGTCGCTTTCGGGCGCCGGTCCATAATCTAGTTGTTCAAATAAATCTCTGACTTCCATGCTGCTTCCCTTCCCTGGTTCAGCCGGCGGGGTGCCGGTATTGAGCTGAATAACTGCCGGTGACGTGGTGCTCGAGTTGGCGCTCGATATCACCCAGTAAACTGCTTGCGCCAAATCGGAATAAAGATGATGTAAGCCATTGTTTACCAAGTTCTTCTTTCATTAAAATCATGTAATTCAATGCGTCCTTGGCCTTACTGATACCGCCAGCGGGCTTGTACCCGATGCGGAAGCCCGTCAGTTCGAGGTAATCCCGGATCGCGCGCACCATGACGAGGCTGTACGGCAACGTGGCATTGACTGATTCCTTGCCGGTGCTGGTCTTGATAAAATCCGCGCCGCCCATCATGCACACCCAGCTGGCTTTCGCCACATTGCTGAGTGTCGCCAGTTCGCCTGTAGCGAGAATGGTTTTCAGATGAGCTTCGCCACAGGCCTCGCGATAAGCCCTGACTTCATCGTACAAAGACTTCCAGTCGCCGGTCAGCACCAGCGCACGGCTGATGACGATATCGATTTCGGAAGCCCCGGCCGCGACGGACTCGCGCACCTGTGCCAACTTCAGCTGCAGTGGAATCTGTCCGGCCGGGAAACCCGTGGATACCGCGGCCACCGGAATGGAACTGCCCTCCAGTTCTTTCACTGCTGTCTCAATCAGGTTGTGGTAAACACACACGGCTCCGGTGGTGATGTTGAGGTCCGCAACACCCAGCGCCTGCAGAAGATCCCCGCGTACCGGCCGCCTGGCCTTCTGGCACAGGCGGCGTACGTTACCGGGTGTGTCATCCCCCGACAACGTCGTCAGGTCGATGCAGCTGACTGCCCTGAGCAACCAGGCTGCCTGGTAATCCTTCTTGATCGAACGTCGCGTTCCAATCGATGCAGCGCGCCGTTCCACCGCACTGCGGTTAATCCTGATCCGGCCAAACAGGTCCGCATCGTAGCTCATTCCGGGATTTCTCTCGATCCTGGCATCGTGCCGGTCAAAAGACCGAATATTTGTATGAGAATTGCGTGACATGTCACTCAGTATAGTTGGCAATCGCCCTGCTTGGTATCCGGGACACTGAGCATACGACTTTAAACCCATTTGTGTCATAATTCCCGGCTGAATTACAGCTTTGCCATGTCGCTCGTTTCAGCGGGATTTTTAGCCAGCTGCCCGTGTGGCACCACGGAGAAAAAACATGACTAAATTCCTTCGGGCCCTTGTCCCGGGTTGCATCCTCATTCTGTCCTTTTTACCCCTGGCCAGCCTGGCCGAGGACGATCCGAAACCTGGTCTGAATGAGAAAACATTCGAAGGACTCGAGTGGCGCGGAATCGGTCCTGCTTTGATGTCCGGACGGATCGCCGACATAGCGATCGACCCCGTCAATCGCAGCACCTGGTACATTGCAGTCGGCAGCGGCGGAGTCTGGAAAACAATCAACCGGGGCACGACCTGGAAACCGGTATTCGATGGCGAGGGCTCGTATTCCATTGGTTCGGTGACCATCGATCCCAATAATCGAAACACCATCTGGGTTGGAACGGGTGAGAATGTCAGTGGGCGGCATGTTGGCTACGGTGACGGCGTCTACCGCAGCCTGGACGGAGGCGAGACCTGGAAAAACATGGGTCTCGGCGATTCACAGCACATTGGGATGATCGTGGTGGACCCACGCAACTCGAACGTGGTTTACGTGGCCGCCCAGGGGCCACTGTGGTCGGCGGGTGGTGACCGCGGCCTGTTCAAGACCACCGATGGCGGTGAGAACTGGGAATTGATTCTTTCGGGCGGAGACTATACCGGTGTCAATGAAGTTCTTATGGACCCGCGTAATCCGGACATACTGTTCGCTGTGAAACACCAACATTACCGAAACGTGGCGGCGCTGATGAATGGCGGCCCGGAATCGGGGATTTTCAAGTCCACCGACGCAGGCCGGACCTGGCGCGAACTGACCACCGGTTTACCGGAGGAAGACAAAGGCAAGATTGGACTGGCAATTTCTCCCATCAATCCCGACGTGGTCTATGCAACAATCGAATTGGGGGGGCGCAAAGGCGGGTTCTGGCGCTCCGAGGATGGTGGCGAAAGCTGGGAAAAACGAAGTGATTATCTGTCCGGCGGAACCGGACCCCATTACTATCAGGAGATTTTCGCCAGTCCACACCAGTTCGACCGCGTCTACCAGATGGACGCGACTCTTCACATCACCGAGGACGGCGGGGAAACGTTCGTTCCCCAACCCCATGGCTACAAGCATGGCGATCATCACGCCATGGCATTCGACCCGGATGACCCCGACTACCTGATGTACGGCACCGACGGTGGCCTGTATGAATCCTTTGACCTGGGTGAAACCTTCCGTTTCGTTGCCAACCTGCCGGTCACGCAGTTTTACAAGGTCGCGGTGGATTACGACGAGCCGTTCTACAACGTCTATGGCGGCACCCAGGACAACAACACCCAGGGCGGGCCGTCCCGCACCGATAACGTAAACGGCATCCGCAACAGTGACTGGTTCATCACCCTGTTCGGCGACGGGCACCAGCCGGCGGTTGACCCGACCAACCCGGATATCGTGTACTCGGAATGGCAACAGGGACACCTCGTTCGCTACGACCGCCAGACTGGCGAGATTATTTACATCCAGCCGCAACCGGGTGCAGGAGAGGAAAGCGAGCGATTCAACTGGGATGCGCCTATCCTGATCAGCCCGCATGATCCGGCCCGTCTCTATTTTGCCAGCCAGAGGGTCTGGCGCTCGAATGACCGTGGCGACAGCTGGACTGCAATCAGTGGTGACCTGTCCCACGGCCGTGATCGCCTGACCGAACCCATGATGGGGCGTGTCTGGAGCTATGACGCATCCTGGGACCTCTGGGCCATGTCCATGTTCGGCACGGTGACGTCGTTGTCGGAATCTCCGGTAGTTGAAGGGTTGATCTATGCCGGTACTGACGACGGCCGTATCCACGTGAGTGAGAATGGTGGCAAAGACTGGCGCACCGTTGAACGATTACCGGGCGTCATCGATCACTTTTTTGTCAACGATATCAAAGCCGACCTGTATGACGCAGATACTGTCTATGTCGTGGTCGATGACCACAAGTCGGGAGATTTCACACCCTATATTTTCAAGAGCACCAACCGGGGCGGCACCTGGACCAGTATTTCCGGCGATCTGCCGGAGCGCCATGTCGTGTGGCGAGTCGTGCAGGACCATGTCAATCCGAGGCTGTTGTTTGCTGGCACGGAATTCGGCGTATTTTTCACCATCGATGGCGGAGAAAAATGGGTCAAGCTGGCTGGTGGCTCGCCCACTATTTCGTTCCGCGACCTGGTCATTCAAACCCGTGAGAACGACCTGGTCGCCGCCACTTTCGGCCGGGGGTTCTGGATCCTGGATGACTACAGCCCTCTTCGACACATTGACCAGAAAAAACTGCAGAGTGAGGCCATTCTGTTCCCGGCCAAAAATGCGCTTTGGTATATCCAGAAACTGCCGCTGGGTGATTTCGAGGTTAATGGAAAATCCAGCCAGGGCGATGCTTACTTTGTTGCGCCCAACCCCCCGTTTGGCGCCGTTTTCACGTACTACCTGAAGGAAGAACTGGCCACGGCACAAGAGCGACGGCGCGAATCCGAAAAAGAACTCGAGAAAAGTGGTGAAGACACGCCCTATCCCGGTTGGGAGGCATTGAGGCAGGAAGAGATCGAGGAGGCTCCGGCGATGGTCCTGACTGTGACGGATGCCAACGGAAAAATAGTCCGGCGGATAGAAGGACCGGTCACCGCGGGATTTCACCGGGTTGCCTGGGATCTTCGTTACCCCCTCTCAGCGCCGTGGAAGCCTGAGGACGACAAGCCTGAGTACATCGAGTTTCTTGGCCCACAAGCTCCCCCTGGTCAATATTCAGTCAGCCTGGCCAAACGCGTCAACGGCCAGCTGATCGACCTGGGCACGAGCCAGCCCTTCGAAGTCATTTCGATACAGGAACGTGGATTGCCAGGCGCATCCGCCAATGAAGTCGCGGCTTTTGCCATGCAACTCGATCAGTTGAACCGCCAGGTTACCGGCGCTGAGTCAGCCATAGCCACTCTGCTGACCGAAACCGGGGCAATCAAGGAAACCTTGTTGCGTTCCAGTGCGCCACAGGAACTCCGTGACCAGACTCGCAAACTTGAGCTCGAGTTGCTTCAGCTTCAGGAGAAGCTCAAGACCAATAAAGCGAGGGATCTGTACAACGATATCGGGCCGGTTTCAATCAGCCGGCGAATCGAAGTGGCCAAGATGGGAACATTCCGCTCAAGCTACGGGCCCACCGCCACCCACCAGCAGGCGATAGATATCGCTCACGCCGAGTTTGGCGACGTCAAGACACGACTGCAGCGTATCAATGAAATTGACCTGCCTGCGTTGCGCGAGAAGCTGGATCAAGAAGGTGTTCC
>CALDVW010000129.1 GCA_937924405.1 uncultured Lysobacterales bacterium
ATCTGAAATCGGCGAGCGTCCCGGCACCATGCGAATCTTCCGCGAACGGGAAATTGACCGGCTTCTTTCCGGCAAGCGCCGCACCGTGCACGAGGTCGCACTGGCTGACCTGTTCGCCGCGGCGGAAATACGCGGCCGCAGCCCCGGCATTCGGATACTGATCGCGATTCAACCTGCCTCCACCGAGTTAGGCCTGGACCCGACGCCCGCGGTGAAAGCTGCCATACCAGTGGCCTGCGAAGCAATCCATTCACTGACGCAAGGCTGGCTGCACCAGGAAGTGGCGGCATGAGTCGAGGTAACGGCACAAACTGCCTGGATGACCAGGTTACCGGCATGGCTCTGTCCGTGCTGGCTGAAGTCGGCCGCATGCTCGAGACGCTGGCCGATTCCGGGCGGGAGGATGCGATCGATCTCAGAAGCCTGCCCCTGACCGATGCGGACCGGGCCGAACTCGAGCAGATGCTCGGACGCGGCGAGGTCCGGGCGGAACTGGACCTGGCAGGCGAATCCGAGGTCTGGGAGACAAACTACCCCGGCGCGTGGTGGATCCGGCATCGCGGCGCGGAGCGAAAAATAGCCAGCGAAGAAATCGCTGTTTGCCGGATTCCTGAAATTCTCAAGACACACCCTGTCGATATCGAAACGGCTGCCCTGCGCATCCGTAACGAACTGGAGACAACGCATGAATGACAAAAAAACCCTGGGTGAGATGCTGACCGAACGCGGTGTTTCACGCCGCACGTTCCTCAAGTACGCATCCTACACGGCTTCGATCATGGCACTGCCGCCTACGGCGGCAACGGCGATTGCCCAGGGCATTGCGAACGCCCGGCGCCAGTCGGTGATCTGGCTGTCTTTCCAGGAATGCACCGGTTGCACCGAGTCGATAACCCGCGCGCACACGCCGTCGATCGAGGACCTGATTTTCGATTTCATCTCGCTCGACTACCATCACACGCTGCAAAATGCCTCCGGCCACGCTGCCGAGGAGGCCCGCATGCAGGCGATGCAGGAAAATGCCGGTGAATACATCGTGGTCGTCGACGGGTCGGTGCCGTTGAAAGACGATGGCATCTACTCGACCATCGCCGGAATTACCAACCTGCAGATGCTGGAGGAAACCGTCAAGGACGCGTTCGCCGTGATCTCTGTTGGAAGTTGCGCCACGTTTGGCGGCATTCCGGGCGCGAACCCGAATCCAACCGGTGCTGTTCCGATCACCGATATCGTCACCGACAAGCCGGTCATCAACATCTCCGGCTGCCCGCCGATCCCCGAGGCAATGACCGGCACGATTTCTTACCTGCTGTCTTTCGGCTCGATCCCGGAACTGGACCACCTGAACCGGCCCAAGGCCTTCTTCGGCGAAGCCATCCACGACCGCTGCTACCGGCGGCCATTCTACGAACGCGGCATGTTTGCCAAGAGCTTCGATGACGAGGGCGCACGCCAGGGCTGGTGCCTGTTCGAAGTGGGTTGCAAAGGCCCGGTCACCTACAACGCCTGCGCCACGCTCAAGTGGAACGGCGGCACGTCTTTCCCGATCCAGTCGGGGCACGGCTGCCTGGGCTGCTCCGAACCGGGTTTCTGGGACCTCGGCGGTTTCTACAAACCATTGTCGACCGCCAAGGGTGATCCACTCAAATGGGCCGGGGGCGCCGCTGTCGCCGGCGCTGCTGTCGGCGCAGCCAGCGCCATCATGGCAAGAAACAAGAGAAACAAAATTCTGAAGGAGGGCAAATAATGGAACTGCTTGAATTTGCACGCGGCCCGGCATTGACCTTTGCCATTACGGTGTTTATCGCCGGCGTGGTATTCCGCATCGTGTCCCTCTTCCTGCTGTGGCGCACCAAGGACTCATCGGCCGGCAGCTCGCGTGAGCGGTCCGCTTTCTCGGCTGCAATCCGGGAAATCATCCGCCGCCTGTGGCCACAATCCGCCTACAAGCAACGGACCCTGTTCATGCTGATCAACGGCTACGTGTTTCACTTCGGCCTGGCCATCATCGTGTTCTTCCTGTTACCCCATATCGTGTTTTTCAAGGACCTGGTCGGGCTTTCCTGGCCGTCCCTGCCCAACAACGTGATCTACGCGATCAGCATCATCACGATCGTGTCGCTGATCGCGGCACTGGTGATGAGGCTGTCCAACCCGGCACAACGCATCATTTCCACCTTTGATGACTGGTTCAGCTGGCTGGTGACTTTCCTGCCGGTGATTACCGGCGTGATCGCAACCAGTCACCTGGGCGCACGGTACGAGACATTACTCGGCCTGCATATCCTCAGCGTGGCGCTGCTGTTGATCTACCTGCCGTTCGGCAAACTGATGCACTGGTTCCTGGTATTCGTGACCCGCAGCCAGACCGGCGCGCACCTGAGCCACCGCGGCGCCCAGCTTTAAGGAGAAACAGGAAAAATGAACGCAAGAGTCGTAGTTGATCCGATTACCCGTATCGAAGGCCATTTGCGCATCGAGGCGGAACGAAGCAATGACGGGCAGATCACCAGCGCGTACAGCTCCGGCACCATGGTGCGGGGCATCGAGCTGATCCTGCAGGGCCGTGACCCGCGTGATGCCTGGGCCTTTGCCCAGCGCATTTGTGGCGTGTGCACCCTGGTCCATGGCATCGCATCCGTGCGCGCCGTGGAAGACGCACTGGGTTACAAGATTCCGCCCAACGCGCAGCTGATCCGCAACCTGATGATCGCCGCCCAGTATGTTCACGATCACGTAATGCATTTTTATCACCTGCACGCACTGGACTGGGTGGACGTGGTTAACGCGCTGTCGGCCGACCCGAAAGCGA